>JAKSUC010000006.1 GCA_024413595.1 Bacteroidales bacterium
GCTTTTAAATTCTAGTTTGCTCTAATAATATATATTATTTATGCTTTTAAATTCTAGTTTGCTCTAATAATATATATTATTTATGCTTTTAAATTCTGTTTTGCTCTAATAATGTATATTATTTATGCTTTTAAATTCTAGTTTGCTCTAATAATGTATATTATTTATGCTTTAAAATTCTAGTTTGCTCTAATAATATATATTATTTATGTATATAATTTAATAATAAATAATTTGAGACTTTTATTACTTTATTAATTTCAGTTGATTAAAGCAGTAATTTTGTAAAATATTAATGATTATTAAGTTTATATTTGTTTTATATTTAGACATATTGGTAAAAAAAAGCGATTGTAGAATATTTTACAATCGCTTTAATATATTTTTCAAAAAATATTATTATTTAATATTTTTAATTCCATCTTCAATACGTTTTATAGACTCTTGTTTTCCAAGTTGTTCAAGAATATCAAAAATATGAGGACCTTTACATTCGCCAGCAAGAGCTAAACGCATAGGATTTAATACTTTTCCAAAAGATAATCCGTTTGAATTAATCCATTCAGAAACAATATTTTCCATATTTTTAGATGTAAAATCATCAATACCTTTTAGTATTTCAACTGATTTTGAAAGCAATTCAGGAGAGTCTTCTTTCCAAAATTTCTTTACGTTTGCAGAATTGTATTCTGTTGGAGCTTTAAAGAAATATTCTGATTGCAACCAAAGGTCATGTGTAAAGTGTGCACGATCTTTTACAAGTCCACATAATACTGATGCTTTTTCTTTATTTACTTCAAATCCTGCATTTTTTGCATCTTCAATAAAGTATTCTGCTAGTATTTCGTTTGATGTTTGTTCTATATATTGTTTATTGAACCATTTATTTTTTTCAGGGTCAAATTTAGAACCTGATTTGTTAACGTGTTCTAGTGTAAACAAACTACAAAGTTCTTCTTTTGTAAAAATTTCTTGAGTTGTATTTCCAGGGTTCCAACCTAGCAAAGCCATCATATTCATAAATGCTTGTGGAAGATAACCTGTTTCTTTGTAACCTTTTGAATGTTCGCCAGTTTTAGGATCAGTCCAATCAAGTGGAAATACAGGGAACCCAAGACGATCTCCATCACGCTTGCTTAATTTACCTTTTCCGTCAGGTTTTAAAATTAATGGAAGATGTGCAAATTCTGGCATTGTGTCTAACCAACCAAAACTTCTATATAATAAATAGTGTAATGGCAATGATGGTAACCATTCTTCTCCTCTAATAACGTGACTTATTTTCATTAAATGATCGTCAACGATATTTGCAAGGTGATATGTTGGCATACCATCGCTTTTAAACAATACTTTATCGTCTAATAAAGATGTGTCGGCACTAATTTCACCACGAATTATATCTTTTAAAACTAGTTTCTCGTTTTCGGGCATTTTAAATCGAACAACATATTGAACGCCAGAATTTAAAAGTTCTTGTGTTTTTTCGTTTCCTAGTGTTAGACTATTTTTCATAGTCATTCTTGTTGCAGGACCATAACTTTGAACAGATGCTTTTTCTGCTTCAAGTTTTTTTCGCATATCTTCCAATTCTTCTGGAGTATCAAATGCGTAATATGCAAAACCATCATTTACAAGTTGTTCTGCATATTGACGATAAAGGTGTTTTCTGTTACTTTGTTTATAAGGTCCGTATTCACCACCTTTTAAGTCGCTTTCGTCAACGTCTAAACCAATCCATTCTAGCGATTTTATAATATATTCTTCTGCACCTGGAACAAATCTTGTTTGGTCGGTATCTTCTATACGAAGAATAAATTTACCGTTGTTTTTTCTTGCAAAAAGATAATTAAATAAGGCAGTTCTAACACCACCAAGATGAAGTCCTCCTGTAGGACTAGGAGCAAATCTTACTCTTACTTCTCTGTTGCTCATTATATTATATTCTATTTTTTTAGATATTTTGTTACCAAATAATCTTCAGACATTAATTTTTTAACTCTTTCAAGTTCTTCTGGTGTGTTTACTGAAAATGTTACCTCATCGGTTAAACTCATACGTACCAACATTCCACTTTCTAAAACTCTTAATAAATCTATAGACTCTGATGTTTCTAATGGTGTTGGAAACATATCATTAAATTCTTCTATAAAATCTCTTCTAAAAACGTCAATACCAAGAAGTTTTAATCTTGGACAGCCTTGAACACCGCGTTTTCTTGATGGTATTGGTTCGCGAGAAAAATATAAGGCATTGTTACTATTATCTACAACTACTTTTATTTCGTTTGGATCTTCAAATATTTCATCAGAAGTGATTTCTGCCATTATTGAGGTTACTTGCAAGTCGGGTTCCATAACCATTGGACTTATTGCACATCCTACGTGATTGCTTGTAACCATTGGTTCGTCACATTGTATTAATACTACTAAATCATATTTTGTTTGTTCTATTTCTTCTATTCCTTTTACTGCTTCTGCAACACGATCTATTGCTCCAACGTGACTTTCTTTGGTTTCAATTACATTTCCTTTTATTGATTTTATGTAATCGATTATTTCTTTGTCGTCAGTTGCAACATATACATCATCAAAATCTTCACAAAGCATCATTCTATTATAAACGTGACCAATCATAGGCATTCCTAATATATCAGCCATTGGTTTTCCTGGGAATTTTTTTGATCCCATACGTGCAGGTATGATACCTACTATATTTAAATCGTTCTTTCTCATAATCTTTTTATAAAGTGAGTATATGTAACAAAGTTTTCGGTAAAAATATAAATTATTATTTAAACACTATTATTAATAATAAAAAATTGAGAAAATTTTTTTGGAAACATTTAATATATGGATAAAAAAAAAGAGGTCAGTGGCGGAGTCGAACCGCCCTGAACGGTTTTGCAGACCGGTGCCTAACCGCTTGGCTAACTGACCTTGTTTTGATGATGCAAAGGTAGAAACTATTATTGTATTTCCAAATATTTTTTTGAAAAAAAATCAATTATTTTTTTAAGCTGTGAGTAATAATTAGTTATAAGTAATGTTTTATTTTTAGGTTGGTACATTTTTTCAATTTTTTGCTTTAAAATCCTTTTTTTGTTATTGGTATATTACAAAAAAAGCTGTACTAATTAGTACAGCTTTTATATTCGTTTTTAAGAATTTTAGTTACTTCTAACTATTCTAAAACCAATCATATTTGTAGATTTGTTAGGAGCAAAGAAATATCTTCCTGTCATTCTCATATCATCAAGATTGCTATTCCAATTTCCTCCACGATAAACTCTTGTGTTTCCTTTTTCTGGACCTTTTGGATTATCTTCTGGACTATTTTTGTAATAATTTCTGTCGTAATAATCCCAAACCCATTCCCAAGCGTTTCCTGACATATCATAAAGTCCTAAAGAATTTGGTTCTTTTGTTGCAACTTGTTTTGGAGAACTGCAATTTCTACGACACCATGCAACTTTGTTATAATCATTACTTCCACTATATGAATATGATTTTTTAGTATTTCCACCTCTTGCGGCATATTCCCATTCTGCTTCGGTTGGTAATCTATAACCATTTGCGCCTTCTATTATGCTTACAGTCATACCCAAACTATCAATTTTTGTTTGATAATATTTGTCTAATCCTTCGCATTTGCTTAACCAATTACAAAACATTATGGCATTGTTCCAACTTACATTAACGGCAGGCATTTGTCCACGTCCAAATCTACCATCGTCTGGTTTTTCTACGCCAGTTGCTTCGCAAAATAAATCGTATAATTCAAAAGTAATTTCGGTTTTGCTCATCAAAAACGAATTGAGAGTTACTTTGTGTTCTGGAGCTTCGTCTTCTATGCTCTTTTGTCCTACACTTATTGTGTAATCATTGCCCATATAAAATGTTCCTCCTGCTACACTTACCATTTCTGGTGCTTGAGAATAGCACTGTACGGCTAGCAATGATATTAGTCCGGTGAGTAAATAATTCTTTATCATCTTTTATTCTGTTAAGGTTTATATTATTTTATTCAAAAAACAAGCCACAATCATTTTCAATTTTGTTTTAATTTTTTGATAATGATTGTTTTATATTATAGTTGTTATTAATTTTTCAAAATGAAAATCATTTTGAATTTATAAATCTTACCGCTCCATTGGTTTTTATCAATTTTTGATTTTGTTCTGATGGAGATGGTAATATTTCGGTTCCGTATATTTCTATACTTTTTTTATTTACTTTTAATATGGTTTCTTGTGACATTACTACTGGTTCTGGCCATTGACGTGTAAAATCGTCATCTTCTAATGTTTTGGCTGTTGCATCAAAACATAGACATCCACCTACTTGATTTGGTTGCACAAAACAATGTTTTGATGGGTCTACGTTGCCTACTGAATACCATACTACTATTTCTATATCGTTTATTTCTATTCCACTATCTATTATTAATAGAATTTTGATATTCAAATCTGGTTCTTGACAAATTTCTGTTGCTAATTTTTTTACACTACCTTTTGATTTTTGTTTTATTTGTATTATCAAAATTGGTAATTGATTATTTATCAAAATTGTATTAGCATTTTCTATTTCTGAATATTTGTTTTTGAAATATTCATTATTATATTTTAATGGAATAGGTAAATTTACGCATTTTTCTTTTATTGTTGCATCAATAAATAATTTTCCACCACAAGTAAATTTTTCGGAAGAATGGTCTAAAACGTCTGAAACCCCTCCCCTATCTATGTATACGTCGTTTGTAGCATTAAAATTATTTAAACATTCTAATGCAAAATTTTTATAATCTTCGATATTTGCATTTCCACTTGATACAACAAGAATTTTGTTAAACATCATTTGACCTGCTCCCCAAAGTGCATTTTTTACTTTAGAGGCATTTCCTTCATATGAATTTTCTATTTTTGTTAATACTAAATTGTGTTCAACTCCACAAGCTGGCATGTGTAATTGTTTCAATTCTGGTACAAATGCCATTTTTATTGGAAATTGAAATATTTTTTCGGTTGCTAATGATAAATAGAAATCTTCCATTGGTGGAATTCCTACTACAGTTGCGGGATATATTGCGTTTTTTTTGTGAGTTATACATGTTACATGAAATGCGGGATAATAATCTGGCAATGAATAAAATCCTGTATGATCACCAAATGGTCCTTCCCACAATAAATCCTCTTGTGTATCTACATATCCTTCTATAACAAAATCTACGTCTGAAGGTACTTCAATTTCTGGTTGTGTTATACATTTTACAAGTGAAACTCTTTTTTTGCGTAAAAATCCTGCCAATAAATATTCGTCAATTCCTTCTGGCAATGGAGCGGTTGCACAATAGGCATATACAGGATCTCCTCCTATGGCTATTGCTACTGGCATTTTTTGATTTTTAGATTTATATTTTTGATAATGTCGTGCTCCTGTTTTATGTTTATGCCAATGAATTGCTGTTTTATCTTTGCCAAATATTTGAATTCGATACATTCCAAGATTTCTAATTCCTGTTTCTGGATCTTTTGTATTTACCATTGGTAATGTTATAAAACGATTTCCATCATAAGGCCAAGTTTTTAGAATTGGTATTTTTGATAAATCTGGATTTTGTTCTATAATTTGTTGACAAATTCCTCGTCCTGATTTTGTTTTTGGAAAAAAACTTGAAATATCTTTTAATGTTGGTAATATTGAGATTTTTTTGGATAATGTATCTTTTGGTGATGTTAATGCTTTGAAAAAGAATTCTATTTCTTTGCTTTTTTGTTGAATATCATCACAATATAATGCAGAGCATATTCTTTTAAAACTTCCATATAAATTTGTAACTACGGGAAATTCTGTTCCATTATTTGTAAATAATAATGCTTTTCCTCCATTGGGTTGTTTACATTCCCGGTCGGTAAATTCCGAAATTTCAAGTATAGGATCTACGTATGAAGAAATTTCTTTTATTTCTCCAATAGATTTTAAATACTCAATAAAACTATGTAATGAATTCACCGTCATAATCTAAAAAAAAAGGATACCGTAACAAAAATCGATATCCTTATATTAATAATAAAATCAATGACTTAAATATCTTCGTCTTCAGTTTCAACTTCTATCATATTGATAGGCATATCCACTAAATCACAAATTACTTCTCCATATTCTAACACATCGTCGTCTTCATAATACCAATTTACTTCGGTTGAAGAGTCTTTGGCATACAAAACTTTTAATTGTTTTGCTATTGTGATTAGCCATTTTGAACAACTTGTATTAAAATATTCAAATTTAAAATCTACAACGGTTCCTTTGCATGGTTGTTCACAATATTTTATTATCCATTCTACCAATGGAAGAAAAAAACTTTCTGAGTCTTCAACCAAAGAACGTCCTTGTAATAAAAGGGTTCCTGTTTCTGGATTAAAGTCTATTAATGGAGACTTTTCTGTTGCAGCTATTTGTATATGTTCCATAAAATCTTTATCAAAATAAATTCAGCCATAAAATTAATAATTTTTTTTATAAATCAGAAATATTTATCAATTATTTTTTTATTCTATTGACTTTTTTTCGCTTTATTGATTTTGTAACTGAAATTTATTTCAAAAAAATTTTTTTTTTACTAAGTTTTTTCTTAAAAAAATTTGTAATTTTGAACTATTGAATTATTAATAAATAAAAATAACAATGAATAAAAATACCCAAAACCAAAATCCCGTTGAGGAAAAAATTGATTATTCGTCTTTTACTAAAACTTTGAGCGATGATATGAAAGAAAAATTTCAAATTTTTATCGACTCGGCAGATAACAAAAAGAAAGATGATAAAATCAAAAGGTTTAAAGAAATGTATGGTCCTTTTGATATTGATACTTATTTTAAAGTTAGACTAAATGATCAAGAAGAATATTTTAGTGACAAAGCTAGTGGCTTTAAAAAACAATATTTAAAAAATCAAAGATGGATTATTATTTTAGGTGCTGTTATTCCTATTATTGTTTTTGCTGACACTATTATTGATTGGCTGCCTTGGCAAAAATATCACATTGGTGGTATTCTTAGTGCTATTATGTCTGCTATTATGTCTATTATTGCTGGTTTTGATAAACTTGACCAAACTCAAAATAGATGGAATAAAACTAGAGGTACTTCTGAAATGTTGAAAAAAGAAAAATTCTTATTCAATTACAGTGCTGGTCCTTATTCTAATGCTAAAGACGAGGAAAAAGTTAAAATTTTAATTGAAAGAACTGAAGGTATTATTTCTTCTGAAGTTGGTGCTTTTGTAAAAAATTCCAAAAATGAAAATACTCTTACTCCTGATAATGAAGAACAAACCAAACCTCATGAAGTAAATAAAAAAAACTTTGGTAATCCACTCTATTTCACTCCTGATAATAAAGAACAAACCAAACCTCATGAAGAGCAGATTGCTGATAATAAGACTATCAAACAATAAAATGTAACAAATTAAATCACGCTAATAAAATCAATTTTATCGTGAATGTTATAAATTTTATAAAAAAATACGCAAAGAATTATATATTCATTACATTTGGATTGTTTTTATATGCCTTTGCGTGGTCAGCATTTTTATTACCTGCAAAAATTACAGGCGGTGGTGTTTCTGGCATTGCCGCTTTGATTTTTTTTGCTACTGATTTTCCTACTGGTATTTCTATTATTATTATTAACACAATTCTTGTTTTAGCTGCTATTAAAACAGTTGATTTAAAATTTGCTTTAAATTCTGTTTTTGGATTTGTTGTTATCGCTCTATTTTTCTTATTATTAGAAGGGGTTTTTACAAAACCATTAGTTGACGATGCCTTTATGTGTTCGCTTATTGCCGCTGGACTATCGGCTGTGGCTACTGCTATAACTTTTGTTAATGGTGGTAACACAGGTGGCGTTGACATTTTAGCTTTGATGATTACTAAACGTAAAAATATTTCTCCAGGTCGTATTATTTTATACCATGATTTAATTGTTATTGCTTGTTCTTATTTAATTTTCCATTCTATTGAAAAAATTGTCTATGGTTATGTAATTATGGGTGTATTTTCTTTTGTTTTAGACATGGTTTTAGAAGGTCAACGTCAATCATATCAATTCACAATATTTTCCAAAAAAAGTGAAGAAATTGCTAGCAGAATTTCCCATGAAGTTGGACGTGGCGTTACAATGATTGATGGACATGGTTATTATTCTAAAGAACATATTCAAGTGATTATTATTATTGCTCGAAAAATGGACTACTCCCCTATCATGAAAATTATTGACGAAACAGACTCTAAAGCTTTTATTTCTGTTGCTAAAGTTGCAGGGGTTTTCGGTGAAAATTTTGAAAAAATTAAATACTAATTTTTTATTTAAATTAAAAGCACAAGAATAACTCAAAAAATTAATTATTCAAATTTTCAAAAGATATATATATATCATACAATAACAAAATATTTAACTTGAATTTTATTATAAATATAGAATAAAGATTGTATCTTTGTACAGATTATAAATTTAGAAAAAATGTTAGATTTTTCAAACGCACACCTAAATAAAGTTATTCTTCATAAAACTGGCAATAAAGCCCGTGAAGAACAATTAATTATTTCTGAATCAGAATTAGAAATCAACGAATCTATAAAAGAAATGCTTCAACAATTTTTTCTTGGACATTTCTGCGAAGAAGCTTTTTATAGTTTCAAAACTGAAATTGACAATCAAGATAATGACGTGTTTGTTTCTGTAAAAAATATTTTTAGCAATTCTGAAAACTTTATTAGCGAAAGCAAAACAATAGCTACTAAACTTTTTGACGCAGGTAATCACCCGAAGATTAAATCTGGAGACTTATATATTGCAACTTTTTCGGATTTAGTTGTGGATGACGAACTTGTGGATGCTGTTGGTATTTTTAAATCTGAAACTAAACAAGATTTTCTTAGAATTGACTCTAGTTCAAACGGTTTTGATATTAAAATTGAGGAAGGTATTAATTTAAATAAAATTGATAAAGCGTGCCTTGTTTATAACACAGAACAAGATTTTGGCTTTAAAATTAATATAATAGATAATGTTAACAAACAAAGTGAGGCGCAATATTGGAGAAACGATTTTTTAGGTATTGAACAGCGTAAAGACGATTTTTATCAAACTCAAAAATATATGGAACTTTGCAAAGACTTTGTTCAAGAGGTTTACAACGAAGAACACGAAGTGGAAAAACCTCAACAAATTGCAATGTTAAATAAATCTGCCAAATATTTTAAAGAAAACGAATCTTTTGACAAAAAAGATTTTGAAGAAAATGTTTTATCTCAACCTGAAGTTATTGAAGCTTTCAACACATTTTCGGAACAATATGCCGAAGAAAAAAATGTTCAACTTGCTGATAGCTTTGAAATTTCTGAAAATGCTGCTAAAAAAGCTCAAACTAAAATGAAAGGTGTATTAAAACTTGACAAAAACTTCCACATTTATATTCATGGTGATGAAACTAGAATTAGACGTGGTGTTGACCCTGAATCTGGCATGAAATTTTATCAATTTTATTACGACGAAGAAGAATAAATTAATTTTAAGTGATATGAGCTATTTTATTAATATAGAAACTTCAACCGACATTTGCTCTGTTGCTCTTAGTCAAGATAATAACGTTATTGACTTTAAAGAAAACCATGAACGAAATCATGCTGCTTCTATTGGCGTATATATTCAAGAGTTATTAAACAATAATAATTTGAAAGTTAAAGATTTAGCTGGAGTTGCTATTTGCAAAGGGCCTGGTTCTTACACTGGTTTAAGAATTGGAACTTCTACCGGTAAAGGATTAGCTTATCAAGCTGATATTAAACTTATTGCCGTTGACACTTTACAAGCAATGGCACTTCATGTTGCTGATAATTTTGATTATTGTTGCGATAAAAATAATTGTATTATTTGTTCTACTATTGACGCTGGTAGAAATGAAGCTTACACTGAATTATTTGATATTCAAAACAATTGTATCAAAAAATGTGAAGCTATTATTTTTGATGAAAACTCGTTTAATGATATTTTAATCAACAAAAAAATTATTTTTGTTGGTAATGCAGTAGATAAAATTAGTAAAATTATTAAAAATGAAAACGCTATTTTTATTAATGATGTTTTACCATCTGCAACATATATGGCTAAACTTACCAACAAACAGTTCTTAAATAATGATTTTGTAGACGTCGCATATTTTGAACCTTTTTATCTTAAAGATTTTATTGCTATTAAATCTAACAAAAATGTTTTAATTAAATAATTTATGAAAACTAAAATCTTAGCTATTATTTTTATGATGTTTTGTTTTTCGTCGTATGCTCAAAACAATACTTTTGGTCCTAAAGAAAAACTTACTTACGAAATTTATTATGCTTTTGTAACGGGTGCTAAAATGTCTTTAGAAACTAAACTTATTACTGAAAACGACAAACAAATTTATCATGTTAAAGCATTTGGTAAAACTATTGGATTAGTTGATAAAATTTATAAAATTAGTGAAGATTATCAATCTTGGTTTGATCCTAACAATAAATGTTTACCGTCTAAATCTTTAGAAGACGTTCACGAAGGTGCTACTTATAATAGAAAAATAACTGTTACTTTCAACAACGAAAACAACACTATTAATAGTACAAAATCTGGTGAACATTCTGTTAAACACGATTGTTACGATATCATTTCTGCTGCTTATTATCTTAGAACTATGGATTTAAGTAAACTTTCTCCTAACGAAGTTATTAATGTTAATACATGGTTCGGTAATGAAGAATGGCCTTTAAGAGTAAAATACATCAAAACTGAAACTATTAAAGTTGGTAAACTTGGCAAAATTTCTTGTTATCAATTTGTTCCTGTTGTTGAAGTTTCTGGTGTTTTCACCGACAAAGATGCGTTAAAATTGTGGATTTCGGCTGATGATAACAAAATTCCTGTTAGAGCTCAAATGAGTTTATTAGTTGGATCTGCAAAAGTTGACTTAATTTCTTATGAAAATCTTATTCACGATATTAAATTTAACAAATAGAATTATAGATTGATTGTTTTTAATCTTTTATTCTATATTTTACATAAAAAAAAGGAAATCAAAATATTGATTTCCTTTTTTAATATTCTAGAGTTTATTTTAATTAAATGCTCCATTCATAACCATCACGAGTATCCTTGATTGTTACTCCTGCATTTTTCAAATCATCACGCAATTTATCTGACAATGCATAATTTTTTTCTTGTTTTGCATTTTTGCGCAATTGCTGAACCATATCTACAAGATTTCCAATAATTTCTTTTGTATTATCTGATTTATTATTTGATTTTGCTTCGTTTTCTGGCATTAAACCTAATATATCAAAACATACGTCATTATAAAATTTCTTCAATTTTGCTAAATCTTCTTCTGTTATGGTTTCTTTGCCATCTTTTATCAAATTGATATGTTTTACACCATCAAATAGATGTGCTATCATTACTGGTGTATTAAAATCATTATTTATGGCTTCAAAACTCTTATCTATTAATTCTTGAACATTAAATGACGAAGAATTTCCTGATTTAATTGTCTCTAAAGCATTTATTGCTGACATAAGTTTTTCTAATCCTTTTTCAGATGCTTTTAATGCTTCGTTTGAAAAATCAAGTGTACTACGATAATGTGCTTGAAGAATAAAAAATCTAACAGTCATTGGTGAATATGGTTGTTCCAACAATGGATGATCGCCTGCAAAAAATTGTTCTAACGACATGGCATTTCCTAAAGATTTACCCATTTTTTTGCCATTGATGGTTATCATATTGTTGTGAAGCCAATATTTTACCGAATCATGACCCAAGGCAGCTGCTGTTTGTGCTATTTCACATTCGTGATGTGGAAATTGCAAATCAATACCTCCGCCATGAATATCAAAATATTCTCCTAAATATTTGAGCGACATTGCACTACATTCAAGATGCCAACCTGGAAATCCTTCACTCCATTTGCTTGGCCAATGCATTATATGGCGGGGAGATGCTTTTTTCCACAATGCAAAATCACATTGATTACGTTTTTCGTCTTGTCCATCCAACGTACGAGTTTTTTCCAACAAATCTTCTACATTTCTGCCGGATAATTTGCCATATTTAAATTTTTGTGCAAATTTTTGAATATCAAAATATACAGAACCGTTTGACTCATAAGCATATCCGTTTTCAAGAATTTTTTCTGCCAACAATTGTTGTTCTATTATGTGTCCAGAGGCATGTGGTTCTATGGAAGGTGGCAAAACATTGAGAAGACGCATATTTTTATGATAATCTTCTGTATAGATTTGAACCACTTCCATTGGTTCTAGATTTTCTAATGTTGCCTTTTTAGCTATTTTATCTTCTCCTTCATCTGCATCATGTTCTAGGTGACCTACGTCGGTGATATTTCTTACATATCTAACTTTATATCCTAGATATTTTAAATATCTGAATACAAGGTCAAATGTTATAGCTGGACGAGCATGTCCCAAATGCGCTGGTCCATAAACTGTTGGACCACATACATACATACCTACATAAGGAGCATTGATTGGTTCAAACTTTTGTAATGTTCTACTTAAAGAATTATAAACAAGTAAGTTATTATCCATTGATTTATATTTTTATCTATTTCGTTATAAATTACAATTTTACAAAATTAAGCAATTACTTCAATAAATTAGTATTTTTTATAAAAAAAAACTGCCGACAGAAATTTTTCTGCCGACAGCCAAATACAAATAACAACTTAAAATCAAAATCTTTCTATTTATTCTTGAACTTTAACAATTCTTCCATTTTCATAAATTGCGGTTTTTACTACTTCTCCTTTTGAATTGTAATAATATCGTTTTCCACTTATGAAAACTCCATTGAGAAAGTTCCCCTCACGAATAATTCGTTTTTCTGTATCGTATATTTTGTGAAATCCTGAACCTGCAAATCTTTCCAAATTATTACCATTATCTGGTTGTTTGGGTTCTTCAACTTTCACTTCAGTTTTTACTACGTTTTCTATTTTATTTTGTTTCGTTTTATCATAAATTTTTGATTGTCCTGGATCAAATATTCCTTCGTTGTAAACCAATTCTGCGTGTAGATTACCATTTTCATAATATTCTTTCATCAATCCATCTGTTATTCCATCTTTCCATTGACTTTCTGATCTTAATCTTCCGCTATCGTAATATTCTAATTGATTGCCTGACTCTTTGCCATTTTCCCAATAACCTGATATTCTTAATTTTCCACTTTCATAATAATATTTTTGTTCGCCGGTTCTCCTACCCTCTTCATCAAATTCCCATTCATAGGCTATTTGTCCACTAGGACGAAAATATTTATATTCGCCTACCCATTTATTTATTTTCCAAATTCCTTCTTCTGATAAAGTTCCATCTTCATAATAGAGTTTTACATAACCATCTTGGTTGTTATCTTTATATGTAATAGAACTTTTCATATTTCCATTGCGATAATATTCGGTCCAAACACCTTGTTTTCTATTATCTACATAATTTCCTTTACTTGATATCTGTTTCTTGTCAGAATCGTAAAATAATATCCACAAACCTTGCTTTAAATGATTTTCATCTGTTTTATTGACTACTTGACCATCTATGATTTCTTGAGTTTGTGCTTCTAACATGTTAGATATCAAGAACAAAATGCCGATTAATATAATTTTGTTTTTCACTTAGAACTTATTTTCTTTAGATTGTTAAAAGTAATAATTTTTTTTTTAAATACATAATTTTTTTACGAAAACTTAAAATTATTGGTTGCAAAATTTCTTTATTTGTTCTTCGGCTTGCATATATTTATTGTTTAAAGCTGTATAAAAATCATCACAAGCTTCTGTTTTTTGATTTATCAAATATTTATAAACTCCTCGATAATAATATGCTTGTCCATTTGATGGATTTATTTTCAACAAGTGGGTTAAACTTTCTATGGCTTTTGGATAATTGCCCATTGATCTATAGGTTAATGCTTGATTATAATATGCTCCTTCCATGGTACTATCCAATTGTATAGCGCGTTCAAAATCTTTTAATGATTTTTCATAATCTCCTACTATACTTAATGCTAAACCTCTGTTTGAATAAGCTGAAGCATTTGAACTATCGTGTTCTAAATATACGTTTAAATCTTCTAACGATTGCTCTAATCTGCCACTTTTTCCGTAGGAAGCTCCCCTATTGATATAAACTTCCCAAAAATCTGGTTTCAAATCTAATGCTCTATTAAAGTCGGTTATTGCTAAATTAAAATAATAATTTGCTGAATCTTGATTTACTCCTAACCAACGTTCTCCGTACGAATCATATATTATGGCTCTATTTTGAAAAGCATTTGAAAAATTTAAATCAAATTTTATGGCTTTCGTATAATCGTCCAAAGATAGTTTCTCGTAAGTGGTATCACTGGTAATATCAAACAAATCTTTGTTGGCCAAACCCCTATTATAAAAACAATGAACATAATCTGGCTTATATTTTATACCATTTGTAAAACATTCGATGGCATATTTTTTTTCTTCTACATATTTTTGAGGATTTGTCTTTTTATATAAACTATCTGCTAACATATTTACATTACTTCCCAAATTATTCCAACCTATTACAGCTTCTGGATATTTTGAAACGCAATCTGTCCATAAGGTTCTACTATTACGCCACACTCCTATCCTATCAATTGTTAATACACATAATAATAATATATAAAGTGAAAATGCTGAAATTAAAATATTTTTACTTATATTCTTGATATTCAATAAATAATCTACTAATAATGATAACAATACTGATATTCCAAATGATGGAATATATGAATATCTATCCGCAAACATTGCACTCCCTACTGGTATAAATTGTAATAATAATGCGATGTTTGATACAAAAAATAATATTCCAAATGTTAGTGTTTTATGTTTTTTATATGTAAATACACTTAATAATATTGAACCTATAAATAAAGGAACTGCTAGCCAATAAAGTGTTGGTACTGTTCTATTTATAATATCTGGATATGGATATAAACATGATAATTTTAATGGTAATATCAATCTCAAAACGTATTGTACAAATCCATAACTTCCAAATGCTATTCGCTGATAAAATTGATATTGATCCACTTCAGACAAGGCTGTACTTACTTTTTGTGCTTCTATTGATATTAAACCAAATATTAATGATATTATTATAAATGGTATTTTATTTATATGTGTTTTTAATTTCAAATAATCTTCTGTTAAAAAGTAATCTATCAATATGATAGAAATAGTTAACGAAACTGCTTGACCTTTAGAGAAACAACTGAGTATAAATAATAAAATACTTGTTATATATAACAATACTTTAGTTCGCTTTTTATATAAGATATACATGTATAACGATGCAAAATAAAACATTGTATATAAAACATCTTTGCGTTCTGATATCCAAGTTACTGACTCTACGTGTAATGTATGAATTGCAAATAATATTGGAATTATTATTGAATATAAACGCTTTTTAAATAATTGATTACAAATTAAATAGATAAATATTACTGATAATAAATGTAACAATATATTTACTGCTATAAATCTTTCTGGTAATGCTTTGCCATTTGAGCCTATTTCTGAATAATGATAATCTATATTTAAGGTTAACATTGTGAGTGGATGATAGTTACCCATAAAATATCGTTCTCCATTATCTTTTGACAAAAACATTTTTTTGAATGTTTCTATACTAAAATCTTTTAATAAGGGATTGGCATCTATATATTTATCATCATCCCAATTGGTTGGTTGATTTCCAAAATTAAATGAATAAACAAATATTGTGATAATTATAGTTGCGAATATCGACCAATGTTTTTTTATAAAACTATCTTCATTTAATGGTTGAGATAAATGGTCGGACTGTATATTATTATCAACAATTTCTTTATGTGAAATAATATTTCCTTTGGTATATTTTCCTTTCTTCATTTAGTAATGTTTTTATTATTATTTGCAATTATGCAAAATTAATCAGAAACAATAAATTCAAAAATTATTTTTATTAATCTTGATAAAAAGATATTTTTGCCAAAATTGTAAAATTATTTTTATATACAAAATGATAGACTCTGCCACAGTACAAAGAATTATTGAAACTGCTCAAATTTTAGATGTGGTTCAAGATTTTATGACTATTAAAAGGAGAGGAGTTAATTATATTGGTTGCTGTCCTTTTCACAACGAAAAAACTCCTTCTTTTTCTGTTTCGCCTGCTAAAAACATTTTTAAATGCTTTGGTTGTGGTGTTTCGGGTACGCCTGTTTCGTTTGTTATGAAACACGAAAATATGACTTATCCTGAAGCTCTGAAATTTTTAGCCAAAAAATATGGTATTAATGTTCAAGAAAAAGAGTTAACTGAACAAGAAAAATCTCAACACGAAGATAGTGAAAGTATGAAGATTGTGAACTCATTCGCACAGTCGTTTTTTTCTAACTGCTTAAAAAACACTGAAGAGGGTAGGAGCATAGCTCTTTCATATTTTAAACAAAGAGGTTTTAGACCTGACACTATCGATAAATTTCAATTAGGTTATAGTCCTGTTAATAGACAAGCTCTTACTAATGAGGCTATTAAAAAAGGTTATCAAGAAAAATTTCTTGTTAAAACTGGATTAACTATTGTTAAAGAAGACGGATACAAATTTGACAGATTTGCTGGTCGTGTTATGTTTCCTATTCATTCTATTGCTGGAAATGTTGTTGCTTTTGGCGGTAGAATTATGAAAACTGACAAAAAAATTGCTAAATACGTAAATTCTCCTGAGTCTGAGGTTTACCATAAAAGTAATGTTTTATATGGTATTTATCAAGCTAAAAATGCTATTGTTAGAAAAGATAAATGCTATCTAGTTGAAGGCTATTGCGATGTTATTTCTATGAACCAATCGGGTGTTGAAAATACTGTTGCCTCATCAGGTACTTCGTTAACACCTGGACAAATATCTGTTATTAAACGTTTTACTAATAATTTAACGGTTATTTACGACGGTGACTGGGCTGGTATTAAGGCTTCTTTACGTGGTATTGATTTAATTCTTGAACAAGAAATTAATGTTAAGGTTGTTCTTTTACCTGAACCTGAAGATCCTGACTCGTTTGCTCTTTCTCACACTCCTCAAGAATTACAAGATTATATCGACCAACACGAAGAAGATTTTATTAGATTTAAAACTAGAATTCTTCTTAAAGACTGCAATGATGATCCTATGAAAAGGGCTGAAGTGGTTACAAATATTGTTGGGTCTATTTCTAAAATTTCTAACGCTGTTACGCGTTCTGTTTATATTAAAGAATGTAGCAAACTACTTGATGTTAAAGAAGATGCGCTTTATGCTGAAACTGGAAGATTAATAAAAAAGCAACATGAAGAATTCATCAAAAACAAATTTCGTCAAGGTGTAGAAACTGCTAAATCTAATAATGATAAAAATAACGAAGTTTCTCCAGATCAATTATTTGCTGATGAACAATTTGCTATGCAAAATAGCCAAATCGATAAATCTAAGTCGGTTCCGGCTTTTGTTGAAAATGTTTTTGCTGAAATTGAAGAACGGGAAATTATTAATTATTTAATAAATTTTGGTAATCTTGAATTTGAGTCCGTTACTGACGTTAATACTGGTGAAGTTAGTTCGGTTTCTGTGGCAACTTTCATTATTGCTGAACTATTAAACGAAGAACTTGAATTAAAAAACTTAGTTTTTAAACAAATTTTTGAAGATTATAAACAAAATTTGATGAATAATGTTCAAATCGATGCCTCTTATTTTCTTAATAATCAAGATGATAAAATCAGAAATATTGCTACTGAATTAACTATTCAAAAAGATGCGCTTAGTAATATTTGGAGTAGGAGAGGGAGTAGTTGTGAAACACCTGAAATGACTTATAAAAAGGATATTCCAAAAACTATTCTTACTTACAAACTAAAAATTATTAATATGGCTGAAAAACAAACTCTTGAACAATTAAAAGATAAAAATTTAGCCGTTGATAAACAAATGGAAATTCTTGATCAAATTAAACAACTTAATGAAATTAGAAAAACTCTGGCTCAGGGACTTGACAGAATTATTATGGCATAAAAAAAGCTATCAAATTTTTGATAGCTTTGTGGACCCACTAGGGCTTGAACCTAGGACCCCCTGATTATGAGTCAGATGCTCTAACCAACTGAGCTATGGGTCCAACGACTTTTATTATCGTTTTGCGACTGCAAAGGTAAACAATTAAATCTTATTTCAAAATTTTTTTTTAAAAATTATGAAAAATATTAAAAACTTTATTTTCGATTTAGGTGGTGTATTATTAAATGTTGACGCCAAACTTACTGAAATTGCGTTTATTAACGAATGCAAAGACTCTTCTAAAAAATTTTTAGATAATGAAAATTTAAGAGATTTTTTTAACCTTTTTCAACTTGGAAAAATTTCGCCTTATGAATTATGGTGTAATTCTTCTAAATTATTAAATGTTAATATTTCTTTTGAGAATTTCTTAAATTGTTTAAATGCAATGATTTACGATTATGATAAAGATTTTAATTATATTTTATCTAATCTTGCTAATTGTTATGATTTATTCATTTTGAGTAATACTAACGAAACTCATGTTGAATTTTTTTCTAATCTTACTAATTGGCCAAATAATATTTTCAAGCATAAATTTTATTCGAATGAAATACATTTGGCTAAACCTGATATTGCTTGTTTTAAATATGTTATAAACAAAACTCAAATTATTCCTGAAGAAACTATTTTTATTGACGACAGAATTGAAAATATTTTATCTGCTCAAAAGGTTGGATTAAATACTATTCATCTTGAAAATCAAAATATGTTAAAACAAATATTAAATAATTACATAAAATGAATAAAATAATTTTATTAATTTTCATTTTTTTATCTATTGCTAATAAAAATTTCTGTTTTAGTCAAAATGCTAATGCAGATTTAATGAAAAAAGCTGTTTCGCTTTCTGAAGAGGGTAAATTTAAGGAAAGTAATGATAATCTTGTTTATCTTTATTCTCAAAACTATATGAAAGATTATGTTTGTTATTATTTGGCTGTTAATTATTTTGCTATGTATGATTATACTAAGGCGCAAAAATATGCCAAACAAGTGGTGGATATGAATTCTGATTATATGTTGAAATGTTTTACTATTTTGGGTAAGTGTTTAAATAATAGTAATAAATTTAATGAAGAAAGATGTATATATAATAAGGTGTCCAAAAAATTTCCTAACGAATATTTACCTTTTTATTGTAAAGCTTTGAGTTTTAAAGATGAAAATATTAACGACTCTGCTTGTGTGTATTTTATTAAAGCTATTAATTGTTATAATTTTTGTCCTGATATTCATTTCAATTTAGCAAAAACTCTTTATAGTCAAGAACTTTATATTCATAGTTTATTAGCTTATTACTTTTTTCTGTTAACTGAACCTAAAGAGGAACGTTCTTTTATTGCTATCAATTATATCTATAACATTATGAATTTTAAAGAGTCTGACAGAGTTATTGCTCAAAAGATTAATGATAATAACTATTATTCTAAAGCAGATCAAGAACTTATTTCGTGTTTAATGTTTATTAATGGTTTAAAAAAATCTAATATTGATAATAATACAAAACTTCCTGATTGTAATGTATTTATAAACAATTCTAAATCTATTTTAACAGACATTTGCGAAACTATTGAAACTAGAGATAATTTTTATGAAAATTTTTATGTCAATTTTTTTACTAACTTAATTAAAAACAATTTTTTAGATGAATATTTATATCTTATTTTAAATTCTAAATACGAAAATATTAATAAAGTTTTATTTACTGTTAATCAAAATAAATTAACAAAATTTGCAGATTGGCTTCAATCTTATTTTGAAACTAATAATTATAAATAATTTATTTCAATATGAGATTGTTTTAGCAACTATATTTTTGGTATTTTAAAAATTTTTGAATTATTTATATTATAAAGAAGTGATTATTTTAGAAAATAATATCTATTAAATTCTAAAGTAATTGTTGTAATAATAATAGGAGAGGAGTTTTAATTTATAATTATAATTTTATATATTTGTGAAATATTAAAATATAAAACAAATGGAAGTAAAAGTTGATCATAAATACTCAAAAGAAGAAGCTCTAGTTAAAATGAAATCTTTTTTTGAAGAATTAAAAAAACAACATGGGGATAAGGTTTCTGACTTATCAGAAAAATGGGTTGACAACTCAGGTGATTATGCTTGTAAATTTAACGGAATGCAATTAAACGGACATATTGATGTATTAGACAATCAAGTGGTGTTTAATGGTAAAATTCCGTTCTTTGCAACGCCTTTTAAGAGTTTAATTGAGTCAACTATTAGGTCTGAGGTAGAAAAGGTCTTAAAATAAAAAAAAACGCTCGTTAAGAGCGTTTTTTTATTTCTTGGGTAATGGCGAACCATTTACTTTTACTATTTCTCCCTGCGAATAGTCTATCTCATCTTCTAGGTAACCATCTTCGCTGTAGTATCGCCAAATTCCGTGTTGATTTCCCGACATATAATTGCCTTCTTTCATAATTTTGCCTGTTGGATAATACTCTACATATTTCCCATGAATAAATCCTTGCAAATATGATGTTTCTATTTTTTTTCTTTTATCGTTTCGATAATAAACTTTGTAATCGCCATGCAATTGGTCGTCGCTATAATTTTCAAATATTTCTACATCTCCGTTTTTTATTTTCCAAAGTCCTGTTTTTTCTCCTTCTACAAATGTTCCTAATTCGAGTGTATCTCCTAAAATATCAAATTCACAATATTCGCCATCCTCTTTGCCTTGATAAAATGTTTCGTGTCGACGTATTTTGCCATTTTCATAATACCAAATCCATTCGCCTTCTGGTTTGCCATTTTTGTAAACTCCTTTTTGCTCTAGATTTCCATTTGGAAAATAAAAATTCCATTCTCCTTCGCGATTTCCTGCTTTATAAGAGCCTTTTCCTGATATTGAACCTTTTTCATCATATAATGTCCATTTTCCTTGTTCGCGACCTTTTCCGTCTACTATTCCGTCGGCTATTTTAACTCCATTATCATCATAGGTTGATGAACTTTTGATTTTTCCTTTTTCATTGTAAGTTCTATGAATTCCTACAGGTTTATCATTTTTGAAACCGCCACTTGATTTTATTGTTCCATCAGAATAATAATCATTTTTAAGTGTTACACTTTCTTTTGAACTTGACGATAATTTGTTTTTTTCTTCTTTTTGTATTTCTCCATTGATATATCTTTCTATTGAGATTTCTTTGCCTTTGGTATCAAATTCTCGTTTATAACCATTTAGTTTGTCATCTTTGTAATAACACTCTGTTTTTACTTGAAAATCAGGATAAAACGTTTGCCACAAGCCTTGACGGTTACCTTTATCGTCAATTCTATTTATAATGTTTTTATCTACCAATCTATTTTGTTTATATTGTAGTATGGCTATAACAACTCCATCTTTATTAAATTGATAACCAGTTCCTTGTTTATAATCATCTTTATATGGTATTTGATTTTCAATCTGTCCATTTTTAAAATATGTTATTGAATTGCCTTGGCGTTTATCATTTACATATAACTCTTTGGTAGATGGTATATTATGATGAATTGTATCATTAAAACTTGTATATGTTATTTGATAACCATTTTTCTTATCATAATTATAATTTATGATTGAAGTTGTATCTCCTGTTTCATCAAAAAATATCCAAGTGCTATCTAATTGAAAATTAGACCTATTACCAGCAGATTTTAGTTTGCCATTAGGATAATATGTTTTCCAAAATCCATCTGGCTTTCCATCTTTTAAGGTTCCTTCACTTGATATTCCTCCTTCGGGATAATAAAAGGTATTATATCCATTAGGATTGATATTATTCTGTCCAACTGCTATTTGATAGAGTAGGAGAGTGGTGGACAATAATAATAAATATTTTTTCATCACTTGAATATTTTTTGTTTTAATGTTATTTACTCATTTCCAACATTCTATTTATGCTTGATAATGCTTTATTTGCTAATGTTGGTTCTACAAACACTTCTGGCAATTCATATTTTAAGGTTAAATAGATATTTTCCAAAGTATTTTTCTTCATATCAAAACATTGATTTATTGTATTATCATTACTTTTTGACAATACTGGATAAAATTCTTTGTTTGGACATTGCTTCTTCATTTCATACAAAATTCCTGGTTCTGTGGCTATTATAAATTTTTGAGTTTTGCTTTCTATTGAATGTTTAAGCAATGCTGATGTTGCTCCAATATAAGATGCTAAATCTAAAATTTCTGCTGGACATTCTGGATGTGCCAATACTTCAGCCTCTGGATTTTGTTGTTTTAATTTTTTGATGTGTTCTACTGAAAAATTTCCGTGAACATGACAACCTCCGTTCCAAATTACCATATTTTCGTGACCAGTAACTTTTTTCACGTATGCACCTAAATTTTTGTCTGGCCCGAAAATTATTTTTTCGTCTTTTGGTAATGAATTTACTATTTTTACTGCATTTGACGATGTACAAACTATATCGCTCATAGCTTTTATTTCTGCAGTTGTGTTTACGTATGAAATAACAGTATAACCAGGATATTGTTTTAAAAATTCGGCAAAAACTTTTTCATTTACTGAGTCGGCAAGTGAACAACCTGTTTCACTATCTGGAATTAAAACTTTCTTATTAGGACTCAATATTTTAGCAGTTTCAGCCATAAAATGAACACCTGCAAAAACTATTATATCAGCATCATTTGCCGCAGCTTTTTGCGAAAGTCCTAAACTATCACCAGTATAATCTGCTATTTCTTGAACTTCGTCGTTTGTGTAGTAATGAGCTAGAATTATTGCATTTTTTTCCTTTTTCATTTTTGCAATTTCTGAACGCAAATCTAAACTTGGATCAATAGGCATTTCAATGTGACCGTTTTTCAACATTGGTTTATCTTCTTTATTCATTATTATTAAATATTTTAAATTAATTATTCTTTTTAATGTTTATTTATAGCTGTTAATTGCGTTGATAATTTTTTTCTATATTTTTTGTTATTCACAATATTTTTGTTTTTTCAACTTCTTGTTAACAACTTTCTTTTTTTAATTATTTTATTTTCTTTTATTTACAAACTTTATTAACAATTGTTGATTTCTCATCTCTTTTTATTTTTGTTAATAAGTTTTTTTCAACAATTCTATTTTTTTCTATGTTGAAAACTTGTTTTTATTTTTTCAAAATTGTGGATAATTTTTGAATTTCGGATATTTTTTGGTCTTTTTCTTTAGTTTTCCACATTTATTAAACTTACAATTAACATAATTATTAACATCATTGTTAATAACTTTTACAAGTTATTGTTTTCTCGTTTTTTATGTTGTTTTTTTTATGTTTCTTTCTTTCTTTTAAATATTTAATTTTCAAATATTTGTTATTTTTGCAGTTGAAATAGTTTTCAACTATAATTTATTGTAATTTTTAAAACTTTATCATATATTAAATTATGAAAATTTCTAAGTTATTTATGGCTTCTGACCATGCTGGTTATGAGCTTAAATTATTTTTAAAAGACTTTTTGGCTAATAAAGGTTTTATTATCGAAGATTTAGGTACTAATTCTCCTGATAGTTGTGATTATGCTGATTTTGCTCATCCTTTAGCTATCAATGTTGAAAATAATACTGATTGTTTCGGTATTACTATTTGTGGCAGTGGCAATGGTATTTGTATGACTGCAAACAAACATCAAGGTATTCGTAGTGCTTTGTGTTGGAATGCTGAAATTGCTCGTCTTGCTCGTGCTCACAATAATGCTAATGTTCTTTCAATTCCTGCTCGTTTTGTTTCTAAAGATGAAGCTATTCAAATTTTAGAAGCTTTCTTGTCTACAGAATTTGACGGTGGTCGTCATCAGCGTAGAATTGAAAAAATTCCTGTTGCTTAATGCCAAAAAATTTTTTCTTTATTAATATTTTTAATATAAATATTCCTGCTATTGTGCCGATTATATCTGCTATTAAATCATTTAGTTCACATCCGCGATATGGCAGGAATTTTTGTATTATTTCTATTATTCCACCATATAATCCACAAATAATCATTGTTTTAATTATTTTTGTTTGGTTAAATACTTTTTTTTCAAACATTATTAAAAAACTTAATATTTCAAATATTCCAAAATGAATTATTTTGTCTAAATATGGTATTTGCAATTTGGGTGTGGTATCTTCTGTAAAATGATATGTACAACCTATCATCATGATTATTGCCCAAATTATACTTAATTTATATTTTTTTATTTTTTCTGTCATGGCTGGTATTTATATTCATGTTCCATTTTGTGTTAAAAAATGTGGTTATTGCGATTTTTATTCTATTCGCTTTTGCAAAGATAGTTCTTTTGTTAATCAATATGTAAATTCTATTGAAAAAGAAATTGTTAATAATGCTTATATTTTTAATAATCAATCTATTGACACTATTTATATTGGTGGGGGGACTCCTTCTATTTTGCCTTTTAATATTATTGAGTCTTTTTTAGTTTTAATTTCTAATCATTATAATATTTCTAAAAATTTTGAATGTACTATCGAGATTAATCCAGAACATGCTACAAATCAATATTTTAATAATTTAAAATCTTCTGATTTTATTAATCGTTTAAGTACAGGTTTTCAAGCTATGAATGATGATGGTCTTAAATATTTAGGTAGAAATCATTCTGTTTCTGATAATTATCGTTATTTAGATTTATGCGAAAAATTCAATTTTTCTAATTTTTCTGTTGATTATATTTTTGGTTATGAAATTTTAACTTTATCTGAAATTGAACGTAGTTTTAAGATTTTATCTGATTTAAATATTCCTCATATTTCTGCTTATAGTCTTGGTATTGAAGAAAATACACCTTTTTATAAAAAACTTGAATTAGGTAAAATTCATAAAATTGATGATGATAAATATTTAGAACAATTTAAATTTATTCATAATTTTTTAATTAATCATGGTTATGAACATTATGAAATTTCTAATTATTCTCTACCAAATAAATTTTCTCGTCATAATTCTAATTATTGGAATTTTGTACCATATTTAGGATTTGGTCCATCAGCTCATTCTTATTATAATAATTCAAGAAAGTGGAATGTCCGTAATCTTAAACAGTATGTTACTTTTGAAAATTTTTCTGAAACTGAATTTTTAAACATTCAAGATATTTATAATGAATATATTATGTTACGTTTTAGAACTTTTGATGGGTTAGATGTAAATTATGTTGAAAAGAATTTTCCTCAATTTATTACATCGTTTTACAACAATTTAAATCGTAATGATTTAAAACAATATTTTGTATTTAATAAAAATAAAGTCCATCTTACATTAGACGGACTTTTTATTTCAGATTACATTATTTCAGAATTTTTTGTTTAAATCTTTATTCTTAAACTTATTTCTGTTGTCATATCCTTTTTCTTATAATTGTCGTTTGGCAATTCACTTCTATATTCATATTCAAATGAGATATCTAAATACATTTTTTGACTTATTTTATTTTCTATTTTCGTTGTACTTTGAATTATATAATCATTCCAGTCTTTTAATAACGGTTGATAAAATGTATAGTGAACCAAAGTTACTACATTTCCTAGTTTTTGTTTAATTTTTGGTCTTAATGATAATCTATAATATTCCATTTTTAATTTATCTTCTTCTGTTGTATAATTTACATAATCGTATGTCAATGCCAAACTTATTGAATAATCAGAAGTATCTTTTTTTTGATAAATTCTCATTTTTGAACCAATTAAAGAACTTAATTTAAAATCATATCCTTTGTATTTGTTTGTTATATACTCAGTTGAAAAAAATGGCGAAAATCTATCATATTGAAAAAAATCAAATTTTATTTCTCCATTTAATCCTTTATTTGTTTCAACGCTATCTTCTTTGCTGTATAACAATTTGTAATTAGCTGTAAATGTTAACAAACTATCATTTCTAGTTGCATTTCCAGAGTTTTTTAAATTTGTATTATTTACATTTCCTGAATTGTAACTTCCACCAATTTCAAATTCATAATTCCATTTTTTTTGTGCTTCTAAGCTGTTGATTATAAATAATGTACTCATTATTAATATTATTCTTTGTATTTTCATTTTTTTATTTTTTTTGCAAAAATAGTCATTTTTATTAATAACTTTGTAAAAATTTTGTTTTATGGGAAATATTAAACAGCTTGCAAGTCAGACTTTTATTTATGGTTTAAGTTCTATTGTTGGTCGACTTTTGAATTATCTTTTAGTTCCTTTTTATACTCGTGTTTTTGAAAAATCTGAGTATGGAACTGTTACTGAAATGTATACTTACGTTACATTCTTGATGATTTTTCTAACTTATGGCATGGAAACTGGTTTTTTCAAGTTTTCTAAAACCGAACAAGATAAGGATAAATTATATTCTACTTCTTTTATATCTTTGTTAATTACGAGTTCTATTTTTATTGCTTTTGGACTTTTTTTCGCTCCAAATATTGCTAATTTACTTAATTATCAAGATCATGTTTATTATATTTCTTTTTTCATAATAATTTTAGGTGTTGATGCTTTAACGTCAATTCCATTTGCTCGTCTTCGTCAATTAAACAAACCTATAAAATTTGCTGTTTATAAATTAGTTAACATTTGTACTAATATATTTTTCAATTTATTTTTTATACTTTGGTTACCTTCTTTAGCTGAGAAATTTGAATTTTTTAATTCAATTTATGATCCTTCAATACGCGTTGGATATATTTTCTTATCAAATTTGATAGCAAGTGTTGTTTCTTTAGTAATGTTTCTACCAGATTTTTTTAAAATTAAGATAAATTTTTCTCCAACACTTTTAAAATCAATGTTGTTATATTCTTTACCATTACTTGTTTCTGGTTTAGCAGGTCAAATTAATGAATTTTTTGATCGTATTTCTATCAATTGTTTTTTAACAGTTCCAGAAGGTGTAGCTGATCCTAATCAATTTAAACTTAGTGTTTTAGGAATTTATGGTGCAAATGCAAAAATTGCCGTTTTTATGACATTATTTATTCAATGTTTTAGATATGCTGCTGATCCTTTTTTCTTTTCTAATCAAGGTCAATCTAATTTTAATGAATTATTTGCCAATGTTAATAAATATTTATTAGCTTTTGGTTTATTTATCTTTTTATTTATAATTTATTATCTAGATTTTTTTAAATATTTTATTGGACCTGAATTTTGGGATGGTTTAAAAGTTGTTCCAATGTTATTATTTGGACATTTATTAGTTGGTTTAATTTACATTCAATCATTTTGGTATAAATTAAAATTTCTAACTAAATATGGTATAATCATTTTCGTTATTGGTTCTATTATTACAATAATTTTAAATGTAGTTTTAGTTCCTATTTGGGGATATATGGCTTGTGCTTTTGCTAATAATGTTTGTTATTTAACTATGTTATTAATAACATTTTTCTGGGGACGTAAACATCTTCCTTGTAAATATGATTTTAAATCTATGATTTTATATTTTATTTTAGCAATAGTTCTTTACATTCCAACTTTTTTTACTACTGAACTTTCTTTAACTTTGAGAGTTACAATACATACAGTTTTATTATTTATTTTTGTTTTAGTAGTTTTCAAAAATGAAAATCTTTCAGTTGAACTAAAAAAATTAATTTCAAAATTTATTAAAACAAAGAAATGATTTATTATTTTTGCTAACTGTTTTACAATTTAGTTTTAAATTAAATTTTATTTATGAAAATCAAAGTTGTTAATAAAAGTAAAAATCCTTTACCTAAATATTCAACAGAATATTCTAGTGGAATGGATTTATGTGCAAATATTGATAATGATTTAATAATTAAACCTTTACAACGAATTCTAGTCCCAACAGGATTATATTTAGAAATTCCAGAAGGTTATGAAGCTCAAATACGTCCTCGTAGTGGATTAGCAATTAAATTTGGTATTACAGTTTTAAATACTCCTGGAACCATTGATGCAGATTATCGTGGAGAAATTAAAGTTATTCTTGTAAATCTTTCTGATACTGAATTTGTTATTCATAATGGTGATAGAATTTGTCAAATGGTTTTTTCTAAATTTGAAAAAATTGATTTTCAATTAGTTGAAACTCTTTCTCAATCGGATAGGGGAGAAGGTGGTTTTGGACATACTGGTATATGATTAAATACTTTTTGAATATTATTTTTTTTATTTTATTGAGTTATAATAATTCTTTTTCTCAAAATAAATTTTTACAAAGTTCTGACGATGTTGATTTTAAGAATTATTTTTCTCAAGCTGGTATTTTTTTGCTAAAATCTCAATCTAATGATGCTTTACAATGCTATAAAAAATGTTTAGAATTAAATTCTAAATCTGCTGCTACTAATTTTCAAATTGCAAAAATTTATTATTATTCAGGTGATTATAACGCTGCTGAACTTTTTGCCAAAAATGCTGTTGATTTAAATTCTGATAATGTTTTCTATATCAAATTTTTAGCTGATGTTTATTCAAAATTAGGTAATTATAATTTATCTATTTTATATTCTAAAAAAGCTTTAGATAAAGCTCCAACTTACGATAATTATAATTTTTTAACTGAACTTTACATTTCAACTAAACAATATAACGAAGCAATTGAACATTTAAATTCATTTGAAAATAATTTTGGATTTGATGTTGACATTATAATTCAAAAAGCTGATCTTTTTAGATTGTCTGGAGATTTAAATTCTGCCGAAAAAGAAATTTTACGTTTAATTGATTTCGACTCTTCTAATTTATCATTTTATTATTTGCTTTTTGATTTTTATTCTATCACCAATCAATTATCTAAATTTCAAGATGTTGTAAATAAAATGATACAAGTAGACTCTACAAATGGATTGTCATATCTCGCTAAGGCTTTAATGTGTCGATCTCGTCTACAGATTGATTGTTTTTATCAAAATCTCGTTGAGTCTTTCAAATCTGATGATATTAAATTTTCTCAAAAAATTTTTTATATTTCAAATCTTATAATGGATGATTTGGATTTATCGATTGAACAATTTGAAAATTTATTTTCTGTTTTAGACTCTCAATATCACGACTCAATTTCTGTTCATTCAAATTTTGCTGATTTTTATTTAACTCAACATAATTTGCCTAAAGCTATTGAACAACTTAAAATTTGTTTAGATATTGATAAATCTGATTTTAAAATTTGGAGAAAATTATTTCGTATTTATACTTTAAACGAAGATTATTCTTCTCTTCAAGATTTAGTTGATTTAGCTCTTTCTTTTTATCCTGAACAATTAGATGTTTATTTATATTCTGCTGTATATAATATTTATAAAAATAACTTAAATGATGCTCGTGATTTTCTTAATCAATCTTTAGATTTTGGAATTGAACTTTCTGAGTCTAAGTTTCTTTATTATTTTTATAATGCAATTTGTTTATACAAAGAAAATAATATTGATTTAGCCTTTGAAAATTTTGATAAATTTTATTCAAATATTAATAATGATTATTTTTTATCATCTCAATATGCCTTTTATTTAATTAATGCAAATAGAAATTTTGATTTAGCTGAAAATATTATCAAAAAATGTATTAATTTTGATAATTCTAATTCATATTTTTATTTTGTTTATTCTTTTTACTTTTTGAGAAAGAATGATTTAAAAAGTGCTGTATATTTTATTGATAAATCTATTAATTTAGATTTGTCAAATAAATATTATATTTTTGAATTAGCAGGTGATATTTTTTATAAAAATAATAATTTTGAAAAAGCTAAAGAATATTATAATTTAGCAATTTCACATGGCGGTAACAAATTAAAAATCAGTAATAAAATTAATAAGTGTAATTAAATATTATGAAAAGTTTTAGACTAATATTTTTGATTTTAATTCCAATTTTATTGGTTTCTTGCAAAGGCAAAATTAAACCAACTCCTCAACCATCGATTAAGGATAGTGTTATTAATGTTAATAATGTTGTAATTTCTCCCGAAGATGCCAAAGTTTTAAATGATTTTAAATCAAATATTTCTTCACAAGATACTTTTAATAAAGTTGAAATTAAATTCAATGTTGATTTTAAATCTGGTTCTAATAAACATTCTGGTAGTGGAACTTTACGAATGATTTCTGATAGTTTAATTTGGTTGTCTGTTTCCGCATTAAATATCGAAGTTGCTAGAGCTATTTTTACTCCTGACTCTGTTAAATGTATTGTTAAAGTTAAAAACAAATTTTTCTCTGGTGATTATTCTTATTTACATAAATTTTTTCCTGTTGATATTGATTTTAATATTTTACAAAGTATATTTTTAGATCAGTTTTTTATTTTTCCACAAAATAAAATTGAACGTTTAGATTATTTTCACCCTATTAAAACAGATAATTTACTTTCTTTAACAACTTCTCACAATGATATTTATTCTAAATCTTTTGGTGTTAATAATTCAATCAAATTTGATTTAAATTCAAACAAAATGCTTGAAAATTCTGCTATTATTTCATCTACTAATAAAGGTTTAAAAATTTCTTACTCTGAATTTAAAGATTTTTCTTATCATAATTTACCTTCTATTGTAAATTTTGAAGGAATTAACACTGATTTTCTTGTTGTTTTTAAATATCAAAAAGTTGTTTTTGGCAAAAAAATGTCTTTTAATTTTACTATTCCTAACAATTATAAACCATTTGAATTTTAATGAAACGATTTGTTTTTACATATTGTTTTTTATTGATTGTTTTAAACTTAAATGCGCAGTCAACTATTGAATATCAAAGTTCTTTTTTAGACTCTTTGTTAATTAATTTATCTGATACTTCTTATAATTTAGAAACTCGTTTAAATATTCTTGATACTCAAATTGAACTTAAAGATAAACTTATTGATAGAATTAAGTTTAAAATTGATCAAATTGACAAAGATTTTTATAATAATCAAATTTATCATGAAAGACTTTCTAATCAACTTGAATATGAAGAAAAAAAATATTCTGATTTAATTATTCAAGCTGATAAAATTAGAAAATCTATGTATTCTAATTTTGATATTTTTTCTTTTGATAATTTATATAAAACCTTTAATCAATATTTGTATATTAAATATTTATCTGATTATCGTGTTAAAAAAATTAGAAGAATTAAAGATATTAAAAATGAGATTGCAAATGTTTTAATTAAATTAGAAGATATTAAATCTCAACAAAATATATTAGCTGAAAAACTTGGTGTAGAAAAATCTTTTATTGCAAAATATACTAATAATCGTTCAAGTATTATTGCGCAATTAAAAAAATCTCAATCTTTTCAGCAATCAAATACCGCAAATGATGTTTTAAACTCTCAAAATATACAACATGTAAATTCAGATACTACTCAGCAAGATAATCTATTGTTTGAAGTTCAAAAAGGATATTTAGATTATCCTGTTAAAAATGCTGTTATTATTTCAACATTTGGTGATAAACAACATCCTGTTTACGACAATGTTACAATTAGAAATGATGGAGTTAATTTTCTTGTTCCTGAGTTTTCTAACGTAAAAGTTGTATATTCTGGTGTTGTTTCTAAAATTGTATCTTTACCAACTAATCAATATGCTATTATTGTTAGACATGGTTCTTATTTTACTGTTTATTCGGGGCTTGATCATATAAAAGTTTCTGCTGGTGATAATGTTAATAAAAATGATATTATTGGTGATTATGAAAATTTTAAGGACAAATTAATTCTTAATTTTCAAATTTGGTTTGGTACTGAAAAACTTAATCCTCAACATTGGTTAAAAAAGAATAAATAATATATGGACTCGAATTTTAACATTATTGAAAATAAATTAAACAGTTTTATTAGTAAATTTTATTCTAATAAACTGTATTTAGGTATTATTTTCTTTATTGTTTTTGCTATTGTTTCTTTATTTATATTTTCATTTGCTGAGTCTTACTTTTATTTTTCTCCTTTAGTAAAAACTTTTATTTTTTATTCTTTAATTTTCATTTTAATATCGGATTTTATATTTTTTATATTATTTCCTTTATTAAAAATATTACGTGTTTTTCCTGTTATTTCTTTTGAAGAAGCTTCTAGTATTATTTCTAATTATTTTGCTGATTCTAAAGATATTTTATTAAATTTAATTCAGTTAAATAATCAATCTGATAATTTATCAGACTCAAATTTATTAATAGCAGGCATAAATCAAAAAGTAAATTTGATATCACCATTAAATTTTACATCTGCTATTAATTTTAAAAAAACATTCAAATTTTTACTAATTTCTTTATCAATTATATTTTTAATATCATTAATTTCTAGTATAAATTTTGATCGTTTTTCAAAAGGAGCTATTAGATTTATTAATTATTCAACCTTTTATCAGCCCGAAAATCCATATAATTTTAATATTTTAAATAAAAATTTTGAATTGGGTAGGGGAGAAGATTATCAAATTTTTGTTTCTTTAGATGGTCCTTCTATCCCTAATGATGTTTTTATTAATTTTGGTTCTCAATCTTATAGAATGAATGTTGATTCTTTAGGTTTTTATTCATATTCTATTAAAAATGTTTCCTCTGACATAAATTTTAATTTTAAATATTTAGATTATTTTACAGAAAATTATTCTTTAAAAGTTTTTGATAAACCTTATTTAGAGAATATTCATATTAGTGTTGTTCCACCACAATATACAAATTTACAAACTCAAGAATTTGATAATTTAAGTAATATTGTAGTTCCTCATGGTTCCTTAATTTCTTGGAATTTTGATGTTCAACATGTCGAAAATCTTATATTTAAAATTGATTCTATTTATTTAGATACAGTAAAACTTAAATCTAATCAAATTACTTACAAAAAATCTGCTTTAAAAGATTTTAATTATCAATATTCTTTTATTAGTGAAAATAATTTAGAAATAAATTCTTCAGTATTTAATGTAGAAATTATTCCTGATAATTATCCTAATATTGAAGTTTCATCATTACCAGACTCTACTTCATTAAATTCTATGTTTTTTTCAGGTAGAATTACAGATGATTTTGGTTTTAAAAATTTAAAATTTATCTATTATAATCATGACAATCCTAAACAATTATTTTCTAACACTATTGAAATAAATCACAATTCTATAAATCAAGAATATTTTTATTATTTTGATTTTTCAAATTTTAAAAATCAAGTAGATTATTATTTTGAAGTAACAGATAATGATGTTTTAGGTGGTTATAAATCATCTAAAACTTCAGTTTTTTCATATAAATTGCTTACTAAATCAGAAAAAGAAGCTCGTTTATCTGATTTAAAAAATTCAATTTATGATAAAATTAACGAGTCGCAATCTTTATTAAATAGCATAAATAAAGATTTAGCAGTTTTTCAAAAATCAGTTTCTGGTAATAATAACCTTTCAGATTATGAAAAACAATTAAAAATCGATAATCTTGTTGAAAAGCAACAAAAATTAGAAGAACTTTTAAAAGAAATATCTGATAACAATTTCAAAAAAGATTTATTTCAAAACCAAGAAAACAATCTTGATCAAGATATTTTAGATCAACAAAAACAAATGCAAGATTTGTGGAAAGATTTGATGAATGATGACATAAAAGATTTATTAAATCAAATTAATAAACTTAAAGATTCTCTTCATGATCGAAATTTAAGAGATAATATCGATAATTTAAAATTTGATTTTAGCCAAATTAATGAACAATTAGAACGAAACAATCAGCTTTTGAAATATTACGATGTTGAAAATAAATTAAACAATCTTACAAAAGACCTTAATGAATTTTCAAAAGATTATGAAAAGTTTTCACGTGAAACATTAGATAATAATTTTTCTGATAATAATAATAACAAATCAGATTTTTCAGAAAAATCTAATGATTTTAAAGAAAAATTTGACAAATTACAGTCAGATTATGAGAAATTAATGGATAAAAATTCTGATTTAGATGAAATGAAGATGAATTTAGATTCTCTTTTTGATAAATTCAACTCTATTAAAAATGATATTGATAATCAAATTGACAAATTAGAACAATTTCAAAATAATGATTCTAATTTTTCTAAGTCTGACAAAGAGCAATTTAAACAGGATATGCAGAATACTTCTGAAGATATTCAAGAAATGTCAAATTCTTTGAATGGTAATAAAAAATCTGATCATCAAAAGAAAAATTCAGAAAATTTAAACGATGTTAGACAGATTTTAGATAATCTTGTTTCTTTATCATTTTCTCAAGAAAATATAATTATCCAATCTAAAACTTCTCAAAATAGTGCTACTTTTATTCAAGAATTATTAAAAAGCGAACTAAATATTAAAAGAGATTTTGATTTAGTTAAAGATTCAATTTACGCTTTAGCTAAACGTGAACCTGATTTAGGTCATTCTGTTTATTCTAAAATTGATGAAATTAATTCTAATTTTAATTCATCTATTTCTAAATTAAAAGAAGGCACCAAATCTTCTTCTACCATAAATCAACAATTATCTTTAACAGGAATAAACGATTTAGCTTTAATTTTTAGTGAAATTGAACAAAATATGCAACAACAAATGCAAAATAGTCAATCGGGAGAAGACACAAATGAAGCTGTTGAAACTAAAAATAAAAAACGTTCACAACAACGTCAGCAACAATATCAGCAAGCAAAATCACAACAACAATCTTTAAAACAATCTCTCGAAAAAATGTTACAACAATTACAAAGAGGAGATAATCCTCAAAATCAGCAATTAGTTGAAACATTAAAAATGCAAGAATTAATGCAACAATATATTCAAGAATTAATGAATAATTCTGGTTCAAATCCTAAAAACCAGCAATTAATGAAACAAATTAATCAATTAATGGAACAAAATAAAAATGACATCTTAAACAAACGTATAAATCAAAATTTAATTAACAGACAAAATCAAATTTATCAAAAACTTCTAGATTGTGAAAACGCAGAAAAATCACAAGAACAAGAAGATAATCGTGAAAGTAAATCTGGAAAAGATAAAGATTACGATAACACAAATCTTAATTTTCCGTTTATTAACAAAGAACGTCATTCAAAAGAATTTATAAATAAAAAATATTTAAATATAGATTTATTTTATTTAGATAAATATAATGACTATATTAAAAAACTAAATTAAACTTAATTTTTATGAAAAACTCCATTTCATTCAGTTCAACAATGGACAATATCTCATTAGTTGAGAATTTTGTCGATAATTTTAGTACTAAATACGATATATGTCCTGAATTATATGGCAATATATCTATTTCAGCAGTTGAAGCATGTACAAATGCAATTATTCATGGTAATAAATCTGATTCAACCAAAAAAGTTTCATTAGATTTTGAATTAGAAGACAAAGTTTTAACCTTGATTATTTCAGACGAAGGAGAAGGATTTGATTATACAAACATTCCTGATCCTACATCAAAAGAAAATATTGAAAAAATTAATGGTCGAGGTATATTTCTAATTCAACAATTATCAGATTCAACAGAATTTTTAAATAACGGATCTATTATTAAAATTAAGTTTAATTTATAATGTCGATTACATTTAATTTTGAAGATTCTGAATTTAAATTTACCGATTTAAATAAAGTTTCTTCTTGGATTAATAGTGCAATAAAAAAAGAAAATTGTTTCACGGGAAACATAAATTATATTTTCTGTTCAGATTCTTACTTGTTAGACATGAATAAAAAATTTTTAAATCATGATTATCTAACAGATGTTATTACATTTGATTATGTAAAAGATAAAAATATTTCAGGAGATATTTTTATTAGTATAGATAGAACAAAAGAGAATGCAGAAATTTTTAATGTTTCACATGAAACAGAACTTCTTCGAGTAATGATTCACGGAGTTCTTCATTTAATAGGTTATGATGATCATACTGATGAAGATGAAGCTCAAATTCATTCAAAAGAAGATTTTTATTTGAATTTGTATAATTAGGTTTTTTATTATGATTGAAGAATACGATATAATCGTAATTGGAGCTGGTCATGCAGGTTGTGAAGCCGCAGCTGCATCTGCTCATTTAGGAGCTAAAACTCTATTGATTACAATGGATATGACTAAATTTGGTCAAATGTCTTGTAATCCTGCAATTGGTGGTATTGCAAAAGGTCAAATTGTTCGTGAAATCGATGCTTTGGGTGGGTTAACTGGTATTGTAACTGATATGAGTTCTATTCAGTTTCGTATGCTAAATAAATCTAAAGGTCCTGCTATGTGGAGTCCTCGATCTCAATGTGACCGTTCTAAATTTTCTTTAATTTGGCGTTCTTTATTAGAAAAAATACCTAATTTGTATTTTTGGCAAGATACTGTTAAATCTATTATAGTTGAAAATGGTTCTGTTGTTGGTGTTGAAACTGTTTTTGGAGTTCAGTTTAAATGCTCAAAAGTTGTATTAACTGCAGGTACTTTTTTAAATGGTTTAATGCATATTGGCGGTAGAAGTTATGAAGGCGGTAGGATAGGAGAGATATCTGCTAATGGTTTAACCGAAACTTTATTAAAAGCTGGTGTTTCTACAAATCGTATGAAAACTGGAACACCTGCTCGTATTGATGGACGAACTATTGATTTTTCTCAAATGACACCTCAAGCAGGTGATGAAAATCCTGATTCTTTTTCTTTTATGTCTGATGGATTGCCTAAATTACCACAATTAAAATGTTTTATTTCTTATACCAATCCACAAGTTCATGATGAATTAAGAAAAGGTTTTGATCGTAGTCCTTTATTTAATGGAACTATAAAAAGTATAGGACCTCGTTATTGTCCTTCTGTTGAAACTAAAATAATTACTTTTGCTGATAAAACATCACATCCTGTATTTCTAGAACCAGAAGGAACAGATACTTGTGAATATTATTTAAATGGATTTTCTTCGTCTTTACCTTTTGAAGTTCAATATAATGCTTTAAGATTAATTCCTGGTTTGCAAAATGCGAAAATTTTCCGTCCAGGATATGCTATTGAATATGATTATTTTGATCCTACTCAATTAAAGCATACCTTGGAGTCTAAAATAGTAAAAAACGTTTATTTTGCAGGTCAAGTTAATGGAACTACTGGATATGAAGAAGCTGCTTGTCAAGGATTAATGGCTGGAATTAACGCTGCTTTATCTTTACAAGGTAAAGATGAAATAGTTTTATCTCGTAGTGATGCGTATATTGGTGTTTTAATTGATGATTTAGTTACTAAAGGTGTAGATGAACCTTATCGTATGTTTACATCTCGTTCAGAATATCGCATACTTTTGCGTCAAGATAATGCCGATGAACGTTTAACAGAATTATCATATAAAATTGGGTTAGCTTCAGAAGAAAGATATAAAAAATATAAAGAAAAACAATTACATATTGATCAAATAATTGAATTTTGTAATACATATTCTGTTCAAATTCAAAAAATAAATCCTTATATAGAGTCGAAAGGAGGAAAACTTTTAACACAAGGTAATAAATTATTTTCTATAATATTACGACCAGAGGTTTGTTTAGAAGAATTAGTAGATATTTTTCCATTTTTACGAAAATATACACATACAGAATTAGAAGCTGCCGAAATAAAAATTAAATATCAAGGTTATATTGAAAGAGAAAAACAATCAGCAGAAAAATTATCTAGATTAGATTATGTAAAAATTCCAGATAATTTTGATTTTTCAAAATTCAATTCAATTTCGATAGAAGCCCGCCAAAAATTGCAAAAGATTCAACCAAAAACAATAGGGCAAGCATCAAGAATACCTGGAGTAAGTCCAGCAGATATAAATATTTTGCTAGTTAGTTTAGGAAGATAATGTTTCACGTGTAACTTAAAGTTTCAAATTATTAAAAGATATGAAAATAGTTGAAGGAAAAATCGTTGACGTATTGTCAAAAAGAATTTTTGAAGGAAAAGTTTCTTTTGAAAATGGAAAAATTGTCGATATAGAAGAGTGTTCAACAAATTCAGATAAATATATATTACCTGGTTTAGTTGATTCTCATATCCATATTGAAAGTTCTATGGTAACGCCACAACGTTTTGCCGAGGCTGCTTTGAAACATGGAGTTGTTTCTATAATTGCAGATCCTCATGAAATTTCAAATGTTTTGGATACTGATGGATTTAATTTTATGCTAAAAGATGCCAAAAAATCTCCTATGAAAATTTATTTTGGCGTTCCTTCATGTGTTCCTGCAACTAACTTTGAAACTTCCGGTGCTGTATTAAATTCGTCAATAGTATCTGATTTATTAAAAAATGATCATGTTGTTGCTTTAGCTGAAATGATGAATTTTCCAGGAGTAATTTTTAAAGACCCTGAAGTTTTAGCTAAAATTAAAGCATCTAAAGATATAAATAAACCAATTGATGGACATGCACCAGGTTTAGATGAAAATCAAAATAAACAATATATCGAAGCTGGTATTTCTACTGATCATGAATGTTCTAATCTTGACGAAGCTAGAATTAAGATTAAATATGGAATGAAAATTCAAATTCGAGAAGGAAGTGCTGCAAAAAATATGTTAGATTTAGCACCATTATACAAAGAAAATCCAGATTCTTTAATGTTATGTAGCGATGATTTTCATCCTGACGATTTATCAAAATCTTATATGTTTGAAAGAATTTCAAAATTAATATCATTAGGATATGATTTTTTTGATGTTTTGAGATCAGCTACAATTATTCCTGTGCAACATTATAAATTAAATGTAGGACTTCTTCAAAAAGGAGATAATGCTGATTTTGTTGTTGTTGATAATATTAAAGATTTTCAAGTAAATCAGGTATATTTAGATGGAAAATTAATTGTAGATAATGGCGTAAATCAATTTCAAGTTTCTGATACAAAACCTATTAATAATTTTATTTGTAAAAAAATTACCTCAAAAGATATTGAAGTGCCTTATACAAATGGTAATATACAAGTAATAGAGGCAATCGATAAAAGTTTATTAACAAATAAATTAGTAGTTAAACCCTTAGTACAAAACGGTTTAATAGTAACAAATACTAAAACAGATATATTAAAAATAGTAGTATTAAATCGTTATAAAGGAGATTCAAAACCATCTGTAGGATTTATCAAAGGCTTTAAATTAAAGTTTGGAGCAGTAGCAAGTTGTATAGCTCATGATAGTCATAATATAATTTGTGTAGGCGTAGATGATGAGTCAATCGTAAAATCGATAAATCAAATAATCAAGAATAGGGGAGGACTAGTTGTTTGTACTGGCTTAAATCTGTTTGATATGAAATTGGAGATAGGTGGCATAATGTCTAATGTTTCATGTGAAACAGCAGGAATATCTTATTCTCGACTATCTTTACTTGTAAAATCTCTAGGTTGTAGTTTAACTGCACCTTTTATGACTTTATCATTTATGGCATTACCTGTAATACCTTCTTTAAAAATTACAGATAAAGGTTTATTTGATGTAGAAAAATTTGATTTTACTTCTGTTTTAATTTAAAAGATGGAACCAGGAACGCTTGAATATAAAGTAAAAACATTGCCATTAAGTCCTGGAGTATATAATTTTTTGGACAAAGATGGCACTGTTATTTATGTAGGAAAAGCTAAAAATTTAAGAAATAGAGTTTCTTCATATTTTCGAGAAAAAAATCAAGTAGGTAAAACTGCTATTTTGGTTAAACATATTGCAGATGTTTTGCATATAATAGTAGAAACAGAAAATGATGCTTTACTTCTAGAAAATAAGTTGATAAAAAAATTTCAACCAAGATATAATATTCTTTTAAAAGATGATAAAACATACCCTTGGATTTGCATAACACAAGAAGCATTTCCAAGGATTTTTTTTACACGCCATAAAGAACCTGATGGTTCAATTTATTTTGGTCCTTATACATCTGTTGTTGCAATGAAAAATGTTCTAGAAATGTTTCGACGTGCATTTCATTTAAGAACTTGCAAAACAATATTAACATTAGAAGGTATAAAAAATGGAAATTACGATGTTTGTTTAGATTATCATATAAAAAATTGTTGCGCTCCTTGTATAGGAAAAGTATCTAAAGAAGATTATGCCTCTTATATTGATCAAATAAAAAAAATTCTTCAAGGAAAAACTAGTGAAGTTATTCATCAATTAAAACACGAAATGACTGAACTAGCAAGTTTATATAAATTTGAAGAAGCTCAATTAATAAAAGAAAGATATGAAGTATTAGTTTCGTATCAAGCAAAAAATATAATTTCTGTAAATATTCCTCATACAGTAGAAGTATATTCAATATTAAAAGAAGGATCTGGCGATTTCTTTTATGTAAATTTTATGAAGTTATCAAATGGGTTTATAATTCGTTCAGTAACACGAGAAGTAAAAGTACGCCTAGAAGAAGATGAAAAAGAAATATTAACTACAGCAATGGCAGATTTTCATTTTTCAGAGTTAAATATAGGAGATTCAGCAATTGAAATACTCTTGCCATTTGAAATTGATTTTAATTTAAGTAATACAAAAATAACTATTCCAAAATTAGGAGATAAAAAAAAGGTATTAGATTGGTCTATAAATAATTGCCGACAATATATGTCAGAACAACAACGCCAAAGATCTTTAATAGATCCAGAACAAAGCGTTAGAAATGTAATGAAAACCATGATGAACGATTTGCAATTAGATGTAGAACCAAGACATATTGAATGTTTTGATAATTCAAATATTCAAGGAACTAATCCAGTTTCATCTTGTGTAGTATTTAAAAATGGTAAACCATCTAAAAAAGATTATAGATTGTTTAACGTTAAAACTGTAGTAGGAGCAGATGACTTTGCAACGATGAGAGAGGTTATTTTTCGCCGTTATAAGCGACTTTCCGAAGAAGGTGAAGAATTACCCCAATTAATAGTAGTTGATGGCGGAAAAGGTCAGTTAAGGTGCGCTGCAGAAACATTACGCGATCTTGGCTTATTTGATAAAATAGCCGTTATTGGCATTGCTAAGCGATTAGAAGAAATATTTTATCCAGACGACCCAATTCCATTATATTTAGATAAAACTTCGATTACGCTCAAAATAATTCAACAATTGCGTGATGAAGCACATCGATTTGGAATAACGTTTCACAGAAACAAACGATCAAAAGCAATGATTCATTCAATTCTGCAAGATATACCAGGAATAGGAGATAAAACAATTGAAAAATTATTGAAGAATTTTGGAACTGTTAAAGTTATTTCAGAAACTTCAATTTTAGATTTATCAAAAGTTTTGGATTTGAAAAAAGCTCAATCAATTTATGAGTTTTTTCATCCATCAGAAATAAATTAAATCTTTAGACGTAGTAAAATTTTTAAATAAACAGAATTATTAAAAAAAACAAGAAATTTATTCTACTTCGCACTTAAAATTCAATTTTGTTATTATTAACTAAATTTCTGAATTTTAGAAATTTATATTATGTTATTGAAAATAATTATGCAATATGCTTTAAATATAAATTTATAGTCTTAATATCTATACGATATATTCAAAGGATTTTGAGATATTGATTAAACTATACGAAATAAAAAAATACATTTTTGTAATAACGCAGACGCATAAATTTTTTTCGAAAAATAAAAATTATATTAAAATAAAAGACCGACTATAAAGTCGGTCTTACTACTCAAAAATCAAACGTACAAGGAAAAACAAAAAAAAATATATCTTTATTTAAACACTACTGAATACCCAATCTTATTAAAAGGAACTATAATAAGTTCAGAATATTCATTACCTGTTTGTTGCATGTCTTCATCATCGTCAGGATAATACCAATTAATAACAACGTCATTACCTAACTTATAAATAGCTTCTAATTTAGAAAAAATTTCAAGCATAATTTTCGAAGAAGCCGTATTAAAATATTCTAATTTCAAATTCACAACAGTTTTATTACAAGGGCTACTTTTATAATTATCTAGCCATTCCATCACAGGTTGGTAAAAAGCTGTTACGTCAGCAGGAAATGATTTACCTTCAAACTCAATAATTCCTGTAGACCCATTCATTGAAATAGATGGAGTATCTAAAGTTTGCTCTATAGAATAATTTTCTACCATAATTTTTATCTATAAATACAGTCCGTTTTTTATTTACTATTTGTATAAAAATCGTGCCAAACTGTTCAAAACTTAATAAAATTTATAATTTTTTTATTATTTATAGTTTACAATTTGAGCAAACTATTTTATCAATCTGATTAACATTGTTATTCAAACTAAATTTAATGCTAATTTTATCTTCGTTTGATATCTCAGGTAAAGCGTAGTAGTAAACAACCGTTGCTCTTCTTGTATGATTATCAAACTTAAATTTAGTTTTTGAGTCACTATTAGCTCCTTCAATATTAGGAATAGCAACAAAATCTTTAATTTGTGAAGGAGAATATAGATTTATAGTATAACATAAAACCTTTCCTCTTTCTGATTCAATAATATTAATGTCTTTAATCTTTATTGAAGGGCAATCAAAAGATAAAAGCTCTTTAATATTGATTTTAGAGACAACTAACATTATTAATAATATAAACAACCAATTCGTTTTCATATTTCAGTGTGAGGTTATATAAACTATATCTTTCACGTTACAAATGTACGAATTATTTTTATATAAAGTTACACTTTAATGAATTTTTTTTAAAAAACTTATTTTCTTTATAAAGTTTTTGTAAAATAAATAATTGATTGATATATAATGTATTAATTGTTTTTATTTAACAAATATCTATTATATTTCTTGCAATAAATATGCCAAATATTTTTATTTTATTTGTTTAAAAGTATCTTTTTATAGAGAATTTCATTATTTAATACTTCGATTGCTTTGTCTATATTTTTATCATTTTTGAGAGAATAACGAATTTCTCCTTCTTCATAGTAGTATCTTTTTACAATTTCGTATTCAAGTAATTTTTTAAGTTGGTCATCATATTTATTTATGTTTGATTCTTTTATTTGTTGTATCTTTTGTTTAATTTTATTAAATTCTTGGTTTAATTCGTTATTTTCGAATTCAATGTTTGCTAAATTTTCAATTTCTTTTATTTGTTTTTCGGTTGATGTATTATAATCAACCATTTTTTTTCCAACTTGTGTTTTAAAATCATTTAAATCTTGTTGCGAAATTGAAAATTTTTCTGGTTCGCTTATCTGATTATTCTTATTTCTATATTGATTAGAAAAATTATATATCGATTTATTATAAATCAGATTTTCAACAAAATAACTAAGAGTGTCACTATTTATAATAATGTCAGGTAAGATACCACCAGCGTCTTTTACAGTTCTTCCGTTTTTGGTTTTGAAAGTTTTAATTAAAGAGTCAGGAATTGAAATTGCTTTACCTTCTGAATTTTTGTGAGAATAATCTAATTTTTGTATACATCTACCACTTGGAATATAATATTTTGCAGTTGTAATTTTGCACTTAGCATTATATACTAAATCTTTAGTTGTTTGAACAAGTCCTTTACCAAAAGTTTGTTCTCCAATAACAACAGCTCTGTCTAAATCTTGTAAAGCACCAGAAACAATTTCAGAAGCAGATGCTGATTGACCATTTACTAAAACAATAATAGGAATTTTTGTGTCTATAGGATTATTTTCGGCTTTAAACATTTTGTTCCATTGTTCAACTCGACCTTTCATTTCAACAACGTTTTCACCTTTTTCTATAAATAAATTCACTATATTAACAGCTTCAATTAAAAGTCCACCTGGATTATTTCTTAAATCAAGAATTAATTGATTTATGTTTTGTTTTTCTTTTAAGGAAATAAAAGCTTCTTTTAATTCGTTTGAACAATTTTGTGTAAAACTTGATAGTTTAATGTATCCAATATTATTATTAATTGTTCCATAGTATGGAATACTTTTTTCTTTAATAATTTCTCTTTTGAAACTAAAGTTTAGTTTATTGTTGTTTCGTTGAATTTCAAATTTTATGTTAGATCCATTTTCACCTTTTAGAAGTAAATCTACTTCATCTATACTTTTATTATTTAATAGTTTATCATTGATAGATATAATCTTATCACCAATAAGTAACCCATTTTTTTCAGCAGGGGAATTTTTGATTAAATTTGTAATTTCATAAAAATTATCAATTTTGTCAATTTCAGTTCCAATTCCTGCATATTCGCCAGAATTTGCAAATCTAACATCTTCGATAAGAGATTCTGGATAATAAACAGTGTATGGATCAAGATTTTCAAGCATTTTGTCAATAGAGTTTTTTATTAAATCACCGCTTGAAATTTCGTCAACATACATAATTCTTAAATCACGCATTAAAGTGTGATAAATTTCAAGGTTTTTAATAAGTTCAAAATCGTCGTCATCGTCATATAATTTAAAACTATTAAAACCTAAAAATGCAGCAATAAGAACTCCAATTATAATTTTTTTTTGTTTAAATATATTTTTGATTTTCATAATATTTAAAATTTAAATTTGAATAAAAAGTTTAATTATTTTCATCTTCATCTTCGTCGTCCCACATACCAATTTGAATTGTAGCAAGACCTTCTTGATCAAAAATTGCTAACATATTTAAATCGTCGAAATATAAATATTTTTCTTTAGCAGCTTGATCTATTTCAATTTGAGGATTTTCAGCTTTTAAACTTTTAGTATATTTAATCAATTGCTCTTCGCTATCACCAAAATGAATTTTATTGTCGATAACGTAATCAGGGTTAGAAACTAAAATAGAAGTAAGTTTATATATATTATCTTCGTCTAATTCACAAACAAAATCAGTTAATAAATCATCATAAAACATTGTTATAGAATTGATTTCACCATTTTGTTCCTTCTCAATTTCATTTGGTTTACCAAAAAATTCAATAATTTCGTTGTTAGACATACCAAAACGAGCCGGACCTATACCTTGTCCGATAATAATATTGTTGTTCATTTTTGTAAAAATTTATGTTATTATTAATGAAAAATTTCTTGAAGAACATCTAAACTTTTAAAAGAATTAAAGTTGTCGAATTTGTAATTGTAATATTGAATAATTTTTTCAACTAAATATTTTCTGTCGTTACCACTCAAAGGAATGGATTCGCAATTAATATATTCAGTATCTAAAAATTTACTAAAAATTTCGCTAAAAGGCGGTCTAATAATATGCTTAACACCTGGAGTATCAAAAGTGAATTTTGATTTAGATAAATCAAAACATGGCTTCAAGTCAGAATATCTATTAGAAGGATAAAAACCTAAAAATTTCGAAATTTGAATAATAAATTTAATGTGGAAATTTCTTCCACAAATTTCAGGTTGATCAAAAAGTTGTAAACTAGTTGCAATGTAATCAAATAGTTCTATATTCTTTTCAGAATAAATTAAAATTTTAGACAAAAACTCTGCAATAAACATAGCAGTTGCAGTTTTTGTATGACTAAACGGAATAGATGTATATGTATAGTTAAGAGAAATATTTGAAACAGAAGCTATTGCATTGTTAGATTTATTGTTGAACTCTATTTCAGTTTGAAACAAAGGTTGACAATATGACATCAAATTGGTTTTACTTTTTAAACTATTAATTTTAAAAGCAAATCCCATTTTGCCATATTTTCTAGAATATGTATTAACAATAATTTTATTGTCACCATATTTAGTAGTTTGCAAAATAATAGCTTCTGTTTTTTCTTTCATTATTCTTTTGTATATAAAAGAGTAATATTTTTACATTCAATATGTTTAGTTTTAGTATCGTCGCTATGGTCAAGAACCCAACCTTTTAATTTAACTAAAGATTTATTTTCGTTAGTTTTAATTTTAACTTCGTAGTTTCTTTTTTCACCATCTTTTTCAAAACCAAAAGTCATATTTTGTTCAGTAGTACCATCACTGTATTCCGCAATTATAGTCATTCTCGGATTAACAGTTAAATCGTCTTTATAATATTTAATGTCAGCAGATAATGTATACACTCCTTGTCGCACTTCGTCAATTTCGTAAGCAATAGGATTTTTTTCACCATCTTCAGGTAAAAAGTATTCAGAAGATAAATTCCAAATATCATTTTCAGCTTTTTTAACAGCAACTTGGTTTTTTTCTTCATCAGCTTCTCTCATTTTTTTCATTACTTTAGTATACAAAGTTTTGTATCTTTCAGGATGATTAGTATACCATTCAATAGATTCTAAAAATTCTTCTTTAGTAATTTTTTCTTTTTTAAAGACGTAATTGTAATAAGATAAATCTTTATCTTTTAAATCTTTATCGTTAAGATTTTCAACAGCTAAAATAGCATCAGCTTCGTGAATTTTAATAATAACGTCTATACACTTTTTTTCAGAAATAGGAGGTTCGTTTCCAAAACATGAGCTAAGTGTAATAATTACAAATAATAACAGAATTTTATATAAGTTAAATTTTTTCATTTTTTTATAGATTTATTTGAGTACAAAGTTAATATAAAAATTTGTTGTTTAGAAATTCTCTTATTATTTGTATTTATAAAAGTTGTTAACTTTATGCCCAAAATTAAAATTCGAATGTCAAATTTGTTTAATAATAATTTTGATACAAAACAAAAACGTTTTGTAGGAGATGTTAGAACATTGTTTAACAATACAATAGAGGAATATCATTTAATAAAAGAAAATGATAAAATTGCTGTTGGATTGTCAGGTGGAAAAGATAGTATGACTTTGCTTCATTTATTTGCATTTAGAAAAAAATATTTACAAAAAAATTTTGAATTTGATGCAGTTTATGTAAATGTAGAAAATGCTGATTATAAAATAAATTTTGATCAAGTTAAAGAATTTTGTGATAATCTTGAAGTTAAACTAATTGTTCGCAATGTATTATTGAATGATGAACGAAATGCAGAAAATCGTTGTTTTATTTGTTCTTTAGCACGAAGAAAAAATCTTTTTGATTTTACTAAAGAATTGGGCTATAATAAATTAGCTTTAGGACATAATATGGATGATGCCGTAGAAACATTAATGATGAATATGGTTTATCATGGAAAATATTGTAGTATTCCTCCTTATCTTTCAATGTTTGACGGACGATTAAGTTTAATAAGACCGTTATTAAAAGTTACAAAAGAACAAACATTTGAATATTCAGTTTTGCATAATTTCCCACAAATAAAATCCGAATGTGGATTTGAACATTTGTCTGCAAGAAATAAATTTAGAAATTTTGCAGATTATTTAGAAAAATTAAATAGAGGAGCAAAAAAGAATATTTTTTCAAGTATGAGTAATATATATGAAGATTATATTGTTAAATGAATTTATTTAAATTAAAAATGAATATAGAAAATTTATTAGAAAAAGCATTAAAATTAGAACCATTATCAGCAGAAGAAGGTGAGTTTTTGTTTAAAAAAGCACCAATAACTGAGTTGTCATTTTATGCAAATGAAATAAAAAACAAATTTAGAAAACCAGAAGATCAAAATAAAGTAGGTTGGATAATTGATAGAAATATAAATTTATCGAATATTTGTGTAACTCGATGTAAGTTTTGTAATTTTTCAAGATCTAAAAATTCTCCAGAAGCTTATGTTACTTCGATGGAAGATTATCGTAAAAAAGTAGACGAATTGTTTAGGGTAGGAGGAAGGCAAGTTTTACTACAAGGAGGTATGAACCCCGATTTTGGACTAGATTTTTATATAAATTTATTTAAAGATTTAAAACATAATTTTCCTAATATAGTACTACATGCTTTGGGTCCTGCAGAAATATGTTATTTAAGTAAAACTTCAAATAAAACATATAGAGAAGTTCTTGAAATATTGCACAATGCAGGATTAGATAGTTTACCAGGAGCTGGAGCTGAAATTCTAGTTGATAGAGTAAGAAAAATTGTATCACCTGCCAAATGTAGTTCAGAAGAGTGGTTAGAAGTTATGCATCAAGCTCATGTTTTAAATTTGGCAACTTCCGCAACAATGATGTTTGGCCATGTAGAAACAATTTATGAACGAATGCAACATTTAGTAGCATTACGCGAAACTCAATTACGCAAGCCAAATTATAGTGACGGTTTTATAACCTTTATTCCTTGGCCATTTTGTAGCGATGGCACACGATTGGATAAAGAATTTGGTCCATTCGCACGTGTTTCAGGTGAAGAATATATTAGAATAATTGCAGTTAGTAGATTGATGCTTAATAATATACCTAATATTCAAGCATCATGGTTAACAGTTGGAAAAGAAATTGCCCAGATTTGTTTACATTCTGGAGCAAATGATTTTGGATCTATTATGATGGAAGAACATGTTGTATCGTCGGCAGGAGCAAATTATAGTCTAGATCAAAATGAAATGGTAGTTGCAATTAAAGAAGCAGGATTTATTCCAGTGATGAGAGATAGTCGATATAGATTTGTTGAATAATTAATTATAAAAACGAGTAGTTAGAAAGTCTAACTACTCTTTTTTTATTAAATAATTACACAATCTTCTAATAATTTAATTTCCATTTTGTTAGTATCTAATTTTACTTTAGTTCCAATAGGGAAAGTACATCTTGATTTAATGTGTCCAAAAGTGAAATTTTGAACAACGGGAATATCTAAGTCTTTAATAAAATCGTCAATAACTTGAGATAAACTTAACGAGTCTTCATCGTCAGTTTCACAACCTTTAAAAATTCCAAAAATAATACCTTTAATACCTTTTAATTTACCAGCCGATTTTAAATGTGTAAGCATTCTGTCAATTTTGTAAGGTACTTCGTTAATATCTTCAATAAATAATATTTTATTATAATAACTAATGTCGAATTCAGTACCGATAAGATTTTCGAGTAAAGTTAAATTTCCACCGATAAGAGTTCCTTTACAAATACCTGGTTTTAAAACTTTTGGTGTTTGCGAATACACATTCTCTTCAAGATTTGAAGGCTGTTCGCATATAATTTTCGTACCTTTAACACCATTTTCATATAAATTCAACATACTATTTTTTGAGTATATAGTTTCAGGCGCAGCTAGCATAGAAGAATGAAAAGTAACAAGCCCCGTTTTTTTATGGATAGCAATATTTAAAGCAGTTAAATCACTATAACCACCAATAATTTTAGGATTATTTTTGATAATCTCGTAGTCTAATAAATTTAAAATTCTCGTGCAACCATATCCACCTCTAGCCGCTACAATAGCTTTTATTTCAGGATTAGCAAAAAGTTGATTAATTTGATTAGCTCTATGTTGGTCGCTACCAGCAAGATAACCGTATTTTTCAGTAATACTACTAGCAGTAACCGGAATATATCCAGCATCAATAATTTTTTGCATAGCAATTTTTTCTTGATTTTCGTTAATTTTGCCGGCAGGGGTAATAATTCCGATTTTATCCCCTTTTTGAATTTTGTAAGGCAATATTTTTTTCATGTGTAATGTTTTTAATTAAGTTATTATGAGTACAAAGGTAGAAAAATGGATTACTTTTGTATCTTTGTAAATTTAAAAAAAAATATAATATAAATATGAATAGGCTTATATTGTTTTTATTATTTTTTTTAAGTGTAAACTTATTATATGGACAACATATATTAACACCAGAAGAATTGAAAGATTCAGCACGAGTAAAAAATGCAGAAGTAGTTCAGATGGTAGTTGAAGCACCCGATACAATCTTAATAAAAAATTTACGTCCTGTATTGGTTATGCCTCCATATAAATTTAAGAGTAAACGACAAGAAATGACTTATTCAAAATTATTATATAATGTTAGAAAAGTTTATCCTTATTCCAAAATCGTAAAACGAGTATATGCAGAAATAGAAGATAGTTTATCAAAAATAACAAATGAAGATCAACGAAAAGTATATATAAAAGCAAAAGAAAAAGAATTGCGAGGTCAGTTTGAAAATGAGTTGATACATTTAACCATAACCCAAGGCAAAATTTTGATAAAATTAGTAGATCGCGAAACTGGTAATACCACTTACCAAGTGATTCAAGAACTAAAAGGTGGATTTAGTGCATTTATTTGGCAAGGAGTAGCACGTCTTTTTGGTTCTAATTTAAAATCAGAATATGATGCAGATGAAGAAGATAAAATGATAGAAGATATAATATTGCGTATAGAAAACGGATTATTATGAAATAAAAAATATAAAATGTACGAATATATAATAGGACAATTAATAGAATTAACGCCATCTTATATAATTGTAGAAAACAATGGTATAGGTTGGTATATAAATATTTCACTAAATACATATTCTCAACTTGAAGGACAAAAAGATTGTAAAATATATCTACATCAAGTTATAAGAGAAGATGCAAATATATTATTTGGATTTTTTGAAAAATCAGAACGGGAAATATTTCGCATGTTGATTGAGGTTTCAGGCGTAGGACCAAATACTGCAAGAGTAATTTTGTCGTCGATGAGTCCTCAAGAATTACAAGAAGCAATTTCGCGCGAAGATTCAAAACTAATAAGTAAAGTTAAAGGAATAGGACCAAAAACTGCGCAAAGAATTGTAATTGATTTAAAAGATAAAATAGCAAAAGCTGAACTTGGTGATTTACCAAATTCAATTTCTTTAGGAGTTAATGCTTATAAAGAAGAAGCCATTTCAGCTTTAATGATTTTGGGCTATCAAAAAGCTTTAGCAGAAAAAGCAATAGATTCTGCATTAAAAGTTAATCCTTCTTTATCAACCGAAGAATTAATAAAAATAGCACTAAAAAGTGTATAGAAAATATATTGAATAACGCTAAAATATAATAGTGTGAAACACTTATCAAAAACCCTCGGATTTGCAGGTGCAATAACATTGATAGTTGCCTCAATATTTACATCGAGAGCAACAAATTTTGATTTTAATCAAATAAATAATCATAATAAAGATTATTTTGAAAAACCAACAATTGATGGTGATACAGATCGTTTGTCTAAAAGAGAAAGACGAAATTCTCCAATTCAATTAAAACAACCATCAAATTTAACAACAGAAACCGAATATGATTATAAAACAGGAAATTATACACAACAAAACAAAATTGGAGATTTAGATAATGGACATCCCCAATCTATATCACAGCATGATTATGATAGTACAGAAAATAAATCAGAAATACGTCAATATTGGCGACAACAAATGATGATACAAAGTGCTCATAATGAGTCTGATCGTAGAACAGGTTTGGAACGATATTTAAATCCACGTATTAATGTTGACATAAAAGGTTTTGATCGAATATTTGGAACAAATGTTATTGATATAAAACCACAAGGAAATGTTATGGTAACTTGTGGCGTTGATATTTCAAAAATCGACAATTTTACCCTTCCTAAAAAACAAAGAAATGATGTTTCTTTTGATTTTGACATGAATATGCAGGTTGGAGTAACAGGAACAATTGGCGATAAAATGAAAATCGGTATAAATTATAATACCGAAGCTACATTTGAATTCGAAAACAAACAAAACATAGAATATTTAGGACATGACGATGAAATAATTCAAAGAATAGAATTTGGAAATGTTTCTATGCCATTAGAAGGAACTTTAATTCAAGGAAGTTCAACACTATTTGGAGTAAAAACCGATTTAAAATTTGGAAAATTAACAGCAACAGCCGTTTTGTCACAACAAAAAGGTGAAACTAAAACAATTGAAGTAAACAGTGGAGCAGTTACCAATGAATTTAGTATACAAGCAAGCGATTATGAAGCAAATCGTCACTTTTTCTTAAATCATTTTTTTAGAGATAATTATGAACGTGCATTAGCAAATTTGCCTTTAATACAATCTGGAATAAATATTACTAATATTGAAGTTTGGGTAACAAATGATAAACTAGCAACTGAAAATACAAGAAATTCAGTAGCATTTTTAGATTTGGCAGAACCATCGCAGATTTATAACACTTCCGCCGTTCATACAACAGGATCATCATCAGCTTTGCCGTCAAATAACGCAAATAATTTGTATGCAATATTAACAGGTTCTTATAAAGCAATAAGAGATATCAACTCTGTTACAAGTACATTAAATGGAAGATTTACTACAGGAACAGATTATGAAAAAATAGGCAATGCACGAAAACTAAATTCAAATGAATATTCCTTTAATTCACAATTAGGTTTTATTTCGTTGAATTCATCGTTGCAAGATGATGAAGTATTGGCAGTTGCTTACGAATATACATATAAAGGAAAAACATATAAAGTCGGTGAATTTAGTACAGAAGTAAATACTTCACAAACACTTATCTTAAAATTATTAAGAGGAACAAGTTTTTCACCAGCACTTCCAAATTGGAAATTGATGATGAAAAACGTTTATTCATTAAATGCTTATCAAGTTTCATCAGAAGATTTTCGTTTACAAATAAAATATCATAATGATAAAACTGGAACAGAACTTAACTATTTAAATGCTGGTGATATAGATGGAAAATTATTATTAAAAGTATTAAATTTAGATAATACAAATTCCCAACTAGAGTCAACACCAGATGGATTATTCGATTTTATAGAAGGAGTAACAATAAATGCCGATAAAGGAAGAATTTATTTACCAGAGCTAGAACCATTTGGAAGTTATCTCGAAAAGAAAATTAATGACAAAGCCGAAGCATCAAAATATTGTTTTAATCAATTGTATGATAGTACAAAAACTATTGCTAAACAAAATGCAGAACGAGATAAATTTTATATAGTAGGAAAATATAAATCATCAAGTGGAAGTGAAATTTCGCTCGATGCTATGAATATTCCAGAAGGTTCTGTAAAAGTAACTTGTGGCGGTTTGCAATTAAAAGAAGGTTCTGATTATGTTGTAGATTATTTATTAGGATCAGTAAAAATATTAAACGAGTCAATTTTATCGTCAGGAAATAAAATTTTGGTTTCAGTAGAAAGTAATACAACCTTTAGTAGTACCACAAAAACATTACTAGGAACACACCTTAATTATCAGTTTAATAAAAACTTTAATATTGGTGGAACAATAATGCGACTATCCGAAAAAACATTAACAAATAAAGTAAATTTTGGAAACGAACCAATAAAAAATACAATTTGGGGATTAGATGCAAGATACACATTACCAATGCCATATTTAACAAATTGGATTGATAAATTACCATTAATAAGTACCAAAGCTGAGTCAAAACTAAGTTTTGAAGGAGAATTTGCACAATTAATACCAGGACATAGTAGAAGTATTGACCGAGCAGGAACATGTTATATAGATGATTTTGAAAGTGCACAAACCAAAATTGATGTTAAAACTGTATCACAATGGGTTTTAGCATCAACACCAGGAGGAACAAAACGTTTTCCTGAAGCATCTTTAAATAATGACATAAGATACGGATTTAATAGAGCAAAATTAGCTTGGTATAATGTATTAAGCGATTTGCAAGGAACAAGTACAAGTAGTTATGGAATAACACCAAGTTATATTACAAAAGATGATCAAAGTAATCATTATGTAAGAGCCGTTTATGAAAAAGAAATATTCCCTAATGCACAGTCCATAAGTGGAATTTCAACACAATTAACAATTTTAAACTTAGCATATTATCCATCAGAACGCGGACCATATAACTATGATGTTGAAGGAACTTCTGGATTTTCAGCTGGAATAAACGAAGATGGAAGTTTAAAAAATCCATCAAGTCGTTGGGCAGGTATTATGCGTGAAATGACAACAACCGATTTTGAAGCTTCAAATATTGAGTACATTGAATTTTGGATGATGGACCCATTTATTTATGAACAAGAAGATATGGGAGTAGATTTATATTTCAACCTTGGTAATGTTTCGGAAGATGTATTAAAAGACTCACGTAAAAGTTTTGAAAATGGATTACCATTTCCTGCAGATCCACAATTTATAGATACCACTTCATGGGGGTTGGTTTCAAACAAAACATTTCTAGTAAACGCATTTGATAATACAAATGGAGCAAAAGAAGCACAAGATTTAGGTTTTGATGGATTAAAAGATGAAGATGAACGTTCATTTTTTAGTGATTATTTAGATAGAATAGCAAATTTATACGGCACTTCGTCACAAGCATACGCAGATGCTTATAATGATCCATCAAGTGATAATTATCATTTTTTTAGAGGCTCTGATTATGATGAACAAAAACTTTCGATATTAGACCGATATAAAAATTATAATGGAACAGAAGGAAACTCTTGTGATTTTGGAAATTCAAGTTATAGTACAATAAAAGATCGTTATCCCGATGTTGAAGATATAAATCTAGATAATACATTGAGTGAAACAGAGTCTTATTATCAATATAAAATTCATCTTTCGCCAAACGAGATGCAAGTAGGTCAAAATTATATAACCGATATGATTGAAAGCAATCCTAAAACAGTAAACGGCGAAACAAGTCCAGTAAAATGGTATCAATTTAAAGTTCCAATTTATGAACCAGATAGCATCGTTGGTTCAATATCAGATTTTAAATCAATAAGATTTATGCGTATGTATTTAACCAACGCAGTAAAAGATATTATATTAAGATTTGCAGAAATGGATCTTGTACGTGGCGATTGGCGAAAATATAATTACGCAATGACAAGTGCTGGTGAAGTTGTAACTGATCATCAATTTGATGATGGATTGCTTGATATATCAACTGTAAGTCTTGAAGAAAATGGAAGTAAAACACCTGTAAATTATTTACTACCTCCAGGAATTGACCGTGAACGTGATTATCAAACAAATCAAGTTGTTGAAGAAGATGAAAAATCAATGTCGTTGCACGTAACAAATTTGCCAGATGGTCAATCTGTAGCAGCATACAAAACAGCAGTATTAGATTTACGACAATACAAAAAATTAAAAATGTTTGTTCACGAAGAACAACCAGCAGGACAACTACTTAATGATAATGACTTGAGTATTTTTGTTCGTTTAGGTTCAGATTATAAAGAAAATTATTATGAATATGAATTACCTTTAAAAGTTACACCAGACGGATATTACGCAGATGATGATAATGGAAGATTGTCAGTTTGGCCTTTAGAAAATAACGTTGAAATAGTATTTTCTGAATTGCAAGAAGTTAAACTAAGACGAAATAATTTAGCAGGAGAATTTGGTTCAACAGTTTCTATTACAATGCCTTATACTGTTGTTAATGACAATGGAACCAAAATAACAGTTATGGGAAATCCAAATATGAGTAACATTAAAACTATAATGATTGGAGTTAGAAACCCATCACAAGAAACAAATGTTTTTGATGATGATGGATTGCCAAAAACAGCAGAAATTTGGGTAAATGAACTTAGATTGACAGATTTTAATGAAGATGGAGGTTGGGCAACTAAAGGAAAAGTTGAATTACAAATGGCAGATTTAGCAAATGTTGCAGTTTCAGGATATATTCATACACCAGGCTTTGGTAGTTTAGAAAAACGTGTTAGTGAACGTTATCAAGAAACTGTTTATCAATATGATATAACATCACAATTGCAATTAGGTAAATTTTTTAACAAAGATTATGGAGTTAAAATGCCATTATATTTTGGATATTCAGAAAACTATGAAATACCAAGATATAATCCTCTAGATCCAGATATAGAATTATCTGAATTTTTAAATAGTTCAGAACTATCAAAAGCCGAAAAAGATAAAATCCGCGAACAAAGTATAACATTTGAACGTCGAAAAAGTTTTAATTTAACTAATGTACGTGTAGAGGGAAGAAGTCAAGAAGCCAAAGATGAGGCTCGTGCTCGAAAAGAAGAAAAAAACGCAATAAAAAATCCTAATCAGCAAAACACTGATGATAAAAACGATGATAAAGACAAGAAAAAAACAACAAATAAACAAAAACCATTTTATCATGTATCTAACTTTACAGCAGGATTTGCATATAGCGAATATTATATGCACGATGTTACAGTAAAATCTCAATTAGAAGAAATTTTACAATCATCGTTGGAATATAATTATACTTATAATCCTAAAAATTATAAGCCATTTTCAAAAGTTAAAGTATTGAAAACAATACCATTAATTAAAGATTTTAACTTTTATTTGTTGCCAACTATGGTAGCAGTATCAGGAAACATAGATCGTTCATATTCACAAATACATTACCGTAATATAAATGAAGATGATGGATATCTAGATCCATGTTTTCAAAAAGATTTTGGTTGGCGAAGAAATTATGAATTAAGATACAAATTGTCCCAAGGTTTGTCGATGAATTTTTCAGCCAACAACGAAAGTAGAGTTAATCCAGATGGTCAAATAGACCGTTTTGCCGAAGAAACAGCACGTGAAAGAGATACATTGTTTATGAACTTTTTAGATTTAGGATATAATACAAATTATAAACAAACCGTAAAATTTCAATGGCAAACACCAATCAATAAAATTCCAGGTTTAAAATGGACTTCTGCAAATGCAATTTATAATTCAGATTACGAATGGAATAGAGGAATTGACCCAGTAGAAGTTCAAGCAACAGATACAACACCTTCTTATTATATAAATCATGGAAATACTATTTCAAATAATGGTGTTTTAACATTAAATGGTTCATTAAATTTTGAGTCATTATATCGTAAAATGCCTTATTTCAAGAATGTATTGTCTCGTTTTGGTAATTCTGGACGTAAAAATGCAAGTAAAGAGAAAAAGGAAGTTAATTTTTCGAAAGGAAATTTCAGATTTACAAAAGGACGTGAACGAATTATTAGTCATAATTTAGGAACAACAGATGTTGAAGTTGAAGTACTTGATATTGACGGACAACCAGTTTCTGGAGATATGGATGTTGTTGATAAAAACAAAATTCGTTTTATTGCAGCTGACGATGTTGTAGGCGCAACAGTAAATGTAAAAGGCAAAAAAGATGTAAAAGATAGTCCTTTACTTATAGCTTCTGATTATCTAGCTTACACATTAATGAGTGTTCGTAGTGTTTCTGTTACATATAAAAATCAACGAGCAAATACATTAACAGGCTATCAACCAGGAACAAAAATTCTAGGTATGGAGAATGCAAATAATATCTTAGCACCAGGATTTGAATATTTAATGTCACTAAATAATGATCATTTTCATATCACTTCTGCCGAACGTGGTTGGTTGTTGAAAGATAGTACATTGGCAGATCCTGTATTATATACAAAAGGTAATTCCATAGGCGTTCGTGTTGCACTTGAACCTATAAACACTTTCAGAATAGATGTAAGTTTTGATAGAAGTATAATTTATAATACAGAAGATTTCTTCTCTTATGCAAGTGATATTGATGGTTGGCAAACATCAAGCAGAGTAAAACAAGGAAATTATCGCATCAGCTATAATATGTTGAAAACTTCATTCAAGAAAGTGGGTGATGATTATTCATTACAAACATACAATAAATTTCTAGAAAGTAGAGAAATAATAGCTCAACGACAAGCCGACCGAAGAATTGGTATTAATAATTATGATCCAACTCCAGCTGTAGATGATGATGGAAATTTAACATATGGAAATTATCCAAATGGATATAGTGCAACTCATCAAGATGTGTTAATTCCAGCATTTTTATCCGCATACGCAGGTTCAAAACCTAATAAAATAATGCTTGATCCATTTTTAAAATTTCCTCTTCCTAATTGGAGAATAAATTATAAAGGTTTAGGAAATATTCCTTTTTTGAAAGATATTGTACGTTCTGCTATGTTGACACATGCTTATACTTCAACATATTCAATATCTAGTTTTAAGAATAATGCAGATTATAGTTTTAGCGATGAGGAAAATTTGGGTAGAAGTTTTGCTAGATATGAAGCCAATGATTTGTTTATACCACAATACGAAATTGCCTCTGTAACTCTAGAAGAAAAATTTGCACCTTTAGCAGGAATAGATATTTCTTGGGTAAATTTGATGAGTACAAAATTTGAATATCGTCGTACTCGTCAAATAACATTAGGATTAGCTAATTCTCAAATTTCAGAAATTTATCGTAAAGAATATATAATTGGATTAGGTTATAAATTTGCACAATTGCCAATTAATATTCGTACATCAAGTGGAAGTAATCGTTTTAAAAGCGACCTAGATTTACGTATGGATCTTGTTATTGATGACGACAAAACTATTTTGCGTGAAATTGAAAATCTCTATGATCAAATTTCTGCTGGACAACGTAGTTTTTCAATTAAATCTACAGCAGATTATCGTTTAAGTCAGCGTTTTAAAGTTCAACTTTATTACAATCATCAAATAACCAATCCTTTAATTTCAACAAGTTATAGAACTAGCAATATTAAATTTGGATTTAGTATATCTATGAGTTTAGATTAATAATATTAAAAATTTGTTTATTTTTGCAGTCATGCGAAACATATTGTTATTTTTAATTGTTTGGTTTACTGTTGTAAATATAGCAGAGGCTCAATCTTTTAAATCAGAAAAAAATAAGATTAAAAAGATTGATAGTACTTCTTATCTATATTTAAATCATTTTGATAACAATATTTCAACAAATTTTTATTGGGAAAAAGACATAGTTTTAATAAATAATGAGTCTCAAATTACATGTAATAATGAATTAATCGACTCTTTAGAAAAAATATTAACTACAAAATCATCATTATTTAGTTTACCCCAAAATTATATATATACCCCAAATCCAACAACAATGACATTTGAAATCAATGGAACTGAATATGAAGTTGGATTAATAATCGACAAAACATCTTTTTATTATCAACAACGAAAAAAAACTAAATTGTCTAAAATTGATACTTTAAATATGTTTTTGCCATTTAAAAATTCAAATTTAAACAATTATAATAGAAATAGTTTAGGTATATCAGCTTGGAATATAGAAATAAAACCAACAGAACCAGAAAGATTTCATATAAATTTACATGATAAAAAAGCAGAAATAGAATATCCATGGATATTGATAATTCCATTAATAATAAGTTTTGTATTAATATTATTAACAAATTTTTATGTAGAAGGCTACATTAAGAGATTATTTTTAATTGTTTTTTATCATAATGCGTTTATAAACACAATAAGCGAACGCAATATCACAGCAGACAAAGCAGGATTAACCTTGTTTATAAATTATATCATCAATATAGTAGTATTTATTTATATATCAATAACAAGAAATAATATTACATTTCAAATACCATTGTGGATTTTATTAATATCAGCATTTATAGGAATATTTTTAATATTTCAAATCAAACATATAGTCTCATTATTATTGAGTAGTTTGTTTCAATGTAAAGAAATATCAAGACAATATTATTGTAACATATCATTTGTATTACAAATGTTGGGTATATTATTATTACCCATAAATTTTTTAATGTTATATGTAGGTTATGAAATTTCGTTAGATATATTATTTAAAATCGGAATATCATTTTGTGTTATCACAGAATTAACAAAAATTTTTCGATTAATAAGAATAATATTAGATAAACATTTTTCTATATTTTATTTGTTTTTGTACCTTTGCACCGTCGAAATTTTGCCAGTTTTATTGGCTGTTAAGATTATATCCCATTGATAGTCAATACAAAATTTCATAGCAAAGGGATAATAGTGATATTATTTTTAATAAAAAATTATTTTGAAGATTACTAATTTACTAATTTCTCAGCCAAAACCGGTAGTCGAAAATAACCCATACTTAATAATGGCTGAAAAGTTAAAAGTTAACGTAGAGTTTCGTCAGTTTATTAGTGTTGACGGTGTTAGTTTAAAAGATTTTAGAAGTCAACATATTAATTTACCTGATTATACTGCTATTGTATTTACAAGTAAAACCGGTGTAGACAATTTTTTTAGAATTGCTAAAGAAACAAAATATACTGTTCCTGAAACATTAAAATATTTTTGTTCATCTGAAGCAATTGGTCTTTATTTACAGAAATATATCACTTTCCGTAAAAGAAAGATAAACTTTGGAAATACCAATTTTACTGAATTGGCAGACTCTTTAAAAAAGAATATTACTGAAAAATTTCTTTTAGTAACAAGTGATGTTAGCACTAACGAAATCCCTAATTTTTTAGAGTCTATCGGTATTAAGTTTGATAAAGTTGTTATGTATCAAACTGTAAGTGCTGATTTAAAAGATTTGAAAGAAAATTTTTCTAAATACCAAGTGTTAGTATTTTTTACTCCAGCTGGTATAAAGAGTTTACACGAAAATTTTCCAGACTTTGTTCAAGGCGACGTTAAAATAGCTGCTTTAGGTCATGCTGCTCAAGAAGCTGTTGAAAAATATGGTTATCGTTTAGATATCAAAGCTCCTACTGAAGAATTTAAAAGTATGCCTGCTGCTCTTGAACATTTTATTGTTGCTAACAACAAGAAAAAATAATTTATTTTGTTGAAAAATAACGGTTTAAATAAGTCTGACAAATTAAAAAGTATTGTCAGAATTGAAAATATTTTTGATGAGGGAAAATCATTTTGGGTTTTCCCTTTTTCCGTTTGCTATACCATTAATTCAAAGTACGATACTGATAAATCAAAAATGATGATTTCAGTATCGAAACATTATTTTAAACACGCTGTAGATCGTAACCGATTAAAACGTCTAACTCGTGAAGCTTTTCGCCTAAAACGCCAAAATATCATTCAATTGGCAAATTCTAAAGGTATATTTTTTAGTATAGCTTTTATTTATAAATGTCGTCAAGTTTGTGATTTTAATACTATTTCAAAAGCTATGGATGAAATTATGAATAGAATGGGAGAGATAATTAGTTTAAGTTAAGTGTAGATTTTTTGATATTTATTTGTAATTTTAATAAAAGTTTTGTTTATGAATGGATTTCTACTGAATTATCAGGTATACCTTATGAAGCATATATATATCACTAATTTTAAAATTTATGTTTATACATTCTTAACTTTAACATAATCAACTTTCTTATAGGGTAAACATTTCTATTTGTGTTATCACATTAAATAATCTTAGTTAGTTAATAAAAAAAAGTTTGCACTATGAATACTTATACCATTGAAATTAAAGCTAGATGTAACAATCCTGAAAGAATTAAATCAATATTAAAAACTGTTGAAGCTCAATATCAAGGTTGTAATCACGAAACAGACTCTTATTTAAAAGAAAATAGTCAGATTTTAAAACTTCGTGAACGTGACAATAAAGTTACGATTTTTAAGTATTCTGAAGAAACTACAACAAGTAAACTTTGTGAACAAGTTTCTAATCATTTAATGAAAGAATTATTAATAAAAACTTGTGGATTAGACAAAGTTGTAACTAAATTTCGTGAAATTTATGTTATTGATAATGTTAAAATCTACATTGATAAAGTTGAAGGATTAGGAAATTTTGTTGAAATTGAAGCCTCTGATGATTATGAAAATCAAGACTCTACTCTTCAAAAATGTAAATTTTATTTAAGTCTTCTTGGTATTAAAGATAGAGATATAATTCCATTCTCTTATTTTGATATTGCTGTGTAAAATACGATAATTCAATTATATATTTAAGGCTTTGCATTTTTTTACAAAGCCTTTATTATGATTAATATAAAAATCCTATAATCCACAAAGGAAGTTTTTTCCCTATTGGATATTCTATATTGTCTGCTAGTATATATGAATTAGGAATATTAGCAATTTGTTCAAAAGTTTTATCAGAACCACCTACCTCAAAAGTTATTTTTCCATCAATTTTAAAATCTCCTAATTCTTTGCCATATTCAACTTCGTGTTTTTCTATTAGTTGATTTACTGCAAAACATTCTCTTATTGTCCCAATATTAGGATTATTAGTTAAAGTGTATAAAAAATTAGAATTTTGAATTAAAATTTTGTCTGGCTTTTGAAGTTTACTTACTGATTTATTATTAGAATAAATAAGATTTATAATTTGAGCGCGATTTAAAGCTGATAAATAATGAAGAGTTGTTTGTTTGTTAATTTCCAAATATGTTGAAAGTTTTGCAATATTAACGTCAAATGGAACATTGTTAGCAAGAAACATAATTAAGGCTTTAATTTTTCTTGTATAAGCTTGATCAATTCCACAAAATTGAGTAATTTCTTGATCAATAATAAATTCAATTACATTTTCTAAACGACTATAATATTCAATTTCATTTCCATCATAAAAAGGATAAAAACCAAATTTAAGATATTCTTCAAACATTTTTTGTGGTTTACATACTGAATTTACCTTTTCGCAAATGTCATCTGCATTATTTAATATATCTTCTAATTTGTATTTAGGTAATTTTATCCCTTTATAAAACAATAAATATTCTCTAAAAGATAATCCTTCCATAGTATAGGATAATACTCTTCTTGATAAATCTGCATCAGCATTAAGAATTTGTATAAGAGATGAACCACTAAATGTAATTTTTAATTTAGGATATAAGTCGTTTAATTCTTTAATTTCTTTGCTCCATGTAGGATATTTGTGAACTTCATCAAGAAATAAATGTTTGCCTCCAATTTGATAAAAACGTTCAGCTAAATCTAATAATGAATGATTGCTAAAATATAAACTATCCAAAGCACAATATAATGCTTCACCAGGATTTACACCATAAGTTTTTTTTATATATTGACGAATAAGAGTTGTTTTTCCAACACCTCTTGACCCTTTTATTGCTACTAAAGATTTTTGCCATGCAATAGTGTTAGTAATATCTCTAATTATATCTGTACTAACTTGAGAAATAAGAATTCTGTGTTTTTTGAATAGAGTATCCATAATTTTATTTTTTGTAAAAATAATAAAGGTTATTCTAATAACCAAAAAATTGCAAAAAAAGGTTGTTGTAATAACCTATTTTTGTAAAAATCATCACCTATACCTAAAGATTTTTCTAACTATTTTAAATTTAATTTGCTTAAATGATATTATTTTTTGTTTTCTTTATCAATTAAAAAATATTTTACTTTCATATCTTTAAAATTAGAAATACTTGTAGAATTAAAATTCTGATTATTAGAAAAATGTAGTCCACATTCTGGACAAATATCTTCAAATCCAGATAATAATTTTCCACATGCAGGACATAATAATTGTTTTGAAATACTAATGTTAGAATTTAATGGGGTAGGAGAGGAGAAACTTGACAATATTTTTTCTATTGAAGTAACTATGAAATTTTTAGTGATAGTAAAATTTATAAAATAAATTATCCAAAATATTATAAATCCCCAAAATATGTAGTTACCAATGTTGCCTTTAAATAAAAACATTCCTATTAAAAGAATAGTAAATAATATAATTAAAAGATTGGTATTGTTGAATTTATATTCAATTTTATCGTTAATTTCAATATTGATTTGATATTTAAATTTTAACACATTGTTTTTAAGAGTGGCTTCAAATTTATTGTTAGAAATATTATGTTCTAAAGGAGAAAGTAAATTAATTAAATTGTCAAAAAAAAGTTTCTTTTTAAATCCTTTTTGTTGAAAATCAATAATTCCCGAAGATAAAAATAAGTTCATCATATATGTATTGACTTTTTGCAAAAATAGTTAAAAAAACATTTTATTAAATTCTTTATTTACTTAAATTTGCTTGAATTAGTAATATTCTATAATTTTACTTTTTAAAATATAAGAAGAAAATTATGTCAGTAATAGACGAAATAAAAGCCCCGATAAGTGAAGAATTACAACAATTTAAGCCCTATTTTGAGCAAAAAATGTTGTCAAATAGTCGAAAGCTGAATTTTGTAGTAAAATATGCTCTTAAAACCAAAGGCAAACAAATGCGTCCAATGATAGTTTTTTTGTCTGCCAAACTTTTAGGAAATATTACGCAATCAACTTATACTGCTTCTGCGTTAATAGAATTACTTCATACAGCAACATTAGTTCATGATGATGTTGTTGATGAGTCGTTTTATCGTCGTGGTTTATTTTCAATTTTTGCATTATTTAAAGCAAAAATTGCAGTTTTGTTAGGTGATTTTTTTCTTGCTAAAGGTCTTTTGCTTAGTTTAGAAAATAATGAATACGAATTACTAAAAATAGTTTCTGAAGCCGTAAAAGAAATGTCAGAAGGCGAACTTGATCAACTTGAACATGCTCGTCAATTAGATACAACAGAAGAAGATTATTTTGAAGTTATTCGTAAAAAAACTGCAACTTTAATTTCGGCTTGTTCTGCTACAGGTGCTTATTCTGCTGGTGCAAATCCTGAACAAATGTCTATTATGAAAGAATTTGGAACTAAATTAGGTATTGCTTTTCAAATTAAAGACGATTTGTTTGATTATCAAAAAACTGGATTAATTGGTAAACCTAAATTTAATGATATTCAAGAACGTAAACTTACGCTTCCTGTTATTTTCGCATTAAAAAACGGTTCTATTAATGAAAGTTTTTCTATTCGCAAAATTTTTAAAAAGAAACTAAAATCAAAAAGTGATATTCATAACATTGTTGATTTTGTTTTTAAAAATGGTGGTGTTGAATATTCTGTAAATAAAATGAACAGTTTAAAAGATGAGGCTATTGCGTTACTTAATAATTTTCCAGACTCTGACGCAAAAACAGCTTTAATTAAATTGGCTGAATATGTTGTTAATAGAGATAAATAAAAAAATATTATTATGAAAACTAAATTCTTTTTAATTCTTACTTCGATAATTGTTTTATTGTCAGTAGGTTGCAAACCAGTTAGTCAATTAGCTACTTTTATAAAATGTGATTTTGATTTTATAAGTGTTTCAAACGTTAAAGTTGCAGATATTAATGTTAATTCTATTCATAAATATTCTGACTTTACATTGGTAGACGTTGCTAAATTGTTGAAAGCATTTAAGGATAAAAACTTTATTTTATCTTTAACTGTAAATGTAAATGCAAAAAATCCTAATCCTAAAACAGCAACATTAGCAGGATTTGATTATATTCTTTGGATAGATGATATTCAAGTATTAACAGGTTCTATGGATCAAAAATTTGTTATAGAACCAAATCAATCTATTGATATGCCAATGAATTTTGATGTAGATTTACTTGAAGTTTTGAGAAGTGAAAGTCGTGATAAAATTTTAAGTTTTGGCTGTGGACTTGCAACAAATAATGCAGATGCTTCTCGTGTAAAATTATCTTTGAAACCTTATCTTAAAAACGATAATAAAATTACAAAATTTCCTACATATATCACAATTGGTGGTGACAAAATTATGCCTTCTAATTTAAACTAAATGTTTAATTAAATATATAAAATAAGTTGTAAGATTAATTCTTACAACTTATTTTTTTTATAAAATCTTAATTTTTTGCACCTATTTAATTTTTTCGTATCTTGCATAATTAATATTAAAAAAATAATAGTTATGAAAAATCCATTTTGCCTTAGCTTTTTATTGTTTATGTTGATTTCAAATTTTGTTTATGGTCAAATTGAAATTAACGCATCTGATTTTGCAAGCGAAGGTGATGGATATATTTATGCAGTTAAACATTTTAAACCAAAAGAATTATATATAACTGATTTAGAAACTAAAAAATGGAATGTGTCTGATATTGAACCAGATGATTTTGATACTTTGCGTATTTATAATAAAGATAGAAGTAAATTTGGAAAACTTTTTTCAAATTCTAATCTAGTAAAATTTCATAGTCGTAGAGATATGGAATTTATTTATAAAGATACAAATTCTATAAAATTAGAAGGTTTAGTAAATGATTATTTAGGTTTAAAGACTTCTGTTTTATTGGTTTTTCCAAGAGAATTAGATTTATATAAATTTCCTATAAAACAAGGAACTTATTTAAGAGACTCTATCCAAAAAAAGTTTGTTTCTTGCTACGGACTTACACAATTTGCCGACTCTGTTAGAATGGATATTGATATGGATCATACTGCATATTTTGATACATGTATCGAAGTGAAAACACCTTATGAAAAATATTTTGCTCTTCGTGAAAAAAATACTGTTATTAAAATTATAACTGCTTACAAAAATAGTCATTTTATAGGTTGGACTCCAGCATCTGAATATAGTGTTAAAGAAAAAATTATTACATATCGTTTTTTTGTAAAAAATGTTGGTGCACCTGTTATGGAAGTGGTTTCTGATCATAATGGTATGGTTTCGTTGATTAGATATCAATTTATAGAACCCATGACTGTTGAATTATCAAAAACAGATGTAAATTGTAAAGGAGCAGAACAAGGTTCTATTACTGCAAATGTTAAAGGGGGTGTCCCTGATTTTAAATATCTGTGGAGTAATGGCAAAAAAACTAAAACTATTAAAAATCTTAAAGCTGGAAGTTATTCTGTTGTAGTTACTGATAGTAAAGGTACAAAAGTGGAACAATCTATAACAATAAATGAACCTGATGAGGAATTAAAATTAAAACTAGAATATTCTAATATTAAGTGTTATAGCGATCATAATGCTTTTATTCATGCAAATGTAACTGGAGGTACAAAACCTTATTATATTGTTTGGAGTAATGATGTTGAAGCAGAACAAATAAATAATTTAGGGTCAGGTATATACGGCTGTATTGTAAAAGATAGTTTAAGATGTTTTACTTGGGACTCTGTTCAAATTACTGCACCTTCTTCACCATTTAATTTTACTCCGAAAGTTACTCATTCAAAATGTAAAGGTGAAAATAATGGAGTTTTGCAATTTGATTATTGTGGTGGTGATGCTCCTTATACATTTTTCTTAAACGACCAAAATGTCGAACAATTAGTTCCTAATTTGTCCGCGGGAATTTATACAATGAAAGCTATTGATGGAAATGGTTGTGAATTAACTCGACAACCTGAAATTAAAGAACCTGAACAAAAACTTGATGCTGAAGGCAAAATTACTCATGTAAATTGTTATGGAATGAACAATGGTTCTATCGTTTTAAAAGTATCTGGTGGAACTCCTGGTTATAAATATCAATGGAATAATGAAGCTACAACAAAAGATTTAAATAATATTACTCAAGGTATTTATAATGTTATCATAACAGATTTGTATAAATGTAAAACCGAAAAAACTTTTGTTGTAAATGCACCTGAAGAGTCGTTGAAATTAAACTTTGATGTCAAACATGTTACATGTAAAGGAGGAAGTGATGGAAATATTATTACATCAGCAACAGGAGGAACTCCTCCTTATAATATAGTATGGAGTAATAAGAACAAAAATTATAATTTAGAAAATATAAAAGCAGGAAATTATACTATTAATATAACTGATAATAATAATTGTCTAATTACCCAAACAATAACTATAAATGAACCAGAGCAAGGAATTGAAATTGAGGGCGAAGTAACTGATAGTCCTTGTAAAAATAATAATTTGGGTTCTGTTAGTGTTTCAATTAAAGGAGGAAATTCTCCATATAATTATAAATGGAGTAATGGAGTAAAAGAACCTTCGTTATCAAATATTTATCCTGGAAACTATACATTAAATGTTACAGACAAAGATGGATGCTTTTCTACAAAAACATTTACTATATCTTCTCCAGAAAAAGAGTTAATTGCTAATATCGAAACTACTCCAACATTATGTTATGATAGTGAAGATGGTAAAGTTTCAATTTCTGTTTCAGGAGGCGTTCCTGGTTATGAAATAATGGTAGATAATCAAATTATAAATCCTGGTGCTGTTCAATTATTAAAAGCAGGAAAATACAAAGCTGTAATTTCAGATAATGCAGGTTGTGTTTTACAAAAAGAATTTGAAATAAAATCAAACCCAAAACTTGAAATTAACGTAACAACAAAAACACCGTCAGAGAATAAACCTAATGGAACAGCTGAGTTGTTTATAATCGGAGGCACAGCTCCATACAAAATTCATTGGAATGATGGTTTTACAGAACTTAAACGAAAACAAATGGGTATAGGAGAATACTATATCAATGTTACAGATAAAAATGGTTGTACAACAGAACGTGAAATAATTTTTGAATAAAATATGAAACTATTATTTGCAACAAATAATCTAGGAAAACTTTCCGAAGCAAAAAAAATATTACCTGGATTTGAAATTTTGAGTTTAAAAGATATTAATTGCAATTGCGAAATACCAGAAACTCACGAAACAATAACAGAAAATGCTATTGAAAAAGCAGAATTTTTATATAAAAAATTTCAAATAGATTGTTTTTCTGATGACACAGGTTTAGAAGTAGAAGCCTTAAATGGAGCACCAGGAGTATATTCGGCTAGATATGCTGGACCTCAGAGAGATAACAATGATAATATGAATTTGTTAATAAAAAATCTTGAAAATAAACAAAACCGAAATGCGCGATTTCATACAGAAATAGTATTGATTATTAAAGGAATTAAATATCAATTTGAAGGTATTTTAGAAGGAACAATTATATCTGAAAAGCGAGGTACAAATGGATTTGGTTATGATCCAATATTTATTCCCAAAGGATATAATCAAACTTTAGCAGAATTACCAACTGATGAAAAAAATAAAATAAGTCATAGAGCAAAAGCATTACAAAAAATGGCAGATTACTTGATTTTAAAATAAAATTTTCGTAGATTTGTAAAATCTAAAAAGACTATTAATTATGAGTGACACGAAAAGTTTTAAAATTTTAATTGTAGATGACAATCCTGCAAATTTGATGATTCTTGATGATATGTTATTTAATCAAGGATATAGCGTTTTTATAGCAAAAAATGGTAAACAAGCTATAACAATGGCAAAAGAAAAAATGCCAGATATGATTTTGTTAGATGTGTCTATGCCGGGTATGGATGGTTTTGAAGTTTGTCAAGAATTAAAAAGTATTCCAGAAACAAGTGAAATTTTAATAATATTTGTAACAGCAATTAATGATTCCAACCAAATAAAGAGAGGTTTAGCAATGGGTGCTGTTGATTATATTTTAAAACCTTTAGACGAAGAAATTGTAACATCAAAAATTAGAAATCATCTAGAACAAAAAGTTCAAAAAGATATTTATCAAGAAGGTCAAATTAATGCCAAAAAACAAATGGTTAGTCAAACAAAACTTTTTGGCTCTGTTACTTCCGACTTAGTAAATATTTTAAAACAAAACGAAGATTCTTTAGAAAAACTTTTGTTGATTGATGAATTATCAGAAACAGTTAAAAATCAAATTGATCAAATTAGAATTCAAAATCGTCAAGTTTACGAACAATTAGAAAAACTTGGGCTACGTTCAAAAATTATTAACAATGAAATAGTTGCTTCAAATAAAAAATTTGACATTGACGTAGTAATTAATCATTGTGTAAAATTTTACTCTAGACTTGCAAAGAAAAATGGTTTAACATTATTATATGAAAATCCAGGCGAAAAAATCGTTTATGGAGATTCTTCTCTTATAACAGTTGTTATTAAAAACCTAATAACCAATGCTATTAAATTTACTGCAAATGGAGGAGATATTATAATAAATGCTTCAAAATGGGATAACGATCCAAATTATACAATTATAACAGTTTATGATACAGGCGTTGGAATTCCACCTGATAAATCAGCAAAATTATTTGATGAACAAAATATTTTAAGTGATGATACAGGAAAATTGGGATTAGGTTTAGGTATTGCATCTCATTTTATAAAATTATGCAATGGAAAAATTTGGGTAGAGTCTATGCAAGGTATAGGTAGTGATTTTAAATTTATTTTACCTAATTCTTTGAAAATTTAATATTTGTTTTGTCATTATAATAAAAACTTTTATAGATTTTATGTATTTTTTATTATTTACTTAAAATCTTTAAAAGTTTTTTTTGTTTTCATTTTTTTTCACTTCAAAAATATTAATCGTTATTTTGTAAATCAATATCAGTTAAACTAATACGAGCAAAATTTTAATTATTAAAAAAAACAAACAAAAAAAAACCAAAAATAATTGGGTAACATATCGGAAAAATCTTATTATCTTTGCATTAAAATATAAAAGATAGAAATCTGAATTTTTATGGAAAAGCAAAAGGTGCTATTCGTTTCTCAAGAAATAACTCCATATTTGCCAGAAACGGAAATGTCATTAATAGGGAGAAATCTTCCTCAAGGAATTCAAGAAAAGAAAAGAGAAATCAGAGCATTTATGCCTCGTTATGGTTGTATCAATGAACGAAGAAATCAACTTCATGAAGTTATTAGGTTGTCTGGTATGAACTTAATAATAGATGATACAGATCATTCTTTGGTTATTAAGGTAGCTTCTATTCAATCTGCCCGAATGCAAGTTTATTTTATTGACAATGAAGATTTTTTTCAGCGTAAAGGTATAGTTTGTGACAAAGATGGTAAATATTATGCTGATAATGACGAAAGAGCAATATTTTTTGCTCGTGGCGTATTAGAAACCGTTAAAAAACTACGTTGGAAACCCGAACTTGTTCATTGTCATGGTTGGATTTCTTCTTTAGTTCCTTTATATCTTAAAAATGCTTTTAAAGAAGATCCTTTATTTAGTAAAAGTAAAGTTGTTTATTCTATTTATAATGATGAATTTCCTGATTCTTTCCCAGCAAATTTTGCAAAAAAATTAAAAGTTGATGGAGTTATGGAAGAAGATCTTGAAGTTGTAAAAAATCCTACTTTTGTTAATTTATCAAAATTAGCTATTAATATGTCTGATGCTGTTATTCAAGGTCATAGCACCATTAATCCTGAGGTTGAAGAATATGCTCGTAATTGTGGTAAACCTTATTTAGAGTATCAAACTCAAGATAAATATATTGATGCTTATTCTGATTTTTATGATGTTATTATGAGTCAAGATGCAGACTCTTCTGATAAAAATTAACTAACTAATTATAAATGAATAAATTTTTTTATAATTTTTCTGCTTTATTTTTAGCATGTTTTGCTTTAAGTTGTAGTAATGACGAAAATATGGGTTTAGATATTATGCCTGATGGTGATATTCCAAATATTTTAATTACTGATACAATTGATATTAAAGCATATACTGTGCCTGAGTCGCATATTAATACTTCTAATCAATCTTATTTAATGGTTGGTAATACTATTGATCCTATTTTTGGAAAATCTTCTGCTACTTTTTGTGCTAAATTTTCTAATAATGCTTATAAAACTATAACAGAAGGTGCAATTTGTGATTCTGTAATTTTAAGTTTGGGGTTAGATACTACTGATAATTATTTTTATGGTGATAAAGAAGTTAAATCATCTATTGAAGTATATAAATTAACTAAAGAGCTAAATTATGATGATGAAACTTTTTATAGTGATCATGATATTAGTAACGAAATTGAAAAATCACCGATTTCTTCTATAACTTTTATTCCTAGTGAATTAGATACTTTAATTAATTTTGTACTTCCAGTAGAGTATGGACAAGATGCTTTAAATCACGTTGCTACAAAAACATTTGACGATAATGTTTATGGTTTATATTTTGCACCATCTTCTAGCAATGAAAGTAATTGTATTTTAAAAACTTCTCATAATAATATTTATACAAAATATACAGTATATTATCATTACGATAAAGATACAGCTGAGTCATATATTGATTTTTCTATTTCTGATAGTGATACTAGAATTAATATGTTTAATCATGATTATTCTAATACTAATATTGATATAAATAATCAGAGTGACACATTATTGTATTTACAAAGTATGTGTGGTACAAAATTAAAACTTGATGTATCTGATATTAAAAAGTTTTTGAAATATTCACCAAAATATGTTGTTATTAATAGAGCACAATTATATTTGCCTTTGGCTGACAATTCTATTAGTTTAGCTGATACTTATTCTCCTATTAATGATATTGTTTGCTTAGGAGAAAAAAATAATGGTGAAACATATACTTTTAATGAATATATTGTTACTACTTCTTCTGGTAGTAGTACAATTACTACTTATTTATTAGATACAACAAATAATCAATATTCCGTTAATTTAACAGGTCGTGTTGATGATATTTTAAAATTGTATAATAAAGGATTAGAGCCTGAATATGATATTTTTATTTACTCATATGGTAGAGCTTTTGATTTTGATAGAAGTGTTATAAATTCTCCAACAAAATCGGTTAATCCTATGAGATTAATTGTAGAATATACAGTTTTTGATAAGTAAAATTTTTAAAGAAGATTATTCGGTTATATTATGTGTGGAATAGTTGGTTATATAGGACAGCAAGATGCTTACCCTATTGTTATAAAAGGACTTAAACGCCTTGAATATCGTGGTTATGATTCTGCTGGTGTTGCTATTAATAGTGGTAACAATGTTAATGTTTATAAACGTAAAGGAAAAGTTTCAGATTTAGAGCAATTTACTTTAAATAAAGATATATCTGGTTGTATAGGTATGGGGCATACTCGTTGGGCAACCCATGGGATACCTAATGATGTAAATGCGCATCCTCATATTTCAATGAATGGTAAATTCGTAATTATTCATAATGGAATTATCGAAAATTATGCTTATTTAAAGAAAAAAATGATAGCTCGTCATTATGAATTTAAATCAGAAACCGATACAGAAGTTCTTGCAAACTTGATAGAATATATTTATATGTTCGGAAATGTTTCTGCAGAAGTTGCTGTACGTTTGGCGTTGACTAAAGTTATTGGTGCATATGGTTTAGTTGTTATGTGTATCGATGAACCAGATAAATTAATTGCTGCTCGAAATAGTAGTCCTCTTGTTATTGGTTTAGGTCAAAAAGAATATTTTATAGCTTCTGACGCAACTCCTTTTGTTGAATATACAGATCAAGTAGTTTATCTAGATAATCAAAATGTTGCTATTATCAGTAGAGATGGTATTCAAATAAAAACTATCAAAAATGATATAGTTAATCCTGATATTAAAAAAATTGATATAGATATTAATGAAATTGAGAAAGGTGGTTTTAATGATTATATGCTTAAAGAAATCTATGAACAACCTAAATCAATTACAGATACAATGAGAGGTCGTGTTTTTCAAAATGATAATTATATTTCTCTTGGCGGTTTGTTAGATGTAATGCCAAGATTAATGAATGCACGCAGAGTTATCATTGTTGGATGTGGAACATCTTGGCATGCTGGTCTTGTTGGAGAATATCTTTTTGAAGAGTATGCGCGTGTACCTGTTGAAGTTGAATATGCTTCTGAATTTAGATATCGTAATCCTATTATTAATTCTGAAGATGTTGTTATAGCTATTAGTCAAAGTGGTGAAACTGCAGATACTTTAGCTGCTATTCAACTTGCTAAAAAATGTGGAGCGTGTGTTATTGGAATTTGTAATGTTGTAGGTTCTACTCTAAGTCGTGAAACTGATGCAGGTGTTTATACACATGCTGGACCTGAAATTGGTGTAGCTAGTACAAAAGCTTTTACTACACAGGTTACAGTTTTAGCAATGATGGCTTTAATGATTGGTAAAAACAAATTCAACATTAAGCAAGAACAATATCATGAATTATTAAGTGAATTAATTTCTATTCCTACTAAAATTGAACATACATTACAGTCTGCTTCTAAAATAGAAGAGGTTGCTAGATTATATAAAGATAGTTCAAATTTCTTGTATCTTGGACGTGGCTGTTATTATCCTGTTGCACTTGAAGGAGCTCTTAAATTAAAAGAGATTTCATACATTCACGCAGAAGGTTATCCTGCTGCCGAAATGAAACACGGTCCTATTGCTCTTATCGATGATAAAATGCCTGTTGTTGTTATTGCAACTAAAGATAAGGGTTATGAAAAAATTGTTAATAATATTCAAGAAGTAAAAGCTCGTAAAGGTATTGTTATAGCCGTTGTAAGCGAAGGTGATCAAACAATTGCATCAATGGCTGATCATGTGTTAGAAGTGCCCGTATTTAACACCGCAATTGGGGCTATTTTAACTATTATTCCGCTTCAGTTGTTGAGTTATTACATTGCAATTTTCCGCGGTTGCAACGTTGATCAACCAAGAAATCTTGCTAAATCGGTTACAGTTGAATAATTTTATATAGGCGGTTTATTACCGCCTTTTTTTTAACCAATAAATCAAATTTTATGAAAACCTCAATTATTTTTATTCTAATTTATTTATTATTAATTGGTTTTATCGGTATTATTTTACTTTGTGTTGATAAAAATAAAGCCAATAATAATAAATGGCGTATTCCAGAAAAAGTATTACATATTTTTGAATTTCTTGGTGGTGTTTTCTTAATGCTTCCTACAATGTATGTAATTCGTCATAAAAATCGTAAAGCTTCTTTTTATATTATAACTTATATAGCTTTAGTTTTATGGCTTGTATTAGGATATTTTTTATTTTTGGGGTAATTAAATCTTAATAATACTCATTTAGGATTCATGTAAAATTTTAGACAATAAAAAAAGCAAAGATAATATATCTTCGCTTTTTTCTTTTTTTGTAGTAATTATGGTTATTTATAAATTCCTTTATTTATGTCTTTAATTAGTGCATTAGATAAACTAGTAGCACCAATTCTGAAAAATTCATTAGTTGTTCTTTCTTCTCCTAAAATTTCTTTTACTATAGTGTAATATGTTAAAGCTTGTTCTGAAGTTCTAATACCTCCAGCAGGTTTTAAACCTATTTTTGCCCCAGTAGCACGTTCGTAATCTCTAATAGCTATTGCCATTATTAATGCTGCACGTGGAGTTGCAGCAGGTTCCATTTTACCTGTTGAAGTTTTGATAAAATCAGCGCCACCTTTCATTGCTATAATAGCAGCATTGTAAATATCAGCATCATATGTATATGCGCCAGTTTCCAAAATAACTTTTAAATGTGCATCTCCGCAGGCTTTTTTCATATCTTTAATATCTGATAAAACTTTGTTTTCTTGTTCATCTATTATTTCACCTGCATTTATTACGATATCTATTTCGTTTGCGCCAGCTTTTACTGCTAATTCAATTTCTTTTAGTTTTACTTCGTGAAATGTTTGTGCATGTGGAAATCCACCTGCTACTGATACGATTTTTACACCAGGAACAATTAAAACTTGTTTTGTGATAGATACAAATTTTGGATATACACAAATTCCTGCAACATTAGGAATATTTGGATTATTTTCTTTAAATGTATTTACACCCATTACAAAATCTGCAATACTATTTTCGTTGTCAGCATTGCTTAAACTTGTAAGATCGATACATGAATGTAATTGTTTTAGTGTATCTATTGAATTGTTTTTCATTACTCTGTTTGTAATAACGCAAAGTCTGCTGTTTATTAGGTCAGAGCCATGTCGTTCGAATGAGAAGTCTTTCATAATCTATTTTAATTTATTATTGTTTATATGTCTTGTATTATCTCTTTTAGTCTTTTTTTCTAAATTTTTGTTGAATGCTTCTGTTAAATCTATTCCGGTTTGATTTGCTAAACATATAACAACCCATAAAACATCTGCAAGTTCATCAGCCAAATCATTATTTTCATTTTCTTTAAATGATTGTTCGCCATATTTTCTTGCAATAATTTTTGCCACTTCACCAGTTTCCTCGGCTAAAATTGCCATGTTAGTGAGTTCGTTAAAATATCTAACACCGTAAGTTTTTATCCAACTATCTACTTTTTGTTGTGCTTCGCTAATTGTCATTCTTTATTTTTTGAGTCAATTATTATGGTTACTGGTCCATCGTTTAATAATTCAACTTTCATATCAGCTCCAAATTCACCAGTTTGTATTTGTTTACCTAATGTATTTTCTAATACATTTATAAATTTTAAATACATTGGTTTTGCAATATTTGGTTTTGCCGCAGCTATGTATGACGGTCTATTTCCCTTTTTTGTTGAAGCATGTAATGTAAATTGACTAATTAACAAAATATCTCCATCAGTATCTTTTATCGATAAATTCATTACATCGTTTTGATCGTTAAAAATTCTTAGACCTACAATTTTGTTTGCAATCCACATCATGTCTTCATCGGTATCATTATCTACAAATCCTGCAAGAATCATGAAACCATTTTGAATTTTGCCTTTAACAATATTATTAATTGAAACAGAGGCATGAGTAACTCTTTGAATAACAACTTTCATTGTTTAACAAATTTTTTTGTCGGCTTCTAATTCTGTTTGTGGTTTTAGAGGGTCTATACCTTTAAGAATTTGACGATTTTGCCAAATTTGAATACCTGCATAAATTGCTTCACGCATAGAAGTTTCATCAGCTATATTTTTCCCTGCAATGTCGTATGCAGTTCCATGATCTGGTGATGTTCTAACAAAAGGAAGTCCTGCTGTATAATTTACACCTTTGTTTCCAGCTATTATTTTGAAAGGAATAAGTCCTTGATCGTGATACATAGCTAAAACTGCATCAAATTTTTTGTAAGAACCTGATGCAAAAAAACCATCAGCAGGATATGGTCCAAAACAAATTATTCCTTCTTCTTCAGCCTTGTTTATTGCTGGAATAATTATATCGTTTTCTTCTGTACCAATAACTCCATTATCTCCTGAATGAGGATTTAAGCCTAAAACAGCAATTTTGGGACGTCTGATAACAAAATCGTCTTTAAGAGAATTATTAATTATTCTTAGTTTTGATACTATTTTGTCGATACTGATGTTTTTACTAACATCTTTTATTGGAACATGACCAGTAACAACACCAATTTTTAACTCATCAGAAATCATAAACATAAGATGTTCTTTAGCATCAAAACTTTCAGCAAGAAATTCTGTATGTCCAGGAAAATTAAATCCTGCTTCATTAACATTGTTTTTGTTAATTGGAGCTGTAATTAATATATCGATAAGTCCATTTTTTAAATCTTCAACAGCCACTTTTAAAGCATTTGCTGAATTTTCACCTGCTATAACAGTACTTTTACCTAATTCTACTCTAACATTATCGTCACTAACATTAATCATATTTATTTTGTTAGGTGTTAGTTCAGTTGCATCGTGAGCGTTGGTAAATATAATTCCATTTGAATTTAATGCTTTTCTATGATATGCAGCTACTTTTGGAGAGCCATAAATAACAATTGTACAATTGTCGTATAAACAAGCGTCTGATAATGCTTTAAAAATAATTTCGTAACTTATACCGTTAATATCACCATGTGTGATACCAATAACATATTTATTGTTTTCTGTTTTATTCATTGTGTGATTATTTCCAATTTCTCTAAATCACAAAATTATATATATTTTCTGAAAAAAGAAAAAGAGTTTTTTTATTAGATAATTTTATTCGGTTTTGATATCTGTTCTTGGATTAACGCACATAACTGGAATTTTAGCTTCATTTGCTATTATTTGTTGTTCTGATGCACCAAGAACATAATCTTGAAATCTAATATTTTTGGTGGTCATTATTATTATTAGTCCACTATCTATAGATTTTGCAAATTTTACACATGCGGTGGCTATTCCTTCGTTGTTTTGAAGTTTTTGTAGTTCATAATTTATTCCTTTATTTTCTAAATAACTAACAGCAGCTTTTATATTTCCAATTGTTCTTTTTCTTATTATTTGGTCTGTACTTTCTATATAACAAATATAAAATTTACATTTATATGTATTTGCTAAAAAATTTGCCCAAACAAGTTTTTCTCTTTCTTCTAGTTTAAAATCTAGTGGTAAAACTATTTTTTGTACATCTGCTTGAGTTGGATTGTCTTGAACTACTATAAATGGAGCTTTAGAACCTGTTATAACTTTTAAAGCCCAACTTCCTGTAAATTTTTGAAAACCTTTCATGCCATGTGTACCCATTATTGCTAATAGAGCATCACATTCTTCGATAACCTTTTTTATTTCTGTGAATATATTTCCTGTTCTAACTATTATTTGTGGTAATATTCCATGATTTTGTTCTATTTCTTTTGATTTAGCAATCAATTTTTCTACATTTTGCTGTTCTTCACTTTCTTTTTTTGTGATATGAACCAAAACTATAGGTTTTTGTATAAATTTTGCCAATCTTATTGCGTGATTTAGTGCGCATTCAGCTTTATTTGAATAATCCCATGGAACAACTATTGGTCTTTCTATATTATTAATCATAATATTATCTTTTTGTGCCAGTTTTTATTTGCTGTTTCTTTTTTTGAATTAATTTGAAATAATTCAGATTATAATATTACGATTTTTTTTTAAAGAAATCAATTTTTTTTATGTTTTTTTCTTCGATTTTCTCTTTTTTGTTGTCGAATTTCTTTTTTTGTGCGTGGTTGTATAGTAATTTCTTTTTCTGATGAATTTATAGTATCATTTATTGTTTTATAATCTTCTAGCTTAAATTTTATAGGTATTATTTTAGTTCCCTTTCTAATAATATTAGGATAATTATCAGAAGTCCAATCAGTCATACTTTCTACTACTCTCAAGGCTTCTTTGTCTAGTAATGGATCTACATTTTTTATAATTTCTGGATTGGTTACTTTCCCATTTTCATCAATAATAAATTTTACGTATACAACTCCTTCAATACCGTTTTCTTCTGCTTCTTTAGGATATTTGATATTTTCACATATATATTTTATTAATTCATTTTCTTCATTTGAATATTCAGTTTCTAATTCTTCAGTAATAATCTCAATATTATCAACTACTTTTATAATATCTCCTTCTAGTTCAAACATTTCAATATTGTTTATTTCTTGCTTAATTAAATCATGTTTAAATTCACATTCGTTTTCTTTTAAATTTGTAGAGTTATTTTCAATTAAGTTATCGTGATAATCTCTTTCAATAATCAAATCGCTTTCTAATTCATCAAAATTATTTTTATGAGAATTATTAACACATGAATTTAACCCAACATTAAATGTTGCAAGTCCCATTGCTATTCCAGTTAAAGTAATTCTCCTTTTTGATTCTTGTCTTTTTTTTAATTCTTGAGTTAAATATTGAAGTTCACTTTCACATTTAGAACATGTACCTCTACATTCTCCTTGATAATTACATTGTTGAGTTTTGTATGGAATTTCATTTTGTTCGGCTATTTTCTTGCGAATAGCCTTCAAAATTTCGCAAGTACGTTTCCCTCTCATTATCTTTTGATTTTATAGATTTACAATAGTATTTATATTATATAAGATAATTGATTTTTATAATCATAAAAATCAATTATCTTTATAGTTATTATTGTAATTTAAATTTAATTGGAACAACCATTGAGACTTTTACATTTTTACCACTTTGACTTCCAGGTTTCCATTTTGGTAAGTTTTTTATAACTCTTACAGCTTCATTATCTAATAATGGATCTACACTTTTAACAACTCTTACATTTACCACTTTTCCTGTTTCATCAACAACAAATTGAACATTTACAGTACCTTGTATGTCGTTTTCACTAGCGGTTTCAGGATATACTACATGTTCTGATATGTATTTCATTAAATTACCTTTAAATTCTGGCATTTTTTCAGCCGCTACAAAAATAACTTCTTCTAAATCTTCCTCTGGGGCTGGTTCAATGTTTTCTACTTGAGTAATTTCAATTGAAGCATCTTCTGTTAAATCATCAAAAAAGAAATCATCTTCAATTGGTTTTTCTGTTTCAACAATTTCTATTATATCAGTCATTATTTTAGCTTTTGGAGGAGGTGGTAATTCTGGTTCTTTTGGTTTTGTGATTTCAATTTCAATAACGTTGTCTGGTTCTAATTGTAGTTGTCCCAAACTTTCTGCTTTTGTTGCTTTGGTGCTAATTTCAAATACGCCCCAAACAATTAGTAAAGTGATTACTAATCCTATTTCTCCAAAAATAAACTTTTTATTTTGAAGATCTGCTTTTTCTGTTTTTTTTGCTTCCATGATAAATATATTTTAATTGGTTTTTAAATTTATTAATTTATACTGCAATTATACAACTTATGTTTCAATTAAACAACGTATTTTTCAGTTGTTTTATTTATTTTTTAGTTGAAAATTATTAATTGCTTGTATATTAATAAGATATATTTTAAAAATTAACATAAAAAAATCCGCAGATATTAAATCTGCGGATTAAAAATTTGAATTGTCTTTATATAATATTAGTTAGTATTTTGAAAAATTAGTTAGCGATTTTGAAATTTATGGGTACTTGCAATGATACTTTAACATTTTTACCGCTTTGTCGTCCAGGTTTCCAATCAGGAAGTGAGGATACTACATCAATTGCAGCTTTATCCAGTAATGGATCTATTCCTTTTAATAATTCAACATTTGTTACTTTGCCTTTTTCGTTTACAACAAATTTTATAAATACTTTTCCTTGAATATCGTTTTGTTTTGCTTTTTCTGGATATTTAACATTTTCTGCTATATATTTTATTAAAGCTTTATCGCCTCCTTTAAATTCTGGCATATTTTCAACTACAACAAATGGAATGTCTTCTTCTTCTATTTCTTTTGGTTCTTCTTTTATTTGTGGTTTTATTTCTATTGAACTATTTTCTTCTATCTCGTTAAAAATAAATACATTATCTATTTTTATACTATCGTTTTTTATTTCGATATAATCTGGTATTATTTCTTGTTTTATTGTTGGGGGCAATATATCTTTGTTTTGATTTGTTATTGGTATTTCTTCTACTATTTCTTTTTCTATTGATATATTATATTGTTTGTCTGTTTTTTCTATTTCTGTTCCTGATTCAAAAACTCCCCAAACAATTAATAAAGATATTACTAAACCTATTTCTCCTAAAATAAATCGTTTGTTTTCAATATCAGCACATTCTGTTTTTTTATAGTTCATGATATTTAAGTTTTAGTTATATAATTTATACTGCAATTATATAACTATTTTATCAATTTACAAACTGATTTTATAATTATTTTATTTATTTTTCAGTTGTATGTATAAGTGCTTATATATCATAAAAAAAGCTATCAATTAATTTTGATAGCTTTTTTTATAGTTTTTATATTTTGCTATTTTTCTATTTGTTTATCGCATGAAATCCAGCAATTTATTCCACAATCTAATTCCACAACGTTATATCCGTTGTTAACTAAAATTTGTGCTGCAATTTTACTTCTGCGTCCAGAACGACAATAAATTGCTATTGTTCTATCTTTGGGAAGTAATTCTTTTGCTTGTGTTTCAAAATCTTCTTGATTAACATCTAAACATATTGAACCTATTATGTGTCCAGCAGCGTATTCTGTTTTGGCTCTAACGTCTAAAATGATTACTGTTGAATCTTTAATTATTTGTTCAAATTCGTTAGGATCTACTGATTTATAATTATTTTTTGTTGATGAGGAATCACATGCTATTACAAATGTTCCTAACCAAATCATTGTTAATAAAACTAGTACTAATTTTTTCATTTTTAATTTTTTATATGATAAATAATTGAACGTAAAATTATTTTGTTTTTATAATTATTCCAAAATTTTTTTATTAATAAATATCTATTATACAAAAAAAGCGAGATTATTTATAATCTCGCTTTTTATATAGATTTTAATATTAAACTTAGTTTGCTAATTGGAAATTGATAGGAACTTGCATAGAAACTTTAACGTTTTTACCGCTTTGACGTCCAGGTTTCCAATCTGGTAATGATTCAATTACTTTGATTGCTTCTTTATCTAGTAGAGGATCTACACCACGAAGTAATTGAACATTTGTTACTTTGCCTTTTTCGTTGATAACAAATTTTACGAACACTTTACCTTGAATATCGTTTTCTTTTGCAATTTCTGGATATACAACGTGTTCTGCAATGTATTTCATTAAGGCTTTATCGCCACCTTTAAATTCTGGCATGTCTTCTACAACAACGAATGGTGCATAATCTTCTTCTACTTCTTCTTCTTGAACTACTTCTTGTATTTCTTGAATTTCAACAGCTGTATTTTCGTCTGCATCATCAAATGTAAAAGCATCTTCTACTGTTATTTTATCATCGACAATTTCGATAATTTCTGCTACAGTTTCTTGTTTTGGTGGAGGTGGTAATTCGATTTTTTCTTGTTGTGTAATAGGAACTTCTTCAACTATTTCTTCTACAAAAGCTGCTTGACCTAAGTCTTCTGCTTTTTCAGCTTTGGTACTGAATTCAAAAGCTCCCCAAACAATTAAAAGTGTTACTACTAATCCGATTTCTGTGAAGATAAACTTCTTGTTCTCAAGATTAGCTTTTTCGGTTTTCTTTTCTTCCATTTTATTATGATTTATGCGTTTATATTTAGTGATTTCTTATTTTTACTTAGACCGTAAAATTATTTTGTTTTTGTTATTATTCCAAAATTATTTTGTTTAATTTGTTTTTTATTTTTATATTTATTTAATATTAGTTGTTTATTTTATTGATTATAAATTTGTTATAATTGTTAATTGTAACATATTTATTTGCATTGTTGTATTTCTAATCCTGTGATTTCTATGTTAACTTCTTCTTTTTCTGGTTCTGAAAAATCATAATTTAACAATATAAATACTATCAATAATGAAATTAATAAACCTATTAAGAAGAATAATACTCTTCCTTTTTCTAAATCTGCTTTTGGATTTTTTTTCGACTCCATTTTTAATATCGTAATATTGATGAAGGATTTATTATTTCTTCTCCATTTTTTATTTTTATTATAAATGGTATTGCATTTTTACCAAATCCCAATAATTCTCCTTTTTTTACAATATTGCCTATTACCTGTTCTGTTTTTTCTAATCCTTTTAGATTAAATGTTAAACTATCAGATTTTATGGTTATGTTGTAATATTGTTGATTGTTAACAGATTCTTTGTTTATTAAAATTATTTCTCCTTTTGCTGGTGAAATAATTTCTGAATTGTCTTCTAAAATAAAAGTTGATTCTTGATGTTTTATTTCATAGCAGTTACCCTTTTTATCAATGTATTTTTTATTGTTAAAAAATCCTACTGCTTGATAATATTTCCCTATTATTGGAAATTGATAATAACTAAATTTATTACTTTTATTTATTCCGCCAATTACTATGTAGCTTACTAAAATTAATATTAAAATAGGAATAGTACATATAAATCTTATTTTCCTTATTTTTTCACTATCATCAGAAAATAAACTTACAATTCTTTCTGTTAAAGTTTTTGAAGAATTTTTTGGTGATATTTGAATTGTTTTATTTCTATTTACTTCTCCTAATTTTAATAATAATTTTGTGTATTCTGTAACTCCATTGCTTTTTGAAGCATCGTTATCAGCAATATTTTCGCAAATTTGTCTAGATAGTTTTGCAGCGTATTTAACTCTAGGATTAAACCACTGAAATATTCCTAATACTTGAAATAATATTACATCTAAACTATGTTTCCCTTTTATGTGTCGCATTTCGTGATTTAGAACTGTTATTTTTTCTGTTTTTTCTAAATCTTTAAATTGCTGATTTACAAATATATTATTGAAAAACGAAAATGCAATAGTGTTTCCTTTTATGATATTTATATTTATTCCATTGTCTGTTTTGGTTGGCGGTTTATTTTTTAATTTTTGGATTTTCTTTAAACCTCCAATAAATGATATTGTTTTTACCAAAACTCCAATTAAATAAATTATCACCAGTATTTTTACAAATTTGTAAAATAATACAGAATTTTTTAAATCCTTTATTTTATTGGTGAAAGAGATTTCATGCTCAATTGTTATTTCGCATGTATTTTCTTTTTGAACTATGTTGGTAATTTCTCCTGTTGTATCATAATTTTTTATTTTATTATCAAAATGTATTTTACATGTTGGTAATATATAACAAATTACTATACAAAATATTAGGAAAATTCTATCCCATTTATAGTACGATAATCTGTAAAATGTAAATCTATAAAAATCTATTAGAATAGTAAATATTATAGCAGTTTCTAATAAATAAATTATTATAGATTGATACATTTTAGATTATTTTCCTTTTTTTTCGATTATATCTTTGATTTCTTTGATTTCTGAATCAGAAATTGTTTCTTCATCAACCATATAAGAAACCATTGTTTCGTAACTGCCATCAAAATAATTTTTTAGCATTTGACCAAATGCAAATTTTTTGTAGGCTAGTTTACTTATTGCTGGAAAATATTCGTATGTTTTTCCGTATGCTTTAAAGTCTACGAATCCTTTTTCTCTTAAGATTCTTACTACTGATGATATCGTATTATACGGAGGTTTCGGATCTGGCATTTCTGCTATGATATCTTTTACAAATGCAGATTTTAATTTCCATAAAATTTGCATTACTTTTTCTTCTGCTTTTGTTAACTGTTCCATTTTGTTTTCAATTTTTATTATCAATTGATACTGCAATTTTACAACTTATGTTTCAATTATCAAAACTTATTTTTAAGTTTTAATATTAATTTTTCAGTTGATAATGTTAATGTATTGAAAATCAAATCAATTGCCTTGGTTGTTTTTCCTATGTAATTTTGGTTTATTTATGTTTAGTTTTTATTTTGCCCAAAGACTTATTTGTTTTTCTCCTATCCATATACCCACTTTACATATTTTCCCTTCTTCATTTCGAGATAAACATATTTTAGGATTTAATGATGCTTTTTCTCCTAAGTCTACTTTGTTTTTATATTCTTTTATTTTTTTTACAGCCTCTGTTCCTATAAAAGAGAAATCAATATTTTCGTTAATTAAATTTTCATTTTGTTCATTGACTTGTGCATATAAGTTTGATATTTCTGGTTCTTTTATTTTAAAATTGCTTTGTCTTATTATTTGTTCTGTTTTATTTGTATTTTCTGCTATCAATGTTGTCTGTGTTTGTAATTCTAGTTTATCATTTATTGTTTTTTCTTCTTCATCCTTTACTTTAGGTAATATCGTTTTAGTTGATATTTTTGTGTTATTTATTATAATTTCATTTTTCGATTTGTCTTCTATTTTATTATATGCAATTTCTCTTATATTATTAATTTTACTGTTTGATTTATAAACAGGTTCAATAAAACATTTTTCATTAAATTTGATAATATTCCAAAATCCAAATAATAAACATATTGTAACAGCTGCAATAGATATCCACATTTTTAAAATCTTATTGTTCTCTTTATGTTTAAGTTTGTTTTTTTCAGAAAATGTTATTGACCTATCAGCTTTTATTTTACAATTAGCGTATATTCCAGCAGACGAAATTTTATTGTTGTCTTTTAAAACCATTTTATAAAAAGCAATTTCTTCTTTTTTTGATGCTTGCTTTTCGTTTACTAATACTGCAAGTTTATCGTAATATGCAACTTCTTTATAATCAAATTCTGTTGTATGTTTTAAATTGTTTTTAAATTCATTATTTAGTGATATATTTTCTTTTATTATTGTATATTCATTTGATGAAACATAAAAATTTAGTAAATCTTTATATTTGTTATTTTGTTTAATATAATTTAAAAATTCTTGACTAGATTTAGAGTCTAATTTATTGTCAACATAGTCAACAATTAATTCTTCAATATTATTATCATTAATAATCATAGTTAATCCTCCAAATCGTCTAAAGATAAAACATGAGATTTTTCAAGAAATGTTTTTAAAAATAATCTTCCTCTAAAAATATAGACTTTAACTGCAGATAAAGAAAGTCCTGTAATTTCAGCAATTTCATCGTAAGAATAACCTTCTAAATCACGTAGAAGTATAACACTTCTTTGTTCTGGTTTCATTTTATTTAATGCTAATTGAAGTATTTCTTGTATATCACTATATTGATTATAAATTGTTTGACTTAATTTGTCTGTTTCTGATAAATCAGTGTTATTTTTATTTTTTCGTATATGATCTATCATTTCATGATAAGCACAAGTAAAAATATAAGATTTGGCTTTGGACATTTCTATTTCTTTTCGTTTTATCCAAAGTTTTTCAAATGTGTCTTGAACCAAGTCTTTAGCTTCAAACTCATTTCTTATAGATTTGAGTAAAAATCTATAAACTTGGTCCGAAAATTTGTCAACACATTTATTATATTCGTTAATATTCACAATGAAGAAATTTATCTAATTAAAAATTCAATTTTATACCTATTGAATATGGATATATTTCTGGTCCATGATCTTTTTTAAATATTGAAACTGGTGAATATTCTCCAAATATTTGAATTCCTTTATAACCAAATCCTCCTATAAATGAATATTTTAATAAATTTGTTTCAAAAGTTTTTCTATTGGTATTTTTCTGACGTTTTGAGTTTTCTTCATATATTTGTTTGGTTCTACTTCCTATTCTAATTCCTCCTAAAACACCAGCTGTTAAATATAAATCTTTATTTGTTGGCATTTGAAATTCTATTAAAATAGGTACTGATAAGTGCATAATTCTATAATTAAATCTTTTAAATTCGGATGCTTTTAAATGAGAATAATCAGCTACTAGTTTTCCATCTACTACATCTAGATCAAATGCTTTTTCAAAAGCATAATGATTAAATTGTAAATTTAAACCTCCTGCTATTCCACAAAAATTTGAGATTGCACCATGAAATTCTGTTAGATATAAATCAAAAGCTAATGAACGTGTTTCATTTATTTCAAAAAATGAATATTCATTTGGTGCTTCGTTTTTTTTGTCTGAATTTAGATATCCATTTATTCCTAAAAAACATCCTGAAAAATGAGGTTTAAAATTGTACTTGTTTTTTGTTTTTTCTGAATTTGTTTCTATTGTTATTGTTTTTACTGCTTCTTTATTATTTGATGCAACTACTTGATTTCCTTCTAATATTATTTCGTTATTTAATTTAATGATTAAAACATTATCAGATATTTTTTTGGATATTTCAACATTATCATTTCCGTCTGAAAAATTATATTTTCTTTTAGTAATATTGTTATTTTCTATATTTTCTTCTTTGTATTCATCTACTATTCCTATATTATCGATAATTTTAATGGTTTTTTCTATTTTTTCTATAATTTTATCATTTTCGGCAATTGCAGTATTTAATACGTTTATTGGTTCATTGTTTTTAGAATTATTTGATTCTTCTTTATAAGTATCAATTCTGTTGTTAAAATAATCTTTTGCTAACAATAGTTCTGCTTTTTTATTTACTAGATTTTGTTTTGCTTCTAAAACCATATTTTGTGCTTTTCCTTCATAAGGAAAGAATATTACCAAATTCATTAAAATGGTAATCATCATCATTTTTATACTTTTCATCTTTTTATCTTTTTAAATTATTTTTGCATAAGACGAATAAGTATTCAAAAAGTTACAACCTTTTTTATTTTTTTGCTAATGGTAATTCAATTTTAAATACAAATGTTTTATTTTCAGTGTGATAAATGTCAAAATTTCCTAATTGTAAATTGAGATTTTTTTTACAAAATATATTACATAGTGATATTATGTTATTTTCAGCTTTGATATTTTCTGTTATTGACATTTCTTCCTTAATCAATGAATCTTCTTTGTCTATATTTAATGACGAAATAATTATTGTAATGTAATCTTTTGATATATTGCTTTTTATGAAAATTTCGTTTTTATTATCGTTTAAAATTGTGTATAATATTATAAATATTGCATCTTTAATTAATGATTTGTCTGCATTAACGTTGATACTATTTTTTGATTCAATTTTAAAATTTGAATTGCTAAATTGTGTATATTTCCCCTTAAATATTGCTATAACATTTTGAATGTAATCTATAATTTCAAATTCTTCAATTTTTATTGTTAGCATTTTAGTGTAATTTGTTACTAATTTTTGTATATAGTCTATTATGAAAATATATTTATATGAAATTTTATCCATTTTGTTAAAGGTTAATTCTAGTTCATTTTGAGGCATATTTGCGTAAAAATTTTGTCGACCAGTTTTTATAATTAATTCTAATGGATTTTGAATATCGTAATTGAAGTAATTGTTTATAAAATTTAAAAATTGTTCAATTTCATCGTATTTAGTTTGTAAATCTTCGTAACGTTTTTCGCTTAATTTTAATGCTATGTTAGTTTTATCATTATTATTATCTATGTTTTTATTATATTTAATAGAATTATGATTTATGATTTCTAATAGTTTGCGTTTATTTTTTAATAAAATATAGATATATATTAATAAAATTATCGTAATTAATATTATTAACATTAAAGTAGATTTTGATAAATTTATATTATTTGACTTATTTAAAAATTTATTGTTGAAGTTTTCATTTTCACTAAAAATAGCTTTTCTAAGACGTGTTTCTGAAAAAGATTCTATACTTTTATATGAACTATCTGCCATTTGAAATGCGTTTTTAAAACATTTAGCTGATTCTTCAAATTCTTGATTAATCATATAAGTTTGTCCTAATTTATAAAGAGATGAAATTCTAGAGTCTGTCATTCTTGTTAAAGAAGCATATTCACAAGATTTTTTAAAAGCGATATAAGCAGAATCTAATTTTTTTTCATTTTCATATAGTCTTCCTAAAGCAAACCAATATCTTGATTGTTCAAAATCATTTAAATCATAATCTTCTATATTGAAGTTATTTAAAAGATATTTTCGTGTTTCATCTGGCATTCCACAATCAATAAAATTATTCGCCATTGAAACAACAATTGAAAAATGTATTGAAGTTTTGTTTGATACTTTGTTACTAAATTCCCATGCTCTTTTTAAGAAACCTGATGCAATACTATATTCTTCCATAGAAATTTCTTTTTGAGCTGATTGATAATAACAATATGCAATTGCTCTATCATTTAATGATTTTTTGGCAATTTCTAGTGCCGAATTTATACTTATTGTTACACTATCATAATCTGCTTTTTTATAATAATAATTTGATAAATTTAAATAAGCGTATGTTATTTCTCTTGGTATATTATTTTCTTTGGCAATTTTTAGAGCTTTGTTAATATGTATTCTTGAAGAATTTGTAAAATCATAATGTCTTAATATCACACTAATATAATTGTGTATACATGCTAAATCTTTATATGAATTAATTGATAATGCTAATTCGTATGCTTCTTTAGCATAATTTATTGCTAAAACAGGTTCTGTTATACGATTTGTCCAACATAATATTTCCAAACTATCTATTTTAAATAATGTTGGATTTTGTAATTCTTCTTTTGTATGTAAATCAATTAAAAAATCTGGATTTTTATTGATTGCAATTGTTTGGTTTATTATAAAAAATAAAAGTATTCCTAATAAAGACTTTTTCATATTTAAATGACTTAATTTTTTTAAAATTATAAAAAAAAAGTTATTTTTTAAAATTTTTTGGCTAAATAATTTGTTTAAATCAATTTATTATTTTTTATTAGCAATCTAAATTTTGACGAACTTTAGTTATGAATTTAAACGAAAGAGATTTCGAAAAATTATTTAAAGACAATTTTTTAGCTATTACTATTTACATAAAAAAAATAATTAAAGATAGTGATAATGCTAAAGACATTGCGCATAGATCGTTTATTAAAATTTGGGAAAAACGTGACTCTTTACCAGAAAATAGTAATTTAAAAGCTTTGGTTTATAGAATTGCACATAATTTATCAATAAATTTTATTAGAGACAATAAAAAATTTACTGATGACGAAATGTTACCTATGTTTGAATCTGAAAATTCTGACACAGATAATGATTTAATTGCTAGTGAATTAGAAGCTACTATAGTAAATACTATAAATAGTTTACCAGAAAAAAGTAGACGTGTTTTTATTTTAAGCCGGTTTGAAAAACTTACAAATATTAAAATCTCTGAAAAATTAGGTATAAGCATCAAGACTGTTGAAGCTCATATAACATCAGCTTTAAAAGTTCTTAGAAGTAAAGTTTTAAAAGAATGAAAAATCTAATTTTTTATTAGGGTTTTTATTTATTTATGTGTTATAAAATTAAGAACGTTTTTTAAACTAAAATAAACCAGACAACAAACATGAATAGTTTTGATTTTAACGATATAAACGAAAACATTGATTCTAAAATTTTAGATATTGATGTTGATCAAGAGTGGAATAAATTATCTTCTGAATTAGGTTTTTCTAAAAAAGGAAAAATTCTTAGATTCGATTTATTTATTAAAATTGCAGCTACTGTTGTTTTATTATTAGGAATTGGTTATTTTATAAATTATGCTAATTTCAATAATAATGTTGTGGTTTTTGAATCGCAAAATATTCCTTTAGAAACTATTGTTGAAAATTCTACTCAAATTAGTTTAAACAGAAATAGTAAAATTGAATGTTCTAAATCTGACAATAATACATTTTCTGTAAATTTAAAAGGTGAAGCTTATTTTGATGTTGAAAAAAATCCAAGTAGAAGTTTTCAAATTAATACTAAAGATATTCAAGTTATTGTTCATGGAACTTCTTTTGATATTTGTGAAAATAAATCTAATACTATTGTAACAGTTACAAGTGGTATTGTTGAGGTTTTGTCAAATAAAATTAAAAATTCATCTGTTAAATTAACCAAAGGTCAGCAATTAATTTGTGATAAAGATGGAAATTTTAAAACTTTAAATGCTGAAAATTTTAATAATATAGCTTGGAAACTTAAACAATTTGAGTTTAATAATGCTTCTTTATCTGAAATAATGTATCAGCTTGGTTATGCTTATAATTTTGGTTATAAATTTGAAAATACTGATTTAAAATCTATTAAAATATCTGGTTCTTTTAGTAATCAAGAAATAAGTTCAATTTTAAATATTATTCAACAATCGCTTGATAATGTTGAAATCGTATTTCAAAATAATTTTTGCATTATAAAAAATAGATGTTTCTAATCTAATAAAATGCAATATTCAAAATTTGATTTTAAACATATTGTTTTGTTTTTTATTGTATTTTTTACAATAAGTCAATCTAGTTTATTTGCTCAAAATGATAGTATTAAAATAAATGTTGCTTATAAAAATACTCCTTTAAAAATTATTATTGAAGATATTTCTTCTCAAACTGGTTTTTCTTTTGTTTATAATAATGATATAGTTAATGATCAAATCAAACTTGATATAAAAATTAAAAATAAAAATCTATACTCAGTTTTAAAACAATTAACTCAAAGTATTGATTTAGACTATATTATTTTAGAAAAACAAATTATTTTAAAGCCTCATAAAAATTTAATATTAAATTCTAATAATGAAGATTCACAACATAGAATTCTTTCAATAAGTGGTTATGTTAAGGATTCTACAACTAATGAAATTTTAATTGGGGCAACAATTACTGTTTTAAATCAAACTATTGGAACTTTGTCTGATGGTTATGGTCACTATAATTTGTCTTTAAAAAAAGGTGAATATACAATAGTATATTCTTATTTAGGTTATGAAAAAGAATATGTAACTCTTAATTTAAACTCCAATATTATTATTGATAAATCATTAAAACAAATTAATACACAATTAGAAGCTATTTCTGTTACAGGTGATAAAGTAACTAATAATATAAAAGAAACCTTGCAAAAAAGTTCTTCTTTGAATGTATCAGATTTTAATAAATATTCTGGATTAATTATAGGAGGTGATATTGTAGGTATTTTGTCTACAGATCATGGAATTACAAGACAAAGCGATGGTTCTGCATTTTATAATGTTAGAGGAGGTTACAAAGATCAAAATCTGATTTTAATCGATGAGGCTCCAATATATCATCCATCTCATTTGTTCGGTTTTTTTTCAGCAGTAGCACCAGACGCAATTAATTCTTTAAATGTTTATACATCAGATTTTCCTATAAAATATGGTGGTCGTTTGTCATCAATAACTGATATTAGAACAAAAGATGGAAGTAGTGGAAATTTAATTTTAAGTGGAGATTTTACACCTTTTACAAATTCGTATCGTTTTGAAACTCCTATTATAAAAGATAAAATTACTGCAACTGCAAATTATCGCAGATCTAATATTAAATGGGTTGCAAATCAATTAGATAATGACGGTGATAATCATTTTTATGATGTTCATGCCAAAATTCAAGTTAAAACTTCTCAAAAAAATAGGTTGTATTTTTCTTATTTCCGAGGTAGTGATTATTATTCAAATATTCAAACTGTTAATAATTATGCGGTTGAATGGCAAAATAATGCAGCTACAATCAGAAATTATAGAATTTTATCTCCAAAACTTACGGTAAATAATCATGCTTATGTTGGTCAATATAAATATAAATTATATACCTCAGAAACTAAAGAAAGTTTTTGGACTACTAAAATTGCAAATTTAAGTTTTAAGTCTGATTTTGTTTATAATATTTCAACAAATCATACTGCTCGTTTTGGCGTTGAATATAGTTTTCATGCTTTTGAACCAGCTGCTCAATATATCAATAATATTAAATCTAATAAAGGTATTGTTAGTGGTAATGCTGATAATATTGTTGCATATTTAGGTGCAGAAAGTGTTATTAATAAAAAAATTGCTGTCAAATATGGTGTAAGATTATCAATTTGGAATAATTATGGTCCTGCTAAATATTTTAATTACAACGATAAAAAAATGGTTTGGGATACAATCAATATTTCTGGTAATAGATTTAATACTTTTGTAAATTATGAACCTCGTTTAGCTTTAGTTTATAAACCAATCCCTAAAATGTCGATTAAAATTTCCGCTGAAAGAAACATTCAATATCTTCATTTATTATCAAATTCTATAAGTCCATTTACAACTTTAGATCTTTGGATACCTAGTAGCCTTTATTTTAAACCGCAAGTTTCAAGAAACATAACTTTAACATTAATGTATAATATGCGTCAATTATCTATAACTTGTTGCGCTTATTATAAATATGCAAATAATATTACAGAATATGGTTCGCATGCTAATATGTTATTAAATGAATCTATAGAACGTGATTTTTATTTAGGAATGGCTGATGCTAAAGGTTTTGAATTTGCTATTGAAAAATCTGCTGGAAGTGCTCGTTTTAAATGTTTTTATGCTTATTCTAATAGTCAAAGATTAACTCCAAAATTATCTAAAAATAAATATATTTCAAGTGATAATATTCCTCATAATCTTCATTTAATGGGACAATATTCTTTTAATAATCGTTTTATTATTAAAGCCGATTGGAATTTTAGTTCTGGTATTCCTTATACAGAGCCGATAGGTTTTTATTATTATCAAGATTATAAAATTCCTTTTTATGGTGAACGTAATAATTCTCGTTTAAGATTATATCATAAGTTAAATATTGCTTCTGTTTACACTTTTAAAAATAATAAGTTAAAATTTTTGAAACATTCTATTACTTTATCTATTTATAATGTTTATAATCGTAATAACTTTGTGATGGTTGCTTATAATAAAATTGAAACACCTAAAGGGGCTTATATTATTCCATCAAATTTGATTAAAGAAAATGATTATATTGCAACTGGATTGTCTTTACCTGGTATTTTGCCTATGCTGACTTATAATATTGTTTTTAATTATAATTTTCGTTAGAAATAATAAATAATATTTAAATGAGAATATTTACGTTATCTCTTAATTATTTTATTTCATAATTCGTAATTAGCAATTAATTTTATTATCTTTGCAGATATTTTTTATATAATCATCTTTTAATTTAAAATAAATGAAACGCACTGTTCTTGAAATGTTGACTTCGGCGTCGGAGAGATACAAAGACCTAGAATATGTTTCAGACAAAACTGATACGGGTTGGAAAACTTTTACTTTTAGTGATGTTGAAAATTTATCTTCAAATCTTGCAATAAGTTTAATTAATTTAGGTATTAATCGTTTTGATCGTATTGCTATTATAGCAGAAGGAAGATCTGCTTGGATTATTTCTGAATATTCAATTTTAAAAGCTGGAGCTATTTCTGTTCCTCTTTCTGTAAAACTTCAACCAGATGAACTTACATTCAGAATTATTCACTCTGAAGCAAAATGTATTTTTATCTCTAAAAATTGTGTTCCTAAAGCTTTAGCTATGGCAGAGTCTCTTAAAGATCAAGATGTTAATATAATTTTTCTTGATAACGATTCTGATAGTGTAGATGCTTTAGCTAAGGTTTTCAAAAATGTTTATTTATATAATGAACTTATTAACCCAAGTTCTGATATTATCGAAAAAAATAAATCAACTCTTCAACATATTATTGACAAAATTGATGAAAATGATACCGTTACTATAAGTTATACATCTGGTACAACAGGTAATCCAAAAGGTATTATGTTGAGTCATCTTAATTATTGGGCAAATACTCAAGATTCTGTAAGAGATTTTAAACTTAAATATTACATGAAATTGTATGTAATATTACCTCTAGATCATACTTTTGCTCATACTGTAGGATTTTATGTTGCTACACTTTGTGGTATTCATTTATATTTTGTTGATGCTCGTGGTGGAGCTATGAACCAACTTAAAAATATTCCTATCAACTTTAAGGAATGTAGTCCTGATTTTGTACTTTCTGTTCCTGCATTAACAGGAAACTTTATGAGAAAAATTCAAGATACTATAGATGCAAGAGGTGGTTTTGCTAAATGTTTATTTAATGCAGGTATTCGCCATGGTGTTAAACTTGCTGGAAATGGCTATAACAAACCTAATATTTTTAAACGCATTTATCATTATCCTGTTTATAAACTTGCAGACTTATTGATATTCAAGAAAGTTAGAAAAATCTTTGGAAACAATTTTAAATTTTTTGTTGGAGGCGGTGCTGCTCTTGACTTAAAACAACAACAATTTTTTAATGCTTTAGGTGCTCCAGTTTTTCAAGGATATGGTTTAACTGAGTCTGCTCCTATAATTTCTGTTAATTGTCCTTCATTATACAAATTTGGTACTTCAGGAAAGGTTTTATCAAGTATCAATTGTAAAATTATGGATCAAGATGGTAATGAAATAAAAGAAGTTGGTAAAAAAGGTATTATAACTATTTCAGGACTTAATGTCATGAAAGGTTATTTTAAAAATGATAATGCCACAAAAGAAGCAATTGTAAACGGTCGTTTAAATACAGGAGATATGGGATATCTTGATAAAGATGGTTTCTTGTATGTTACAGGTCGAGAAAAAGCTCTTTTGATTTCTGCTGATGGTGAAAAATATTCTCCCGAAGGTCTTGAAGAGGCTATTTTAAATTGTGGACATTTTATAAATCAAGTTGTATTATATAATGATCATTGTAAATATACAACTGCTTTGGTTACTCTAAATACTAAACGAGTAAAAGATTATATAAATCAAAACAAAATTACAGAACCTCAAAAATTATTAGAAACAATAAAAGATTCTTTCTTTGCATTTACAAAAGATAGTGAATATAAATCAAAATTTCCTCGTCAATGGATTCCTTCTGTATTCAGAATTTTACCAGAAGCATTTTCTGAACAAAATCACATGGTTAATTCAACTATGAAGATAGTTAGATTTAAAGTTATTCAAACTTATTCTGAAGAATTGAAATCAATGTATACTCATGAAGGAAAAACTGATTGCAAAGAAAATATTGAAGTTTTAGCAAATTTGTTTAAATAAAAATATTTTTATATATTTGTTTCGCGAAAGTTTTGAATAAAATCAATTAAAATTTTTAAATATAATGAATATAATTGATTCACAAGGAAATATGAAAACACCTAAAGTTCATTTTGATCCAGAACAAGGATTAATTGAACTTTCGGGACGCTCAATTCCAGAAAATACAGATAGCTTATATCGACCATTAATAGAATGGGTTGAAGAATATATTAATAATCCTCAGCCTGTTACAACTGTTAATATAAAATTTGAATATTTTAATTCTAGTTCTGCTAAATATTTAATCAGATTATTAGAATATATTCATCGAATAGAAGCCACTGAAAATAAACTTATTTTTAATTGGTATTACGAAGATGAAGAACTTCTTGAATATGGTCAAGATTTCCAAGAAGTTCTTGAAATGAAGTTTAATTTTATAAAATCTGCTGATTATAAAAACTAAAATTTAACGGAATGTTAAAAACATTCCGTTTTTTATTTCTTTACTTTTCTCTTATATACAATTCTTAATGAATTATTTATAAATTAATTTTCTTATAGAGATAAATTTTCATATATTTATGAAAATTTATAAAAATGATTATTTGTAACATTTAACACCTATGAAGGATATTTCGGTTTCTCACTCTGCAATGAAAGAGTCGTTGCTTAGTACGCTTGTTAATAATAGTGATGCTAAAGCTCAAAAAAATGTAAATATAAAAGTTAGTTTATTGAACAATGGTAAAGTTTTACCTTTGCCTATAGGTTTTGAAATTTCTGATTTTGTAAATTCACTCGACAATTTTTTGAAAGATAATCTTAAATTTAAGACAGAACTTAATAGTGAATGTGATTTATACACAATTACTTATTATAAATTATTGTCAGTAATGTTTAAAAAAACTATTGTGTTTATGATGATTCACGATCGTTTGTATATAAACATTGTTCCTCAAAAATATTTAGAAGACGCAAATTATTCTGAAGGTACTATTTCTGAACTTTTAACTGGTGGACAAAACGAAGATATTTTTCAATTTATAGAAGATTATATTCTTGCATTATATCCAAATGATGTTAAAGTTAATGTTACTCTTTCTCAAAGATATTTTGAAGCTAATAATGTAGGTGTAAATGCAATAATGGCTTATCATCTAGAACCAAATGAATATATTTTGGCTCGTTTAAATATTTATAAAATCGAAAAAAGTAAAGGTAATGCTTCTACTGATGTTTCAGATAATTCGTTCTATGTTCTTACTACAAATGGAGCATATTTATTTTGTCTTGATAAAAATATTCAAGTAAAATACACAGAAACACTTTCTTTAGAAAAAATGGAAGTGAAATCTCGAATTGGACGTGATACAATTGTTTGTGGAACTACTTCTTGGATTTCTAATCGTGATAATGATTACCTTTATGATGATATAAAAGAGTTTAATAATGCTCAGCGTATAGATAAAATATTGGGTTTTTCGTATTTAAATTATAATTTTGCTGAAAATAATTCTAATGTTTTATATTCATTTGATTTATTAAAAAAATATTCTGATGAAAATTTAGATTCTTTTTATGGTTTTATTTCAGATATAATTATTCTTAAAACTCATGATAATTATCCTAACCAAATTGATGATAATATTGCAAACAAAGCATATTCATTACTTATTGATTCGTTAAATAAGGATGATTTTTACAAAAAAACAGAATTAGTTTTCAAAAATTTTAATTTTTCGGCATTTGAATATGCTGCTTTTATATATTTTATATGTAATATTCCAGTACCTGAAAATCTTATAGAACAAATAATTAAATCATTGAATTTAGCTAAAGAAAAATATTTTAAACTAGATGAAGATGAATTAAATCGTGCTTTAGTTGAATTATTAATTTCTAAAAAAGTATTGTTACTTAAAGATAATAAATTAGCCTTTAAATTTGCTAGTTCAGCACAAGACCGATTAACTGATGATACATTTATTAATCTTGCTCCATTAACTAGTATAAATCCTTCATCACCTTGTTTAGGAAATGTTTTAAAATATATAAGTTCTCAAATATTATTTTCATCAAATACAAATGAAAAAGATTCATCAAAATTAGCTTTAATTAAATCACAACAACGACCTTTAGATTTTAATAATATTAAAACTTTATTGTCATTTGTTGATAATTCATTGATAGAAAGGGTAAATCAAGTTTTAACAATATTTGATAAAGAACAATTTAATAGTCAACAAATATTTTCAGAACAACTCGAAATCAAAAATACTATCAATAAAATAGGTGAAACTAATTTTTATCATCCTGCTATGTGTAAGAAAATGCCATATGCAGATATAAAAACTTGGATTTCAAAAGTTCAACCAGAAAATTTTGATAATATTAAAAATTTTGGTGAAAAGGTTAGTGAAAATAATTATCCGTTATTAATAAAAGCTGTTAAAAATATAGCAGAATTTTTTGAAATGGAAGTTCCAGAAGTTCATGTTTATAAAGGTGAAAAATCTACTGGAATATTTTCTTATGAAGGAACAAAACCATTTTTGACAGTTGGTTATGATCATTTAGATATTAATTCTCCAAAATATTTGACTATTAATGAATTATATTTCTTATTGTCTCGTCAATTTGCTAATATTAGTTTTGGTTATTCGCGATTAGAAGTGAATAAAATGTGGCGAGATTTTTACAATTCAGGTGCTATGAATATTGATAAACTAAATGCAATAATTCCTGCAACATCTTATATTTCTAAATCTGCTAGTTCATATAATAAGTTTAATTATATTTCAAAAGTTTTTTCAGAAACTCCAATTTTAGAAACATTAGAAAAAGATTCTAATGATAATATAAGCAAATCGCTTCAGAAATTATTATCAATAATACATTATTCATCAAAAGAATTAGAAAATAACATCAAAGAAAAAGAATATTCTGCAATATCAAGATTAATGTGTCAAACTATAGATCGTGTAGGATTAGTTTTTGCAGGAGATTTTATAACAGCCGTAAATGCAATATTAAAATCTGATGTTGATATAACAGATTTTATAGAATTGAGTAAAGAAAACTCTATTTTCGAAATTGCAACAATGGCTGATTCTAATGGAAAATACAAAAATTTTGATTTTGCATTAAGATTATCATCATTAATTTCATTCTATTTTTCAACAAGTTATCTATCTTTAAAAAATCAAATATTCAAATAATAAAAAAAATATCAAAAATAATTTGGCGGTTAAGAAAATTTACTCTACTTTTGCATCGTCAAAAAAACAAAGGACATAGTTAGACAATTAATATGATGGTCCTTTCGTCTAGCGGTTAGGACGCAAGATTTTCATTCTTGTAACACCGGTTCGATTCCGGTAGGGACTACAGAGG
>JAKSUC010000060.1 GCA_024413595.1 Bacteroidales bacterium
AATAATGAATATTTGATATTTGTATTTATCAATAAATTATGATTTATTTTATAACCTATATTTGGGGTTATTATAAAATTCATTGATGTTGTATCACTTTTATTAATATTTATTGCTGTTGAAATATTTGTAGGAGAATTAAATATATACGGCATAGAAAAATATGTTGATAATTCTTGAGATTTGTTTTTATAACCTTTCCAAATAAAATTAAACTTTTCTCCTTGTCCTAAATTATTTATCAAGTTTATAGCGCAATTTCCTGCCAAATAATATTTTTCGTCATATAATATTGTTAATATTCCTTCAATCATATTAGAAGGTATCTTTTGTAGATACATATATATATCAGCATCATTTGAATGAAATTCAATTTCTGATGGTTTTAATGTTGATATAAATTCACAATTGTTTATTTTATCATCTATTTTAGAATATAATTTGTGAGAAAAACTACTTTTTGGATAAATATCAATTGTGTGAAATATATAATTATTAGAGATTTTAGGTTTATTAGGAAAATAAATATTGTCTATTTTATAAAAATTTCCATCTTTTAATGAATAATAAAAATTAATTATTTTATTTTTAATAACAATAGAATCTGATATCAACGAAGCAAAAGGATATCCATTGTCAATTTTATTTTCAATAGTTTTAATCAATAATAAATTAATTTCAGAACTATCAATTTTGTGTTTCTTAAATTTTTTAGACATTAAAATATTGTTGTTGCAATCTATAATTTGTAAAAAATATCCATTTATTTCTTGCGAAAAAGCGTTTTTATTTATTACTAACAATAAAAATAATATATAAAATGATATTTTCATTCTGTATTTACCCTAAAAAGTTATTATCATTCAATATTTTATAAAATCTAAAAAAAATATAATTTATAATTACAAAAGTATTGACAATTAATTAAAAATTTCGGAAATTTGTAAACGGATATAATTAAAAAAGAGTTATGGCAAATATAAACAAAACAAAGTCAAACAACGCTCAAAAATTAGGCAAAGTAAAATGGTTTGACACAACAAAAGGTTTCGGATTTATCGAAAGTGAAGATGGTAATGATATTTTTGTTCATTATACAGGAATACCATTTGTAGACGGTAAAAAAGTAAATCTTGAATCAGATCAGCGTGTTACTTTTGAAATTACAGAAGGTAAACGTGGACCTCAAGCAACAAATGTTTCTGTTGCTAAATAACACTTCTAAAGATATTTATTGAAGATTGTTAGTCATTAAATAAATAAGGTCGATGAATTTTCATCGACCTTATTTATTTTTATCACTTTATTTATTATTTCTTGGGAGTAATAATAAAATCGCAATTTACATTTCTTGTTGAGTATGAAGAAATAAAATCATCGATTTGTTTTGCTGTGATATCAATATTTCTTGCACGCAACATTGTTAGTTTTGTGTGTGAATATAAATAGTCAAGTCCTAAGGCGTTGATATTGGTATTAGAACAATCAATTTCTTTTAAAGTACGAACTTGATGTAAAGGTCTAATTGTGGTGATTGATGTTGAAGATAGATTTAAATATTCTAACTTTTTCATATTTTGAAGTGGTGTAATGTCAGAAATTCGAGTTTCGCTACAATTTAACGAAGACAAAACTTCCATTTTTTCAACACCTGCTATTGAACCTAATGATTGATTTTGTGAAACATCTAGCATTTCTAAATTTCTTAATTCACTTATTACTGTTAAATTATTAACTGTGCAAAAATGAACATCCAATTTTTTAAGATTGTGTAAATTACGCAATGGTGTTAAATCTTTTACCATTGTATTTCCACAATTTATTTCTTCTAGATAAACTAGATGTGAAACACTTGATAAACTTGATATATTATCGTTGTTTGAACAATTAATATATTTAAGTCCTGTAAGATTTTCTATACCTTCCAATGATGTTACATTTGTATTGCTACAATCTAAACTTTCTAGACTTGTAAGAATTCTTAAAGGTTTTAAATCTGTTATTTCTTGATTTCCTTGACATGATAAACTTGTCATTCTAATTATCCAAGTTAATTGTTCATCGTTTGGATCAACATCTTTCCCTTTTAATTCTTCTTTTTGGAAGATTTTTTTCCATGCAGGTGAAAGACTATTCCACCAGCCCCTTGCATCTTGTGCAAAACTTTTTACGCCTGATACAAGTATTATTAGCAAAATAATTGTCAGTGATTTTTTCATAATTTGACCTTTATTTAAATTAATCTTTTTATAATTTTTATTGAGTTATTCTTTTTGAATAACTTATTTTTTTTCTTTTATGTTAGTTTCGTTTATTGTTGGAACGTCAAAAAGCGTTGGATAGTCTTCGTCAAATTTTTTTAATATTGCTGTCATTATTGTTTCTCGTAAAAAACGTGCCTTATTTTTAACTTTATATTTTTTACAATATTTTAATAACGCTTTCATTTCTAAGTCGTTGAGACGAAAACTTTGACGATGTTGACGTTTAAATGTTTCTTTTTCTTCTTTGCTTTTTTTGGGTTTTTGTATTGCCATAATTGCTTTATTTATTGTTAGTCTCTTACTTTTTATCGTAAGTGTTGCCAAAAAAGTTCTTTTTATATAATGCAAATATAGGGTATTTTATTATATATATTACGTATTTTGTGATATATTTATTTTGTATTTTATGATTATTTGTTAGTGTTTTTTTCGGTTTTTTTTAAATAGAGTAATAATGTTACTGGTATTATTATACTTATTAATACTATTATTATTGAAAATTGCATTGTTTCAACATCTTCACTTTTCCCTAGATAATATAATGTTACTGCTAATGCATTGTTTGAAAAATGCGCTATGATAGGTAGCCATAAATTTTTGCTATACACCAACATTAATCCTAACATTAATCCTAATACTAATCTTGGTATAAATCCATAAAATTGAAAATGAAAAAAACTAAATATAAATGATGTGATAAATGCACATATTATTGGTTTTAGTTTTGTTGTCATCAATAATTTTTGAATTGTTCCTCTAAAAAATAATTCTTCGCTCAAGGCTGGTATTAATGCTATTACTAGTAAATTTATTAAATATCTAGAAAAATCATTTGTGATTAGCATTTTATTGGTGAGTTCTAATGCTTTATCTTCTTTTTCGCGCATCCATGTTTCTATACTACTTAAATTTTCTGGCAATGCTAAATGTGAATTTATTTCAGTTAAGTAATTTATTATTGGTAAACTACTTAGAATTGCTATTATTGATATTATTAATGATAATGTTTTTGGTTTGGTATTTATCATTAATCCTTCTGTAAGGTTTTTATCAAAAAATATTGAAAATAATATTGATGGTATAATAAATAATCCTATCGAAGATAATACTTGATAGGTTCGTAAATAATCAACATTTTCTGTAAGTTGATTTGTTGAAATTCCTAATATTGAAGAATATACAAGTGTTACTTGTGATAAAAATATTATTGTTATTAAACCACAAATTAATGTAATTATTATTAATGAAAATAATTTTGATGAAAAAGTTGAATTTTCAAATAGTTTCATGTTTTTTTATACATATATTATGTCGTAAAGGTAAAAAAGTTTATTTATATTTAGAAAAAAATGAATAGCCTATTAAAAAAAAAATAGTCCAAAATGATATGACATAGCATTTTTTTTGTTATTTTTAAGTTCAATAAAAAATTTATAAAACATGAAAAAAATATTTTTAGTAATTGTAATGTTAATATGCTCTTTATCTGTATTTTCTCAACATAGAGGCAGTAGAGTAAATTGGTTGTCGTTAGCTGTTAAAGGCGGTTATGGCAATTTTATGATGATGAGTAAAGATTTAAAAGATGTTGACGATTTAAAATTAGATTTTATGTCGCCTTCTTATTGTTTTGGTGGACGTTTGGGGGTGATTTTTGGTGATTATGTTGGTGTTTCGTTTGAGTATTTAGGAAGTGGCTTTAATCAAAATTATGAATTTACAGAAAGTTCTTTTGGTTATGACGGAAAAATTAAATTTAATTCTTCGGATATGCTTGCTTTATTCAGATATTCTGGCGATTATGGTTTTTATGCAGAATTAGGTCCAAAATTTACAACTATCAAAAAGGTTGAAAATGTTGTTGATGAAATTTCTGACGATCAAAAAGATATTTATAACGACAAATTTACAAGTATTGCTTTTGGTCTTGGTTTTATGCCATATAATGGAGATCGTGTTCAAGTTAGCCTTGGAGCTAGATTTGCTTATGGTTTAAAAGCTATGAATAAAGATAATGCTAATTCTTTTGGTTTAAACATGGCAAATGTTGAAATTAAACCTTTTAGCACTCAAATTATGTTAGAAGTTAATTATTTGTTTGCTCAATTTGGAAGAGCTAATTGTGGAAGACACGGAATTCAATTTTTTAAATAATTTATAATCTGTAAATTAAAACCTAAAAACATATAATTATGACACAAAAAGATTTTGACAATCTAGATTTCACCGTTAAAATGCTTGACGGTGAATGTTCAATATCATCTCCTTTAAATCTAAAAAATGCAGACGGTGACGATGAATATGATTATGTAAAAGAAGGCGATAGAATTCTTTATGATTGTTCTACATATACTTTAGAAGAGTATAAAAAATCTGGGAAAATGCCAATTTCGTTTGAAAAGGCAGGACCTCACGAAAAAATATATTTTCAACCAGAAAAAACAAAGGTTGCTATTGTAACAGCAGGAGGATTATGTCCTGGACTAAATAATGTTATTAAAGGTCTTGTAACTCAATTAAATCAACGTTATAAGGTTCGAAATGTTGTTGGTGTAAGATATGGTTTTAGAGGTTTTAAACCAGGTTTTGATTTGGTTGAATTAACTCCTGATTTGGTTGATCGTATTCATCTACAAGGAGGTAGTTTTTTAGGTTCTTCACGTGGCGAACAACCTTCTGAAATGATTGTTGATGTTTTGCAACGTCAAAATATTAATATTTTGTTTTGTATTGGAGGTGACGGTACTTTACGAGCTGCAAAGTCTATTGCTACTGAAATTAAACGTCGAAATTTGAGTATTGCAGTAGGGTGTGTTCCTAAAACAATAGATAATGATATCAGTTTTATTGACAAATCTTTTGGATTTGAAACTGCTTTTTCAGTGGCTAGTGAAATTGTGATTAATGCTCACAATGAAGCAAAAGGCGCTTATAATGGAATAGCAATGATAAAACTTATGGGACGTGATTCTGGTTATATTGCTGCTAACACAGCTCTTGCAACAGGTGAAGCTAATTTTGTTTTGATTCCTGAAATGAGATTTGATTTATATGGTAAAAATGGTTTTATCACTAAATTACGTCAACGCCTCGAAAAACGTCATCATGCTTTAATTATTGTTGCAGAAGGCGCTGGTCAATTCTTTTTTGAGGGTGATAATATTGAACATGATGATAGTGGAAATGTTAAATATCAAGATATTGGCGTTTATCTTAAAGATATGATTACAAATGAGTTTAAGAAAGATAATTTTCATCATTCTATTAAATATATAGATCCAAGTTATATTATTAGAAGTTCTCCCGCAAATAGCAATGATAGTAAATTCTGTAATTTATTGTCATTAAATGCAATTCATGCGGCAATGGCAGGAAAAACAGAATTTGTTGTAGGTCATTGGAATGGTAATTTTACAATTTTACCAATCAATGCTGCTATTAGTGAACGTAAACGTATTAATCTTGAAAGTGAATTATGGGGAAATGTGCTTGAAATTACAGGTCAACCTATCAAGATGATTGAAAATCCAAACGAGTCTGCTCAATTGAGTTATATTCCTCCTAAAACTTCTAATGTCGATGACAAGAAAAAAGAAATTGACTAATTTTATTTGTTAATTATTATTCAGTAATTTTATTATTCTGTTTCTTAATTCAGAATTGGAATTAATAAAATTACTGAATATATTTTTGTATTTTATATATATATTATGAGCTTCTGTTAATCTATTAGATTCCACCAACATAATAAAATATTGAGAATAAACAGAATTTTTTAATTCATATAAATCTATTTTTTCGGATAAATTTATTGCATGTAAAATACAATTTTCTGCCATTACAAAATCTTTTAAATACCTTGTTGCAACGTCACATTTGTTTATTTGTGCAGAAATTATACTTTTTATATCGTTACTTTTTGTTGAAATTTCAACTGCTTTGTCTAATAATGAAATTGCTTCATCAATATTAAATAATCTTAGTTGTAAATTAGCTAATGAGTTTAAAGCATTGACAATTAATTCAATATTGTTATCTGTTGTGGCAATATTTATTGAACGATTAAATAAATCTTGAATTAATTCATAATATGTATATTTATTATTATTAAATGTTATATTATCTTGTAGGTTTTTACATTCTGAATAAAATAAAGAAGCCATATCAAAGTATATACTACTTGTTATATTCCATTTATCGTTGTTTAATGATAATACAATTGCTTCTTCATAATTCTTAATTGAATTTTCTATATCATTGTTAATGAAATATATATATCCTATTGTAGATAATGTTTCAATTTTTATTTCTAAATCATCACTTTTATTAATGATTTTGGTTAATTTTTTTATACATTCAGAAATCTTGTTTTCATTATTTAATTCAATGTATATTAATGATTTACCTTGAATAGCTTGAACCATTCCTAATATATTATTTTCTTTAACAAATTCGTCGTAAGCAAAATTAAAATATTGTTTTGCAATATAAATATCTCCGTTTGATTTAATGATAGATTCTGCAGTTAAGCAAGCAATTTCTCCTATTGGTATATTTTTAAAATTATCATAATAAATTGAATACAGATTTTCATATTTAATTGCAGCTATGTTAAAACTATATAAATGTTCATACATAAGTGCAATATTTTTGCTATTATTTACAATGGCTTCATCTTCGCAAACTGTTTTTTTATAAGCAATTAATGCTTGTTGATAATATTCTATTGCTTTTTGATAGTTGCATTTTATGTCAAAAATATATCCAATATTATTATATGCAAATCCAACATGCCTATAATCATAGTTAATTATTTTAACTACAAATTTACACATATCTGCAGCTTTTTTATAATATAACAAAGAATTATCATATAATTTTTTTTCTAAATATTTATCTGCTAATGTTAAAAGCAATGGAATAACTTCTCTTCTTATGAATAATTTTTCTGAGTCATTAGATTTTTTTTCAATTTCTTTGAGCATTAAATCTATTACGTCTGGTAATTCTTTGATAATCTTTTCGTTATCAATGTTGTCGTAGCATGTTATAGCTTTGCTAAGGTTTGATGCGTATTCATAATTTTTTTCTAATTCTTTATTTAATGTTGCTGCTTTTAAATAATATTCTTCTGCTGTTTTTATGTCATTATTATCTTTATAATATGAAGCAATTGTGTTATATAAATAAGGAATATTATTTTTTTTATTATTTGAATAATAAATATCAACCAATTGATGATAATAAACTAATGCTTCTTCTTTATTTTCCATTCTAGAAAATAATTGAGCTATTTCACTTATATTTTCACAATATTCTTCAATATTTTCTATTTCTGAATAAATTATTGCAGCTCTTTTTAAATGTTTGTTTGCTTCTATGTAATCTTTTTGGTAACAATATATTTTTCCAAGTAATATTTCTGTTTCTGCTATATTTGGTTTGTCTTCTAATTCTTTAAAAATATCTAAAACCTTGTATAATATCGATTTGGCATTTTCTTCATCTTCATTATAAATAATTGGTTTTGTTGCATTTTTTAAACATATTGCCATTTGTCTCTGGTTATTTTGTTTTTCATAAATATCAGCAGCTTCTAAAAATGTAGCTTTTGCTTTTGTATGTTGATAATCTTCTAAATATATATTTGCTAATGTTTCAAGATTATTTACAAGTTGACAGTTGTCTCCTAGACTTTTGTTTATATCTATTGCTTTTATGTAATAGGTTTCTGAACGTTTTATTTTATCTTCTACACGATAAATATTTGCTAAATTTGCATAATTTAATGCAATAGAAGCTTTATCACCTTTTTTTGTATTTATTTTTAGAGCTTTGATATAATATTCTTGTGCTTTTGTATAATCTTTTTGTGCATAATATATATTTCCAAAATTATTATAAAGCCCAGCTTGACTAAGTTCGTCTTTTGTTTTTATTGCAATATTTAATGATTGATTAAAATATTCTAATGCTTGATGATATTGTGATAGAGAACAATATAGGTTGCCTATATTATTGTAATCTGTCATAATACTTAATTTGTCTTTTTTTGAAAGATCAATTTCAAGTGCTTTTTTATAATATTTTATTGCTTTGTCAATATCTCCATTTTGAAAATATAAATTTCCAAAATTGCTGTATGTAAATGCTATATCAGTTTCATTGTTTAATTGTATATATATTTCTAGAGCTTTTTCAAAATAGTTTTCTGCAATTTCGTTTTGGTTAGAAGCCAACATTGCTATTCCTATATTATTGAAACTGATTGCCATTTTGGGCAAATCGTTTAAACTTTCGTCTATTTGAAGTGCTTTTAAATAATATTCTATTGCATTTTGATATTCTCCTAAATCGCTTTTTACTAAACCTATATTATTATATCGGTTTGCCATATTTATTCTATCGCCAATTTCTATGTCAATATTTAGTGCTTTTTGAAAATATTTTTCTGATTCTATTAAATCTCCTTTTGAATTTAATGTGAGTCCAATTTGACTATACACTTTGGCAATTTGGTTTTTTTTGCCTTTAGCTTCAAATATTAACATGGCATTGTTAAAATTATTGATAGCTTCTTCAAAATTGCCGTTCATACGTTCAACATTACCAAGATTTAATAATGTTTCTGCTTCAAATATTTGGTTGGTTAGTTCTTGATTTAATTTTAATGATTTATGAAAATATTTTTTTGCTGTTGTAAAATCTGATTTGTGAAAATATACTTGTCCTATTGTATTATAATATGTGGTTAATGCTTTATTATCTGAATTTTTTTCTGCCATACTTATGGCTAATGAAATATTATCAATTGATTCTTGATATTGTGATAAATGTGAATATTCATCTCCAATTCTAAAATATGAATATGCTATATGTTTATTTGAATTTTCTAAATTGGATATATCAAGCATTTGTTTTGCACAATCTAATGCTTCGTGATAATATCCTAACCAATCTAATGCTTCGTTTTTTATTTGCAATAATTTATATTGTAGTTTAATTATTTGTTTGCTTTTTGTCGAAAAATTTTGTATTATATTTTTTGCTTGTATTGTAATTTTTATTGTTTCGTGCATAGCAAAATTGTCACGATATTCTTTTGCTATTTTGAGTAATTTTTCGATTTCGGATATTAATTCGTGTTCTGTTAAATTGGTTGAATTATTTGAACTTGTGTATATGTCAATGTTTGTTTTAAGGTTTTGATCATGTTCAATGATATATTTATTTATTAATAATAAATATTCGTTTATTATTTTGTTGTTTTCTGACACTAAAATGTTACAAATTTGTTTTATTTTGTTTAATATCAAATAAATATCATTGCTGTTTTTAGAACTTATATTTTCTTTATAGCCAAATTCATTACATAATGATTTACATAAATTTTGTTCAAAAGGTGATAAAATATTAATAATTTTTGATGAATTTATATTTGGTTGTGATTCTATTTTGTTAATTGATTTTTCAAAATACAATATTCGTTTAGTTATTAAATTATTTAATGTGGTTATAGATTGTAATTCATTGTTATTTTTTATTTTCCAAATTTTGTTATCTAAATAGATTTCTTTTCTTTGAATTAAATATTCTATTATATTTTCTATAAAAATAGCATAGCCTCTTGATATACTATAAATTATATTTGAAAAATTGCTTGGAAATTCGTTGTTTTCAAAACGTAAATTTAATAATGATGCTATATCTGCTAGTTTTAATGGTTCTATTGTTATTTCTAATATCCAATTATCATTTCGTAATACATAACTTTCTTTTTTGGTTAAACTTCTTATGTCGTTAAGAATTGATGAAAATGAATTTAAATTTATTAGATTGTTCTCTTTAGTGTTATATTTTTCTAAAATTACATCTTTAATGTTAAAACATGCAATAACCATCACTTTGTAAGGTTTTTGACGTAATGATTTTGCTAAACTATAAAATAACTTTAAACTTGATGTATCGCTGTATTGTATATTGTCAAAAAATAATACTAATGTGTTTGATGTTAAATTTCTAAGTTTTGTATCAAAATATGAAATTATATCACTTTCGCTTGAAATATTTTCGAAATTTATTTCACTTTTAGATGATGAAATTATTTGATTAAAAGCATTATATGCTTCTAGTTTTTCTTTCTTACAGCATTCTATTATATATGTTGTGTGATTATTATCAAATTCTATTTTTTTTAAAAATTGATAAATTAATGAAGATTTTCCGCATCCAGTTATTCCATTTACAAGAATTATTTTGCCTAACCCTTTACTTGCTTCTTCATAATAATTTTGAAGTTGATTTATTTCTATTTCACGACCAACAAAATAATCTTGACTCATAAAATTTGTTTTTTATATAATTTTAAAACAAATTTATTAACAATTTTTTTATAGCCAACATTTATTAGTTTATTGTTTTGTTATATTTTAAATATTTTTTTGAATATTCCATATTTCGTTTATTACAAGAAATATAACTATTAATACTATTAATGACCAATGAATTTTTTTATTAAAAAAGTCATTGTACGTAGTTTTTTTGGTAATTAAATCATAACAAATCCAAATGAATGACAAAAACATAAAAATAGCTGTTAGCCATGATATTGGATTCATCATAAATGCTTCTTTAAAATGGAAATGAAAAAAATATTTTAGTCCTCTAACGGTTCCGCAACATGGACAAGGATAAGATGTTAAATTTTTAATTATGCATATTGTAAAATGACCATCTTTATTTTGAGAGGGAAGTTCTGCTAATGAAAAATAAATTATTCCTATTATTATTATTGTTAATATTGAATAATACCTTGAGGATAAAGGCATTGAATTGTTGTTAACAAAAAAAAGAGCTTTAAAATATTCTTTAATCTTATTCATAAATTTATATATAAAAAAAAGCTTCAGTAAAAACTGAAGCTATTTTTACTTTTTTTTATTCTTTTTTAAGAGGTGTGCCGTCTGCCATAGGCATTTTGTCGGTAATAATCATAATAAAGTCGTAAATTGCCCAAAATCCACAACCACCTAATGTGATTAATTGTAACCACCATTTTTCATAACCCATCATTAAACGGTGAATTCCATAACAACCTAAGAATAGGCAAATTATAATCATTAATGTTTTTGGTTGTGGTTCTTTTTGACCACTTGCTTGAGGTACGTTTTCTTCAGCCATAATAATTTAAATTTAAATGTTAATAAATTTTTTCAATATATGTTAAAAAATTGATTTTTCAAATCTTATTTATAATATTTTTAAAACTAAAATTTCGCCTATCATAAAAATTATTGAAAGTATTAGAAAATGCTTCCATAATGGTTCTGATGTCGAATTTTCCATTATTTCGTACGCAAAGTTAGTGCCATTTGTTTCTATTATTTTAACATTTAATAACAAAATATTCGAAATTTTTTGTAATATTTCGTCTGTTGGAATGTAGGTTAATTTTGATTCTTCTCTATTATAATTAAATGCTAGTGTTCTTAGTGGTTTTTGGTTTACTGTAAAATCATAAAATCCATCTTCGTTTATTTCGTTTTTTATAAATATAGTATATTTTTGATTGGTTTCTGAATGTGATATTTGGGGTATAAATTCATATTCTGATGATTTACTTTTTATTGAAAATTTGGTTCTGTCGGTTATTTCTTCTATTTTTTGTTGAATTCCAGAGTTTTGTCCTATTGTTGAATATATTTGTGTTTCTATTGTTCCAACTGAGGCTGAGTTATAGATTAATGGAACAAATAATCTGTGTGTAACTAAATTACCTGAATTTGTATTTAATGGACAATAAAATACAAAAACTTGACCTTGATGATATTTATTTGATGTATATATTTTTTTATAAGTGTTTGTTTCTAATATTATTTCTTCATTTAGATATGAATTTGTCATTGAATTAAAATGCTTTGTTATTATTGGCATTTCTGTGTTTTCTTCTATGCTTTTGATTGCTCCTTGTAAAATTGGAGATGAGATGTTTATTGTGCTTATTTCGCATTTGTTTGTGTCTTTTGAAAGTATATTATTACATTGTAATGATGATAGTAAATAGTTGTATTCTTGAATATTACCTTTAAATGAAGGTATAAATATTAAATTTCCTCCTAATGATACATAACTTTGAAGTTCTGATGATAATTTTGGGGATATTGAATTTTGTTGGTTTAATATTATTGTTTTATAATTTTTAAAATCTTGATTTGTTGATTGTTTTTCGTCGCATATTGTTATGTCAAAATTGTTGTCATTTTCAAATAATGCTTTAAAATATTTATTATTTTCTGTATCTCCTATTAATAATATATTTATTAAAGAGTCAAGTGGATATGAAAAATATAAATTGTTATCAAATTTGATAGGAGAGTCGTTTATGCTTAATGTTCCGTTTATATTATTTGCTTGTGTATTAATATATTTTATATTTACATCTTTTCTTTCACCAGGACCCAAACTTAAAGATTGAGTACTTTTTTGTTCTCCATTTATGTTTAAATTTAGAGTTATATTGTTTACTTTTTCAGTTCCATAGTTTCTTAAAAAAACTGTAATATCTTCTTGTGCACCTATTCTTCTAAATGGAGTGTTAAAAATACAAGTGTCAATAGCAATATTATTTGAGGATTTTGATTGTATTGGGACTATGTATATTTCTAATAAAGAATCTTTTGGTAAAGAATTAAAATCACATATATTTTCTTGAAAGTCTGAAATTAAAAAAATTGTTTTTTTTGTATTATTATTAATGTCGTTTAATTCAAGATTTTGTATAGCTTTTTCGATTACAGATGATAATGTTTTTACATTTGGAGATGTTTCTATTTCTTGAACAAAATCTCTGAATACTAAAGAATTTACTAATCTCGTATGTTTTTGTAAAAAGTCATTTGTTATAAGTTGAAATTTTGTTTGTTTTGGAAATGCGTCAACAATTTCTAAAGCTTTATTTTTTGCAATTTCTATTAAACCACCAGGATTTTCTCCTGTTTGCATACTGAATGAATTGTCGATGTATATAATGGGTGGTGCTTGAAATAATTGTTTTTCATTATTTTTATTATTAATAATAGGTTGAGCAAATGCTATAACAAGACATGCAATTGCTAATATTCTCATTATTAATAATAATATTTGTTTTATAGTAGATTTACGTTTCGAAATTTGACGTACGTTTTCTAGAAAACGTACGTCGCTAAAATATATAGTCTTGTATTTTCTAAAATTGAATAAATGAATTATGAGCGGAATAAATATTGCAATTCCAGCCCATAAAAACATTAAATTTAAAAATGACATTTTTAATGTTTTATTGTTTAGCTATTTGTTTTTTGGCTAAATCTATAATTGTTTCGTTCCATGGAGCTATCATACAAACAACGTTGTCAAAAATATTGTCAGGATTTTTGGCTATAATGTTGTATAAATTAGCAATTCCGTCAATTCCATTTTTGATATATTGGATTATTTCGATATCACTGCTAAAGTAATCTATGGGTTTATAATGTGGAAATTCAACTCCAACGCCTCCTCTAAATGTTGAATATGGCTTTTCAACGTCTGTAATCCAAGATGACAATTGATGTCTAAAAAATTTTAAGTATTGAGATCTTAATTGAGGATTTGTTCCATTGGTTCTTACTAATACATTTACTCCAATATGACTATAGGCTTGGTTTTCTATGGGTTCTTTTTTAAAAAAACCTGCATTAAATCCAAATACGTAAGTCATTTCATCTTTTATGAATCCAAGTCCATAAAAATGCCATTCATCACTTATTCTTTGATGTGTATATTTTCCAAGTCGAGATGTATAATATTCTCTGATTTCGTTTATTATTCTTCTACGTTTTTCTTTTATTTCTTCTGGTTCAATCATTTTGTTTCTAGTTTATTTAGATGAAAATTTCATCTCTTTTTAATATTACAAATATATTATTTTTTTTATTATTAAACAATTTTATCAAATTTTTATTGAAATTTTTATGTTTATTCGTCTTGATGTTAATCTATCTGGTATTGCATATTGTACATAATCACTTTCTGTACTTGAAGGAACTACTGTTATCCAACTATATGATACTGTGTTTTTTATATCAAATAAATTGAAAATATCAAGACTGATGTTTATTGATTTATCTTCTTTTAATTTATTTTTAAAAAGTTTTGCTTCTAGTCCAAAATCTGTTCTTAAATATGATTTTGTTCTATAAATTGCCATATATTTTGGTGTGTTTTCTGGACCAAATGGTAATGGCGTTGCATAAACTAGTGCTAGATTCATGCCTAAAAAGTCAAATCCAGGGAAAAAATCTTTAAAATTTAAACTTGAAACAAATCTTCTGTCGTCTGGGCGTGGAATATAACCGGGATTAATTGGGGTTTGTGTTTCTTTATCAATATAATAATCGTCTTTTATGTCTTCTTCTGTTTTTAATAATGATAAACTTAACCAAGAATCAAGTCCTTTAACAAATTCTCCATATATTTTGAAATCAATTCCTTGTGAATAACCATTGGAACGTTGTGATAAATAATATTTTATTTTTACATTGTCTACAGTGTATGGTATTATGTCGTTGAGTTTTTTATGATATGCTTCGGCTGTTATTTTAAATGGACGATTCCACATTCTAAAATCATGATAAACGCCAAATACAAATTGAAGTGATTTTTGAGGATTGCTGTTTAATAGTTTTGTTCCATCACTGTTTAATAATTCTCTAAATGTTAGTGGTTGTACATATCTTCCAATTGAAATTTTAAATGTATATTGATTTTTGAATTTTGGATCTAAAAATATTGATAATCTCGGACTTAGTGTAGTTATGTCTGAAAAATCAGAATAGTTGGCTCTTACACCTACATTTGCTGATAGTTTTGTATTTAAAATGTTAAAATCTATTTTGTTATAAATATATCCTGATATTTCTGTTGCTATAAATTTATTATTTTGTTTTAATAAATGATACATTGCTAAAGTTTGATTATTATTTATGAAATATCCAGCAGAATCCATTGTTTGCCATTCATCTACATAACTTTTAACATTATAAAAGGTTGAATTTATACCCCAACCTAATTTATTGTTTTGATAATAATATAATCCATCGTGTTTTATATTTGTGATATTAGAATTTAATCTATTACGAATATGGTGAAGTGTTTCGCCAACTCCTATATTCATAGTACTATCTGTGTTATTTTCATTTCCAAATTGTTGATTTAGATTGTTTAACAAATAATCGGCAGCAATATCGCAACTTATTTTTTCTGCCGATGAATATGTAGAACCTGAAATTGTAAGTTTAATATTTTCTCTGTTAGAATATTCAAAAGCAATTGCAGATAATCCACTTTGATAAATATCATCTTCACGTCCTGAGTAATAAATATTCATTTTTAGTGCATTTTCTAAAGTTCCAAAAGATGTTGATTGGCTTTGAGGTATAAATGAAAATTTGTTAGACGATAAAATACCTAAAAACCAACAACTTATTTTGGGTGATATTTTATATGTGCTAAATATTTGCCAGTCTGCATCTATTGGATTATATTCTCCCTTTTTTTCAAGAGTATTTAGTAGATATTTTGATGTTTTGTATCTAAATCCTGTTAACCATGTAAATTTGTCGTTTTTTGATTTGTTTTCGATTGATAAAGAAGCTCCTAATAATCCTATAGAACTTGAAAGTGCAAATTTTGTTGGTTTTCGATAAGAAATGTCTAAAACAGACGAAAGTTTATCTCCATATTCTGCACCAAATCCACCTGCTGAAAAATCTGCTTTTGATGTAAGTTCAGAATTTACAAATGTTAAACCTTCTTGTTCGCCACTTCTTATAAATAATGGTCGATAAATTTCTATTCCGTTTATATAAACCAAATTTTCGTCAAAACTACCACCTCTTACATTATATTGTGACGAAAGTTCAGAAACAGAACTAACGCCAGGTTGCATTTTTACTATTTGTTCTATATAATTTCCATCTGTACTAACAGAATTTTTTATGTCGGTTATTTTTATTGTTTCAAAATTATTTTTGTTTTTTTGTGCAATAACATGTATAGTGTCTAATTGTCGTTCTATTGTATCAGTTTGTGCTAATAATGATGTTGAAATCATTAATATTATATTTATTAGAAAAAATATTCGTATTGCTTTTTTCATTTAATTGTCAATATTTTTTATTTGCAAAAATACATTAAAAAATACGATTATTTATTTTTAAGAAAAATCTTTTTATAAAATATATTAATAAAAAAATTATTAATTTTGTAATTTGTAAATACATTATATTAATTGATTTATAATTAAAAAATCATTATGAAAGGAATTATACTTGCAGGAGGTTCTGGTACAAGACTTTATCCTATAACTAGAGCAGTATCAAAACAATTGTTGCCAATTTATGACAAGCCAATGATTTATTATCCATTGTCTACACTTATGCTTGCGGGTATAAGAGATATTTTGATAATTTCAACTCCTATTGATTTACCTTTTTTTAAAAGACTTTTTGGTTCAGGAGAAGATTTAGGTTTGAATTTTTCGTATGTAGAACAACCTAGTCCTGATGGTTTGGCTCAAGCATTTATTTTGGGTAAAGATTTTATTGGTGATGATAGTGTATGTTTAGTTTTGGGTGATAATATTTTTTATGGTCATGGGTTACCAAATTTATTATTAGATGCTAAACAAAAAGTTGAAAATCAAAATGTAGCAACTGTTTTTGGATACTCTGTAACTGATCCTGAAAGATATGGTGTTATAACATTTGATAAAGAAGGAAATGCAACTTCTATTGAAGAAAAACCTTTGCAGCCAAAATCAAATTATGCAGTTGTTGGATTATATTTTTATCCAAATGATGTTGTAAAAATAGCTCATACTATTAAACCATCTGCAAGAGGTGAACTTGAAATTACTACGGTTAATCAAGAATATTTAGATCAAAAGAGACTTTGTGTAGAATTAATGGGACGTGGGTATGCTTGGTTAGATACAGGAACTCATGAATCGTTAAATGAGGCTAGTAGTTTTATTCAAACTATCGAAACTCGTCAAGGTTTAAAAATTTCTTGTATTGAAGAAATCGCTTTTAAAAAGGGATATATCAATGCAGAGCAATTATTAAAACTTGCTAAACCTTTGTTGAAAAATCAATATGGACAATATCTAGAAAAACTTGCTAATTCTTATATAAATAATTAGGTAATGAATTTTATTAAATTAAAGATTGAAGGTCTTTTTATTATTGAACCAAAAGTTATTGGGGACGAAAGAGGCTATTTTTGTGAAACTTTTAAGAAAGATTTATTTGAACAAAATATTGGAAAAATAAATTTTGTTCAAGAAAATGAATCAATGTCTAGTTTTGGCGTTTTAAGAGGTCTTCATCTTCAAAAACCTCCTTATACACAAGCAAAATTAGTAAGTGTTCCTTTGGGAAAAGTTCTTGACGTTGCAGTGGATGTTCGTACTGATTCTCCTACTTTTGGAAAATATGAAATTGTAGAACTTTCTGATCAAAATAAACGTAGATTTTTTATTCCTAGAGGGTTTGCTCATGGTTTTGTGGTGTTGAGCGATAAAGCTATTTTTCAATATAAAGTTGATAATGTTTATAATAAAGACTCTGAACAAGGAATTATTTATAACGATTCAACTATAAATGTTGATTGGCAAATTCCATTCGAAAAAATGCTTTTATCTCCAAAAGATTTGGCTCAAAAACCTTTAAATAAAGATTTATTTTATACGACACAACAATACAACGAAAATATATGAAATCTATATTAGTAACAGGTGGAGCTGGTTTTATTGGCTCTAATTTTATTCATTATGTTTTTAATAAAACAAATTTTGATGGAATTTTAGTGAATGTTGACAAATTAACTTATGCTGGAAATCCTAATAATTTAGTTGATATTGATAAACAATTTGGTGGAAAAAGATATTTTTTTGAAAAAGTTGATATTTGTGATACTGAGAAAATTGCTAATATTTTAAAATCGTACAATATTGATACTATTGTTCATTTTGCTGCAGAATCTCACGTGGATCGTTCAATTTTAGGACCTAAAGAATTTATTCAAACCAATATTGTTGGAACTTTTAATTTATTAGAGTGCGCAAGAAATTTTTGGGCAAATCGTAATGATGTTAGATTTCATCATGTTTCTACTGATGAAGTTTATGGTAGTTTAGGTGCTACTGGTTTCTTTTATGAAAACACTCCTTACGATCCAAGAAGTCCTTATTCTGCGTCTAAAGCATCGTCTGACCATCTTGTTGAAGCATATAAACATACTTATAATTTACCTATTACAAAAAGTAATTGTTCTAATAATTATGGTCCATATCATTTTCCTGAAAAACTTATTCCTTTATTGATTCTTAATATTTTAAATAATAAACCTTTACCTGTTTATGGTGATGGTTTAAATGTTAGAGATTGGTTGTATGTGGAAGATCATGCTAGTGCTATTTGGACTATATTAAATAAAGGTATTGTTGGCGAAACTTATAATATTGGTGGTGAAAACGAAAGAACTAATATTCAAATTGTTAATGCTGTTTGTGAAATAATGGCAGAAAAACATAATAAACCTAAAGATTTTTATAAAAGTTTAATAACTTTTGTAAAAGATCGCCCAGGTCATGATAAAAGATATGCTATAAATTGTGACAAAATAAAGAACTCTTTAGGTTGGACTCAATCTGTAAACTTTGAACAAGGTTTACAAAAAACTATTGATTGGTATCTATCAAATCCTGAATGGATTAATAATGTTGTGTCTGGAGAATATAAAAATTGGATAAATAAAAATTACGAAACTCGTTAAGCAAATGATAAAAAATATTTGTTGTATAGGTGCAGGATACGTTGGTGGTCCAACAATGTCGGTTATGGCATATAAATGTCCAGAAATTAATATAACTGTTGTGGACTTAAATGCAAAACGTATTGCTGCATGGAATAGTGATAATCAAGCTGATATTCCTGTTTTTGAACCAGGATTAGCTGATATTGTTTTTAAAGTTAGAAATAAGAATTTGTTTTTTTCTACCAATGTAGAAGAAGCTATTTCAAAAGCAGATATGATTTTTATGTCGGTTAATACTCCTACCAAAGAATATGGTAAAGGAAAAGGTATGGCTGCCGATTTAAAATTTATTGAACTTTGTGCTCGTCAAATTGCTGCTGTTTCTAAAACTGATAAAATTGTTGTTGAAAAATCTACTTTGCCTGTTAGAACTGCAGAGGCTATTCGTTCTATTCTTAATAACACAGGTAATGGAGTTAAATTTCAAATTTTATCTAACCCAGAATTTTTGGCAGAAGGAACAGCTATAAACGATTTGTTGAATGCCGACCGTGTTCTTATTGGTGGTGAAGATTCGCCAGAAGGGAAAGTTGCTATTGAAGAACTTACTGCTATTTATGCTCATTGGATTCCTCGCGATAAAATTATTCATACTAATGTGTGGAGTTCAGAATTGTCGAAACTTACAGCAAATGCTTTTTTAGCTCAACGAATTTCTTCTATTAATTCTATTTCGGCTTTATGCGAAAAAACTGAAGCTGATGTTACTGAAGTGGCTAAAGCTATTGGAGCTGATACTCGTTTAGGTAATAAATTTTTAACGGCTTCAGTTGGTTTTGGTGGTTCTTGTTTTCAAAAAGATATTCTAAATCTTGTGTATATTTGCAAATCTCTTGGTTTAGAAGAAGTAGCTGAATATTGGGATCAAGTTATTAAAATTAATAATTATCAAAAACATCGTTTTGCTGATAATATTATTTCCACCTTATATAATACAGTTTCTGGTAAAAAGATAGCATTTTTAGGTTGGGCTTTCAAGAAAAACACAAACGATACTCGTGAAACTCCAGCCATGTATGTTGCCGATTTTCTTATGAACGATTTAGCTAACATTTGTGTATATGACCCTAAAGTTTCGGAAACTCAAATGTATATCGACATCAATCATTTAAATTCTAGAACAGAAGAAGACAATTCAAAATATTTAACCATGGTTTCTGATCCTTATATAGCATGTAAAAATGCTCATGCTGTAGTAATCCTTACAGAATGGGATCAATTTAAAGAGTTAGATTGGAAAAAAATTCATGACAACATGATGAAACCTGCATTTGTTTTTGATGGACGTAATATCCTTAATCGTAAAGATATGGAAGCTTTAGGTTTCAAATATCAAGGAATTGGAAAATAAATATTTTTAATTAAGAATTAATAATTAAGAATTAAGAGCTGATTCCAATTAATAATTAAAAAAAATCGAGTTAGAAGATGGTATGCTTCAAAACAGAAGCGTTTTACGTCTAACTCGATTTTTTTTATTCATTTTTGATTGCAATTTTATGTCAAACTCGCATTTTTAATTTTTAATTATTAATTGAACTCGATTTCCTTGATTCCTTAATTCCTTGATTAAAGTTTTCTCGATTACCTTAATTCCTTAATTAAAGTTTTCTCGATTACCTTAATTGACGATGTAGGTTTTAAGGTTGTGTTACGAGTATGATACGCTTGCCCCACGTCTAAAGTCAGAGCGCCGAAGGTGCTTAATAGAGTCACTAAGAGGGGGACATGTCTTCATTTGTCTAAAGTCAGAGCGCCGAAGGTGCTTAATAGAGTTAACCGTATGCGAAGCATA
>JAKSUC010000061.1 GCA_024413595.1 Bacteroidales bacterium
ACATTTGATATTTTTGCGTTTGGAATATTCCAATATATCTTCAGAATAAGAATCGATTCCTTTTAAAAAGTAACAGAATATAAATCTTTTATCGTTAATATAAGGCTTTCTTTCATTCTTTTTCCAAAATTTTGAATCATGCAACAATACTGGATCGAGGCACACCTTAGAATTTAATCCATATTTATCTAGAATATTTTTCCCCTCATTTTCTCTAACTGATAAGCAAGTAAAATTCTTTAATAACGCAATTCTTTCATTAGATAAAGTAACAGCGCTCTGTCCAAAGGAAACCGCATACGAGTATTTTTTGTAATTGTTTTTAGTATCAAAACTTCCATAGTAAACATTATGGATAATAGCTGGATTCCAGAGTTGATCGCCTCCAACAACAATTTTATCTAATTTTTCATTTAATATAAAATCAGATGTTTTATATGGTTTGGAAAGATTATATTCAAAATGTAAAAATTGTGATTGAGGGTTGAGAATAGATTTCTTTATTAATTTTTCAAAAAAGAAAATGCATCTACGTATGAAATTTTTTATACCTTTTCGATTAAAAGAATAATAATCAATAACAACCGGCTTATGCTTTTTTTGTTTAATCAAACTATAGAGTGCAAAACATTGCAGACTAGAGCCGAAGTTTTTAGAAGAATGGTATGTTAAAATTCCTATTTTCATATATTCTATTGTAAAGAATTATTCTAAAAATAAAATATTCTTTTTTCGTTTTATATTTAAATATCCTTAATAATGTAATTTTAGAATTTGATTTATGATAAGAAGTCTATATACAAACAATATCTTCACCAAGTGTAGATCATTTATTAGTTAATTTTTAATATTGAATCTAAATAATAAAGTAAGAGATAACCAAATATTAAATTATGATTAGTAAATAATCTTGTATTAAGTGCTTATCTTTTTATACACCCATTAGTGAAGCCTATCCTCAATATGGCTTTACTTTTCTTGATAGAGAAGCCTAAACAAGTTCTCGTATAGCAAGAAAAGTCGCTAAGACTAAAAGGTCTTGCGGGGGTGGGTTAGATGTTATATGCTTTAAGCATGAAAAAAATAAAAAAATTAATTAAATTTCTTGTTGGCAAAGGTCCAAAAAGAAATAAAATTTATATTCACAAGCCATTTACAAAATATATCGACAAGACCGCTAACATAACATTAATGGGTTATTTAGAGTTAAATAAAAATTGGAATAAAAAGTTACAAAAAAGAAACAAAATATCTGGACAATTGCTTTTAGAAAAAAATGCATCGTTAATTTCAGATTGCTTTAGTTCCTATTCTGGTTCGAAAATTAATGTTTATAAAAACGCTAAAATTGAATTGGGCAGAAGTTATATAAATCACGATTGTTGTATCGATTGTTACAATCATATTAAGATAGGTGATTTTTGTGCTATTGCTGATGGAGTTAAAATACGTGATTCAAATAATCACAATGTTTTAGAAAATGATTTTATTCAAACTGAAGAAATCATAATTGGTGATCATGTTTGGATTGGCATGAACGCTATAGTTTTGCCAGGAGTTCATATAGGAGATGGTTCAATAGTTGCTGCGGGGGCAGTGGTTACTCGTGATGTTGAAAAAAACACAATGGTTGCTGGTGTACCAGCCAGATGTATTAAGAAAAATATTTTTTGGGAATGATAGTCATTTTTGTTTATTAGTTATTAATATTTGATTTAAAACAAATATCAAATTATAATATTTGACATGCTTAAAAAGATCGCATATTTATTATCAAAGAGAGACAGAAAAATACTAATTGGTATATTTTTAGTTATTCTCGGTTCTGCATTTTTGGATTTGGTTGGAATATCTGCCATTTTGCCAGTTGTGGAAATTTTAGTCACTCCAGAGGAAGTTATTGAAACAAACACGTTTGTTAGAATAATAAATAACGTTTTCCAATTGAATGGGAATGCAAATAATTTGTGTTTTGTTTGCCTTGGATGTATGGCTGTTTTGTTTCTATTTAAATGTGCATATGCTATTTTTAGAACGTATTTAATTACTCGATTCACAATGTCTTACTCTAGAAGATTAACAAAAAAGTTAATGACAGCTTATTTGTTGTTCCCTTATGAGTTTCATTTAGATAATAATTCATCTACTTTAATTAGAAAATCTACGTACGATGTTGATTTATTTACCAATGCTGTAACCAATATTTTAGATTTCGTTGTTAAAATTGCCACTATAATCACTTTAGCTGTATTCCTATTTATTCAAGATTGGAAAGTTACATTGATTTTAACCGTACTTATTCTGCTTTTTTCTTTTGTGGTATTAAAAATTGTAAAACCAAAATCTAAAAAATACGGAAAAGAATTGCAAAATCTTAATTCTGATAATTATAAATACTTATCACAGGCTTTTAACGGAATTAAGGAAAGCAAAATTGGTAATAGTGAAGGTTATTTTACAAATGTTTATGATAAAAACAGAATAAAAATTAATAATCTCGGACTTAAACGTGTTGTTTTAAATAGTGTTCCTGGGCACACATTAGAGTTGATTGGCATGCTTGGAATTTGCCTGGCTTTAGCTATAGTTATTTTGGTTGGCACAGCTCCTTCGCAAATCGTAATTACATTTTCCGTTTTTGCATATGCTGTAATTAAATTACTCCCTTCAGTTACAGCTATAACGACAGTTGTCAACAATTTGCAATTTTACGAAACGTCAGTTAATAGTTTGTATGAAGATATTAAAACAACAGAAAATGTTTCATACATTGAGTCAAATGATAAAGATGTAAAGACGATGCCTTTTGAAAATGAAATTTCAGTTAACAATGTTTCTTTTTACTATAAGTCACTTCCCGATCGTGTCGTTTTAAAAGATATTAATTTGAATATTAAAAAGAATTCATCCGTCGCATTTAGCGGAGCATCAGGAGCAGGAAAGACAACAATGATCGATTTGTTACTTGGATTGCTTCCTTGTAGAGAAGGATCAATTTCGTGCGATGGTATTAATATTGTTGATAACATGAGAGGGTGGAGAAAAAATATTTCTTATATTCCTCAAAACATTTATTTAAGTGATGACACAATTAGAAATAATGTTGCTTTTGGAATTGAAGCAAACAAGATTGATGATGCCAAAATTTGGGATTCTCTTGAAAAAGCCCAATTAAAAGAATATGTTGAACGATTGCCAAATGGACTAGACACGGTTATTGGTGAACGCGGCGTTAGAATGTCTGGTGGTCAAAGGCAAAGAATTGGTATTGCTAGAGCCTTTTACAGAAATACCAACATAATTGTCTTTGATGAAGCTACTTCTGCTTTAGATTACGAAACAGAAAAAAATATTTTAGAACATGTCTCGCAATATTCTTCTGATCATACATTAATTATTATTACTCACAGGCTTAATACTATAGACTCGTGCGATTGCATTTTTAAGGTTGAAGATGGGCATATTATTAAAATAAAATAAGATTATTTTATTATTTTATTTAATAGATATTGCTTTTATAAAATCTTCATAATTTTTATACGGTCGTTGCTTTTGTTTCATAAACAATTCTGCGATATGATTTTTATTTGTTGCAAAATCATTTTTAAATCTATCCGTAATGGTGATGTCTGACCATAACCATTGATAATCATATAATTCATAAAATTTTTCATCGGGCATTTTCTTATATTTTTTGAAGTATTCTAATGCAATTGTTTTTGCTTCTTCAATTTGTTTCTCTTCTCTTTTTCTTTCGTAATCTTCTAAAGAACAAATTTTCTTTGCTGGATTGCCTGCATAAACGAAGCCGCTTTCTAAATGACCTTTAACTAACGAATTTGCACCAATAATAACATTTTCTTCGATAATGGTATTTGGTAATATTGTTGTGTGCATACCAACAAAAACATTGTCCTTAATAATAACCGGTCCGCCAAAACCTAATACATTTCCGGAAGCTCTGCTAATAACACATCTAGAATAATCATGCGTTAATATTGTGTGACCGCTTGTTAAAAAAACGTTATTTCCTATGGTTATTAAAAACGGAGCTTGAAGATCAATAATGCTGTATTCATTAGAAATTTTAGTATTATCGCCAATCGAAATACCTTTTTGCCTTAAGTATTTAACATAGTTAGTTTTTCTTAATTTGTGATTTTTATATCGTTTAAGTAAATTCATAATCTTTAATATTTATCTTTCTAATTATTTAAAATAATTTTGTTTGAACAAAATATAATTGGCATTGCAAACAATGAAGTAAAATTAAATCCATAAATGTAGTCATCTTCAAATAATCCAGCAAGAACGATGCAAGAAATTAAAATGATTGTAAGACTCTTTTTATAACAGTTAAAATCGCTCGAAATATAGGTTTTATAAATAAATATAATTAGGAATAATAGAAGAGCAAGTTTAATAATGCCGCCTGTTCCTATTGTAAAGACATAGATATTATCACCTAAAGTAGTTCCATATTTATTGAAAGCTAAAGGAGCTATTTTTTCCCCATAGCCAAATGCATAACCAAATGGTTTCATATTATTGAAAACGGCGTTCCATTTATCAAAACGATCAAGTAAAACAGTTCTAGCATTTTCAAAAATTGATGTTTTTATAAAGTAGTAGAAATTATTAAATATGCCAAACCTTAAGACTTCCACAAATGTTAGAAGCGAAAGAATTAGTACAAGCCCGCCTATGATTGAAAAAACTATAGTGAATTCTTTCCTCTTTCGATTCCAATTTTTGATAACAAACAGAATAATAGAAGCTAGCATCAAAATAATAATAAAAAGTAGCGAGGTTTTATTTCGAGAAATAAAGGCGTTTATCGCAAAATAAACTGGGGCAAAAATAAAATAAAATTTGTTTTCATTAAACATTAAAATAGTTGCAAATATAGAACCTAATAATAGCAAGTAGCCATATGGCGTTTTTATATAAAATATAGAAGTTACGGAATAATTCCATCCATCAGCTTCAGAAAATGACTTGCCGATTTCTTTAAATTGGAAAACATATGTTGAAATAGTTAAAAAGAACGCAAACCAAACAACAACGTAACAAATAATGTTTGCATAAGAATATTCTTCATTTTTATTAGAAATATGATCTATAAACACAAAGAGCGAAATCGCGTTCATTCCTAATGTGAATATAGACTCGAAATATAATTTAGTGCTTACATTTGCATGAATTATAGAAGGAGTTACAAAAGTTGCTATCATTCCTGCAACTAAATAAATGCTGACTGGCAGTATTGTTTTTAAATTGAATGATTTGTAGTTTTTATAAAAATAGAATACAGAAAATGTTAAAATTAATGCTCCAATAAAACATCTATAAATAATTCCACCCACAGATGTAAAGGTTAAATCCTTAAAGACATATGTGAACATTGTTAAAAATGCAAAGCCAAAAATAAAAAACAAGCTATATTTTTTGGTGAAATCAGAGTATTTTTTCATATTAATATTTTATATTATTATTTTAATTTGGGTAGATAAATTTCTAAATCGTTGCCTTTAGGAACTTCAATTTTTCAAATATTTGGAAATGTTTGAATACATTTTCTTATTATTATAAGATATATGTATGATTGGAAAAGAATTAACCATAGATCAAGTCAAAAGTATTAGTATGGATATTTTGGATGAGGTTCATAGTTTTTGTGTTAAGAACAATTTAAGATATTCCTTATTTTCTGGCACCTTGCTTGGATGCATTAGACATAAAGGATTCATTCCTTGGGATGATGACATTGATATTGCAATGCCCAGAGAAGATTATGAAATTTTTGCAAGGACATTCAAATCGGATAAATACGAATTTATAAACCATGAAAAATGCAGTTGGTATTATTTGCCGTGGGGAAAAGTAGCTGATTTATCTACAATTAAAAATGAACCTGTGTATGTTAAAAAAGAAAAGTATGGAGTCGATATAGACATTTATCCGTGTGATTACATTGAAACAATTGAGCAAGGAAAATATTTAAAAAAGAAACTTGGTAAAATTGATCGTGCTAGAGGTCACTCGGTTAGATTATATAACAAAAATATTATTAAGAATTTTTTCACTTTATTTTATAGAGGGAAACATATCAAATATTGTTTTAAAGAAAATAGCATCTCCAGTCAATTTAATTCGGGAAAACATATGTATTTTTTCAGAAATAATGCATTTTCAAAGTCTGATGATATTTATCCAATAGAATTATTTGACAACACAATTTTAATGCCTTTTGAGAATAGAAAATACTTGGTAACATCACTCTATGATAAAGTCTTAACTATTAGATACGGTGATTATATGAAACCACCAGCTGATTCTAACGAGAGAAAACCTCACCATTTAAATAACACACGTTTTATTGAATAACTATGCTTTACGTTATCCTTCCATGTTACAATTCTGAACGATATTTGTCTAAATGCTTGGACTCAATTTTTAATCAAACTTTTAAGGATTTTTTGTTAGTTGTTGTTAACGACGGTTCAACCGACTCAACTCAAATATTTTTAAATAGTTATATAAACAAGCATAAAAATATAGTTTTAATTGACCAAAGCAATCAAGGATCTTCTTCTGCTAGAAACCATGGGCTTGAATTTGTGCTAAGCAAATCAAATGAAAAAGACATAATTACTTTTATTGATAGTGATGATTATATTAAGGAAGATTATTTTGAAACTCATATGGGTTTATTAAATGAATATAATTCTGATATTGTTTGTTCGGGATATATTGTTAACAATATTAATAAAAATAAGTTTAAAAAAGTAAAAGTTTTAAATAAAGAAGATGCCGTTAAATCAATTTTAAAAGATTTTTTAATAAATTCTCATTCACATCATAAATTTTACAAATGCAAAATGTGGCAGAATGTGTTTTATCCAAAAAATCTTTCCTTATTTGAAGATGTTGCAACAATTTATAAAACGTTTTTAAATTCTTCTACTGTTGTTTGTACACCTTATTGTGGTTATTACTATGTAATGCACTCAGAAAATTCAATTTCCCACTCAAAAGCAACAAACAAAAATATTTTTTCAACGTTAGAAGCAATTAAGCTTCAAATCAATTTTATAAATGAATCAGAATATAAAAATAAAAAATATCTAAAAATTTTAAAGCATAATTTCGCTCATCGTTTAATTTCAAAATATAGTCGCTTAGATTTAATTAATTGTGAGCCTACTGATTTAGAAAAGGCCCAAGAAATGTTAAAGTTTTACAGGGAAAATAAATGTTCTCGTTATTATTTTCCGCTTTCTTTTAAGTTATTTATTAGAAAAATTATATTTAATATAAATCCAAAAACTTACTATAATATATTTCATAAGAAATAGGAAGTAAAGGCAAAAATATGACTGATATTGTTATTACTTGGGTTGATTCGAATGATCCTAACTGGGTTGATGAATACAACAAATATGTACCAGCTGGAAAAAAGAAAATCGATGCTGATATTAGCAAACGTTATAACGAAAATGGTTTGCTAAAGTATGTTTTAAGATCGATTGAAGCAAACTGCAAATGGGTAAATAAAATCTATTTAGTTACCTGTGGTCATTTACCAAATTGGATTAATATTACCGATAATTTAATTCATGTTAAACATGAAGATTTTATTCCAGAACAATTTTTGCCAACCTTCAACTCTGCGACTATTAATTTAAATTTGCACAATATTAATGGATTAGAAGAAAACTTTATCTATGCAAATGATGATATGATTTTTTTAAGTAAAACAAAAGAAGAGGATTTCTTTAGAAAAGGTTTACCGTGCGATATTGCAATTCAAGATGTTAATGGCTCATATAAAAACGATTATTTTTACCATATGATTTTAAATGATATGACAAAACTTAATACTTTGTATAAAAAGAAAGCTGTTATAAAGAAGCACCCTTTCAAGTGGTTTAATTTCAAATATGGTATAAAAGGTTTTGTTAAGAATTGTTCATTATCTAGATTTGCACTTTTTTCTGGTTTTTACGAACCACATTCTCCAGCTCCTTACAAAAAAAGCGAATTTAATAAGATTTGGGAAACTTTTCCTCAAGACATGGCTTTATCATGTCAAGAGAAGTTTAGATCCCCATATTGTAATACTGAAAATTTAATGAGATGGAGCGCTATCTGCAGTGGAAATTTTCATCCTTACTCAAGACACAAAAATAGTTATTATTCATTTATGAATGATTCTAAGCTTTTATCAATCATTAATAAGAAAAAATACAAAATGTTGTGTATTAATTACGATTCAACTCCAGAAAAAAATAAAGCCGTGTTAGAGGCGTTAGAAAAAGTTTTCCCAAATAAATCGAAATATGAAAAATAATATTACCTATTCGATAATTATTCCTTGTTTTAAAACAAACATTCTTTTTTTTGACGAATGCATTCAGTCTGTTTTAAAACAGACTTATTCAAATTTCGAATGTTTAATTATTTGTAGCGATGGTAGTGTGAACGCAAACAATCTTCCTGATGATAGACGTTTTAAATTAATTAATTGTGAAACTCATAGTGTTGGTTATAAAAGAAATTTAGGAATTAAACAAGCTCAAGGCGATTACATCGTATTTTTGGATTGTGATGATTTGATGCATGAAGACTATCTATCTTTTAGTAATAGCATTATAAGAGCAGATGAGAATGTCGATATCATTTATTACTGTGTGACATCAAAAATTGAAAATTTCCTTAATAATGAATTTTCTTTCGAAAAACAATCTGTCGAAAATATTAAACAATTATTCATTGATAAATTTTTGTGCAAAGATGATGCTTTGCTTCCTAAATGGGTTTTTAGCGGTAATCCAGCAAAAGTGTATAGAAAAGAATTTATTTTAAAGAATAATCTAGCTATTAAAGAAGATTTTGGATTGGTTGGAGAAGATAAAATATTTAATCTTGAATGTGCATTATTGAAACCTGTCGCTTACACGTCAGATAATTGTTTGTACTTTTATAGAATAAACACAGGAAGTTTATATAGATCAAATCATAATAGAGACAGTTTAAACTGGCTCAGCACATATCTTTCGTATTCATATGGAATTTTATCTAGTGAAGAATGTGGCGGAAAATATATTGATAAATTTACTTGGTATTATTTCTTTTATTGGCTTCCTAAGTTTTTTAGAAGTGGTGGCAAAAAGAAACATATTCCTTTTAAAGAGCGTTACAATTTGGTCAAAAATACATTAAAAAGAAAGAGTTTTTTGTGTAAAGAATTTAAAAAACATTCAGTTAAAAATTCTTATAATAAGAACAAAAAACAAAAATTAATATTTTTTATCGGAATTGTTTTAATTAATTTAAGATTTTTATTTTCTTTAACGTTATTGATCTCAATCTATTCTTCTTTAAGTGTAAACAAGTTAAAACAAACTAAAAATTAGAGAACATATCTATCCATTTTTGGACAACATATTCTTTTTCAAAATTTTGGTAGACTAATTTCGCATTTTGAGACATCTTTGATCTTAATTCTTTGTTAGCTATCATATTGCAAATTTTATCAGCCAAGTCTTTAACATCTAATTTATTTGCTAAGTATCCATTAAATCCATTTTTAATCATTTCTGATGGACCGCTATAACAATCAAATGAAACTAAAGGCATCCCAAAAGCAAGACCTTCAAGAAGCATAATTCCAAAACCCTCAAATTCGCTAGAAGCAACTAGAAAACTTTTATTATTCATTGCTTCATTAATTGAATTATAATTTCCTTTTAGAAAAACAACTTTTGATAAATTTAATTTATCAATCTTTTCTTGTAGGGAAGAGCGTTCTTTTCCTTCGCCATAAATTTCAAGGTTCCAATTTTGATTTATTTTATTAACTATGCTAAATGCATCAAGTAATAAGTCAAAACGTTTTTGTTTATCTAGTCTGCCGATTGCAATTATCGTTGTTGAAGATTCTGAATAATAATTTCCATTTGCAACTAAATTAGTGAAATTAGGAATGCAAACAACCTTTGATTTTGGAAGTTCTAATTTTTCTGTGTATGAGCGTTGATTATCGCTAGTCAAAGCAACAACCATGTCTGCGTGTTTCGTATATTTGATTCTTTTTGTAATCTCATTTTGAATATTGTTAGATAGGTAATAATTTAATGATGAATGATCAACAAAAATAATTTTAGTTCTAACAAGTTTAAATTTTCTCAAAATTGATATGTAACCAAGATTCATATTTTGAATCACAAGTCTATTTATACGATGAAAATTTAAAAAGAAAAATAATTTGATTAAAACATATATTTTTTTATTCTCTTTACATTTTAAAGAAGAAAGTTTTACTTCCTCATTAAAAGAATAGTAAGGATGAATTTTCCTTTCTAATTGTAGTACATTAGCATTAAACTTTTTTTGAGATAAAGAATTAGCTAAATCACAAGTTATTTTTTCAATGCCACCAACATTATTAAAAGTTTTGCTGATAAAACAAATTTTCATACATAAATATTACAATTTTTGCTTACTGTATGCATTAATTTTTATTTTTTACATTGAGAAATGAAGAAACAATGGTTTTTTCTTTTGCTACACATTTTAAAGAAATTATTGCATAATTTTATATATGAATATTTCAGTAATTATTCCTGTTTATAATACCAATGCTGTTTATTTGAACGCGTTATTAACTAGTCTTTTAAAACTTAATAAGGATAATTTTGAGGTTGTTATTGTTGATGATTGTAGCACCGATAAATCTACTATTGATATATTTAATCAATTTAAAAAATTTCCCAATTTTAATGTAATTAAAAATGAGAAAAATGGTGGAGTTTCTTTTTCTCGAAACGCGGGTATTAGAGCATCGAAATTCGAATTTCTATGTTTTATTGATAGCGATGATTTGGTTAACGTTGACTTACTAAACCAAGTGGCATTTAAAGACCTAGATTTTGATTTAGCCCTTTTTAAAAGAAAATATATAGACAATAAAACATTAGTTGTTAATGAAAATGATTCAAATTTGAAGATTTTTGAAAATAAAGTTTTATTTAAGGATATTTTTTGTGCACGTAGCGCCCCTAAAGAATATAAGGATTATGCACTAAGAGGTGTTAGATGCAAAATTTTAAAGAAAGATTTTCTTATTAAAAACAAAATAAGTTTCGATGAAGAATTACGACAATACGAAGACACTATTTTTATTGCTGAGTTAATAAAGAATGAAGGAAAAGTTTTGTTTTTTGACAATTTTAGTGATTTTTATCGCATTGATAGAAAAAGTTTGAGTCACCATTTTAATAAAAACTATGAGAATAATTTTAAACTCTATTTTAAAAAGTTTAGCGAGAAATTTTCTAATAATTTGGACTTAATGGATTATTTCTATTATTCTGCCTTCGCTACCTACATGCCATTAAGATCTTGGGTAACATTCAAAAAGTTTCGATGGGTGCGTGGAATAAAGTTTATTAAAGAAGGTATATTTGTTTCTAATCATAGCCATATACCTGAAGCAAATAACAAACTCATTAAAATAAAGAATAAATATGCAAAGAAGCATTACATAAGTTTATATTTTTATTTAAATTTCAAACATTTACTTGGAGCAATTTTTAAGTAGTTTACCCCTTTAACTTGGTTTTTGTATTATTTTTATATAAAATAACTAATATGGAAAGAAATAAACTCTCATCTATTAAAGCAATTCTAACAAAGAAAAATCTCTTTTTGATACTTGCTAATCAGATTTCCTTGCTATTATCTGTCTTTTTTGGTTATTCTTTTTTTCCGTTGTTCGGAAGAAAAAACTATACTCTAGGCTCTATTTTTATTGTCGCATTAATTGTTTTTCTTGGATTACTTTGTGCGACCACGATTATCTTAACTAGAAAATATGATAATGAAACTAAGAAATCTGATTTTGACTCAGGAAGATTCATATATTTACTAGGATCAATTACTTTAACCGGTTTAATTTTTACAACTTTTGCTTTAATTATCAGCAATTTTTATAAGAATAATCAATTTTTTATTCCAGGCACTGCGGGAATTGGTTTTGTTTTTGTGATTTTCTGTATTTTTTCAGGAATGATGTATTTGAATTATCTTTTTGCTACAAAATATGAAAATACTTCAAATTAATTCAGTTTATAAGGTTGGTAGTACTGGTAGAATTGTGGAATCACTTCATAATTATTTTTTAAATTGCGGTGAACAATCTTATGTTATTTATGGGCGTGGTAAATGCTACAAAAATGACAAAAATGTTTTTAAACTAAGCGGTGAATTTTTTAACAAAATTAATGCCTTAAGAGCAAGAATTACAGGCATGCTGTATTCCGGGAATTTCATTGCGACAAAAAAAATAATTAGGAAAATTGAGAAAATTCGCCCAGATATTGTCCATATTCATAACTTAAATGATAATTTTGTAAATGTCTATAAACTTTTAAAATTTTTAGCTATAAAAGGATATAAAGTAGTAATGACATTACATTCTGAACAAATGTATACTGGAACTTGCGGATATGCTTTAGGATGTGAGAAGTGGGCAAGTGGTGGTTGTAAAAATTGTCCTCACTTATATTTATCAACTAAGAGCTATATTGACAATACAAAGAAGGCCTTTAACAAACTTTTCAAAGTTTATTCATTATTTAATTCGAATAACATAAAGGTTATTGGCTGCACTCCATGGCTGACAAAAAGAGCGCAACGCTCGATTTTACTCAATAGATTTGATAATCAGTCGATTATTAATGGTTCAAGCACTGACGATTTTTCAATTTTAGATAACGTTCAAAAAGAAGAAAAATCAGTTTTGTTTATTAACCCTCGCATTGATGATCCGGTAAAGGGGCACCAATTTTTAAGCGGACTTGTTAAGGTTATGCCTGAATATAAGTTTACTGTTGTTGGTCCATACACAAATAAAACCAAAAGAGTTGATGGTGTTTTATACACAGGCCGTATAACTGATAAGAAAAAATTGGTTGAATATTATAATAAAGCCAACGTAACTTTAATGATGTCTGAAAACGAATGTTTTCCTATGACGATTATTGAGTCCTTGTTGTGTGGAACAAAAGTTTGCTTATTTAAATGTTTTGGGCCTGATGAATGCTATGATAGTGAATATGTAAAATTTTCAAAGTATTCGGATATTCATGAATTAGCTCAAAACATAAAATTAGTTAAAAATTATGATAATTCAATTGTTAGAAAATATGCAATTAAATCTCTATCTGAAAGAAGAATGGCTTCTGATTATTTGAAACTATATAAATCCATATTTGAAAGCAATTAATTTTTTTGATTAATATTTTTTTCTTTTCAAATCATTTAAATAATATAAAATATTACTATGGTAATAAAGAAACTATTTAATTACGTAGATTCAGAAAAGTTTAAGAAAATGCTTAATATTTTTACAATTTGCGTAATTTTTATTTACTTTTTTGTTTCTCTTTGTGCGTATGCAACTTGGTTTCCTGGTTTTCCTAGATTTTTTAGGTATTCAACAACATCGGGTTTAATAATTAGAATTCTTTTATCTATTTTGTTTGTTTTTTGTGCATTCTTAAATTTTCTGTCTTATAGAGACAAAATTAATAAGATTTGGCTTATTCCATTTCTAATAATTATTGTTTTTGGCTTATTATTTACTTTTTTTACTCCAACAGAATTTAGATCATTGTATAGAACAACTGCTCTTTATAATTTTATGGGTGAAATGATTACTGGAGTTTCTGATTTAACTTTGGTTAAAATGTCTCTCTCTTTTATTGTTGATATGCTGTTTGCTTATTCATTTGTATTCATTTTTCCGCAAACACTAAAATCTAAAAAGTTTTACATTTATTTTATTTTGTCGTTTGTTTTTGTGATGTTTTATAGCTGTATTTACTCTTTCATTAAAGAAAGAAATTATTACATAGAGTTTATTTCAGGAAAGTGGACATATTCTCCTATAACCATTGGTTCGATATTTGGCGACAAACAACAGTGGGGCATATTCCTTGCCGCCGCCGTTCCTTCTTCTATATTGCTTTGCTATCTTGCTGCAAAATTTTATAGAGAGAGAAAAATTTTAAAGATTTGCATAATTGTTTTTTCATTAGTTACTTTTTGTTTAACCCTAGTATGTTCATTAGCAAGTTTCTGCAAAACTGCAATCATTGCTAATATTCTTGCAATTATTGTTCTTCTTGTAGGAATTGCATTACATTTGATCATTAAAAAGAAGAAAATTTTATTTGGCGTTATAATTTTTGCTTTCCTTGGATTGTTCCTTTTGATTCCAACCATTTTTGGAAGTGTATCAGCTCTAAAGGAAACAAAATTAGGATCACTAGTTAATTCTATACTTCAAACTTTAGCTGATAGAGGTGAACAGGGTGCCGGATCTAGATTAACAATTCTTTTTTCCTTTCTTGAAAAATTTCCTGCTACCAATCTTATGTTTGGTTTTAACAAAGGACTTCTTGAAGCTTACGAATATTCGGTTACTCCAGAAATTATTAACTCGCTCCATACAGGAATAGCAATTTATTTTGGTAGAACAGGTCTAGTGGGTTTATTAATCTATGTTTTGCTTTTAGTTAAACTCATTTCTTGTATTTGCAAAATTACCAAAAATAATATTTTGTATGGATTTATCTTTTTTGCCTTATTTGTATCGTCTTTAATTTTGAACTTAGCAGAACTTGAAATATTGATAACAAGTAGTTCAGCAACTGTTTTTATGTTCAATATTTTATTGGTTGTATTGCCATTAAGCGAATGTTTGTCAGTAAAGGAGGTTGGCTATGAAGAGAAAAATATTTCTTTTGTTAATTGCTAGTTTTGCTTTAACTTCCTGCCACTCCCTAGATGCTAAAACAAGGTATATTTACTTGGCTGCCAAATACAAACTTGCCTATGCAGGATTTAATGATACTTATCAAATCGCATCAAACCCAGCCCATTTTAAAGATATTAGAGTTGAAAATTGTATATCCCTATTTGATAAAGATAATTGTGTAGTTTGTTATAATGTTGAAGTAATTGATGGTATACCTCATGGTTTCGGATACTTGGATATTAAATTAAACGAACCATATAGCACATCTTACCATTACGATTTTGATTATAGAGTTTTATATGACAAAACATATGGTGGAGAAATTGTTAATTTAAATGATACAAAACCTGCTATTTTTGGTAAACAGGTCTGTCGTCGTCGTTATTGGTATGTAAGAGCAGAAATGTTTTTGCCAGATATAGATAATAGAAGAATTGTTGCAGAGTTTAATGTTTTTGAAGAACTACCTGAGCCAGAAGAATTTAATACTAATATTACAGGGGATCAAATATGATAACTTATTTTATTGTTCCTGTTTATAACACAGAAAAATATTTACAAAGATGTATCGATTCCATTTTTGCTCAAACAGACAAAGATTTTTTTGTTATCTTTATTAATGATGGTTCTACTGATGGCTCGTTATCAATTTTAGAAGAGGAAAAGAAAAAACATAATAACTTAGTTATAATTAATAAAGAAAACGGAGGTCTTTCATCAGCAAGAAATGCTGGTTTGAAATACATAAAAGACTTTGATAATTGCTATATTTCATTTGTTGATTCCGATGACTTTATTGATAAAGAGTTCATTGAAAAATCAAAGAATGCAATGAACAAATATAATGCTGATATTGTTTGTTCTTTATACAAAGGATTGAATGAAGACGGGACATATTGTTCAAACATTTTCCTAACTGGAGATGATCTGGTCTTAGATAGATTTTCAGCTTTAAAATTATTAGTTTCCGGAAATATAAAATGTCACGCGCCTACAAAGTTATACAAAGGAAAGCTATGGGAAAATACCTATTTCGATGAATCTATTTCCTTCTTGGAAGATCAGTATCTTACTCCATGCATTTTTAATAAAGCAAAGACTTCGGTGAAACTCTTTTATTATAGTTATTTTTATCAACATCATGCTGGCTCTTTATGTCAATCAAAAATGACTCCTAATAAAATAATTGATTCACTAAATTCATATGTTTTTCTTTATAATTTCAGTTTTGATTTAGCTTTTAAAGAAAACAAAAAATTGAATAGAAAAATACTAAATGAATTCTATAAAATCTATTTGATGATGTATCCAAGAATTGACAAGAAAGAATTTTCTCAATTACAGTTAGATCAAATTAACAAGATTATACTATTTGCTAAAAAGCACAAAATCTTATTTAATTTGCATCCGTCTTCATTAAAAGAGTTTATAAAAAAGTCAGTTTTTGTTTTTTCAAAAAAACTTTATTGCAGACTTTACAAAAGATATATTAAGGAATATTAAAAATGACTGTTGATTTCATTATAACAACAATTAATAAAACAAAAGAAGAAATCTTGTCCTTGTTAGAAAAAACTAATATTAAAGGGCATATTTTGGTTGGCAATCAAGGCCAAAATGAAAATTCTTGTTATGAAATTAATGAAAATGAATACAGAGCCTCAGTTTATAATGAAACCAGCACTGGAGTTTCTTTAAATAGGAATTTTTTGTTATCTAAATCTACTGCTGATTTTGTAATTTTTTTGGATGATGATGTTGTCTTAAATAATTTTATTAGTTTAGAAGATTTTAATTCTAGTAATTGCTTAGCAATTAGGTATAATTGCGCATCTAGTAACCCTGACAGACCAATTAAGCAGATTTTAAAAGACAAAAGATTGAAGTTTTCTGATGTTAAATCATATGGAGTCTGGGGAATATTCTTTAATAGAAAGTATTTGTTAAATAACAATTTGGCATTTAATGAGGAAGTTGGGCCTGGAAGATACATAAATCATGGTGAGGACACTTTGTTTTTAAAAACATATTTGAAAAGTGGCGGAAAAATCATTCAAAAATCTAAAGTTGTTTTCACTGTTTCTCAAGAAACTTCAACCTGGAAAGATGGAGACATAGAAAGAGAACTTATTTCACACGGTTTTATTTATAAAAAAATATTTGGAAAAATCGGTAAATTTTATTTGTATTATTACTGTTTTAGGCATTTCAAAGAAATAAAAAAAGTTCATCCAAAGATTACTTTTAAATATGCGATAAGAACATTAAAGAAAGGATTTAGAGGAGAAATTAATTAAAAATATGAAAATATTGGTTGTATCTAATAACTGTCTATCTTTTGATAATAACAACGGAAAAGTTATGAGAAATTATCTCTATGCTTTTTCTAATGATGAATTATGTAATTTTTATATTTCGAACGAAAAATCTCCGGTTGGCATTTCATCTTTTAATGTTACTAACAATGATGCTTTAAAAAGATTTGTTACATTTGGTTTATTCAAAGCAAAGAAATCTTCAGCATCTAGTGAAAATGTGAATGGATCGAATATTAAGTATTCACCATTTAAACATTATCTCAGATATCTTGTCTGGAATTCTGGTTTTTGGAAATCAAGAAAGTATAAAAATTTTATTAAAAATGAGAAACCAGAACGAATTGTAACGTTTCTTGGCAATAATCCTTATTTATTAAAATTATCATATGAACTTTCAAAAAAATTGTCTGTTCCTTTAATTTTGTTTATTGGTGAAGATTATCCTTTGAAAAATTTTGACTATATTACTAGAAAAAATAAGATGGGATTTTGGTTTAGGAGATTTCATAAAACTGAGAAAAGATGCTTTTTAAAAGCTTCAAAAATGGCTGATTTAGTGATCTTCAATTCGGATTATATTAAAGATGCATATTTAGAAAAATACGCATTTAAGAAATATGATATTGTTTATCATCTAAGTTCCCAATCTCATCTTAATAATAACTTTGACTCTAAAGTAATTTTGTACGCAGGAAATATGGGTCTTGGAAGGGTTGACGCACTAATTGATTTTGCAGATGTGCTATATAATGTAGACAAAACCTTTATGCTTAAAGTTTTCGGAAATGCTAACAAGATTGATTTTGATGAATTGTCAAAACATCAAAATATTGATTATCATTCATTTATCAAAAATGAAGAATTAATAAAAGAATATGAAAAAGCTTTTGCTTTAATTCATGTAGAAAAAAATGATATCTACAATAATACTGATTTAGAATTTGCGTTTTCAACTAAAATTGTTGATATGATTTGTTCAAAAAAACCATTTCTAGTTTATGCACCAAGCTGTTTAGCGTGCAGTAAACATTTATTGAAGTACCAAGAGCAATCGATAGCAACAAACAGAGAAGAACTTGAAATTAAACTAAAGAATTTATTGATACAGAAAAATAATAATGAAAACGATGATTTAGAAAAATTGCACAATATTGGAAATTGTGATTATATTAAAAAAATAATATGTGAAATTTAATGATAATATGAAAGTCTACGTCACAGTATTAACAAATGAAATTTATATTCCTGGTTTAAAAGCTTTAAAAAGGAGCCTTTTAAAAGTAAAAAGTAAATACAAATTATGCATTCTTTTAAAAAGTGGTGCATATGAACTAAAAAATCTTTTAAAAGAAAATAATGTTTTAGATGATTATTGTTTTTTGGTTTATTCTGAAGACATTAATAATATTAATAATTTGACAGAAAAAATGCCATTTCATAGGTGGAACGAAACATTTTTTAAACTAAGAGTGTGTGATTTAGTTCAATTTGAAAAGATTGTTTTGTTAGATTCTGACATGTTAATAATGAAAAATATAGACTCTCTCTTTGATAGCCCATCTTTTTCCGCTGTTCAAGCTGATAGCATATGCAAAAGTTCTTATCTTGCTTTGAATTCAGGACTTATGGTTTTGGAGCCTAGTAAAGAACTTTATAATAAGCTTGTTGAATTAATTGAACCGTCTTTTAATAAAAAAATAAAAATGGGTGAATTTTGCGGTGATCAAGACATATTCAGAGATTATGACTTAGAGTGGCAAAACAAAAAACATTTAATTTTACCATTAACATATAATGTTTATTTCTCTTATTTAAATAATTTGAAAAAGAATTTTAATTATAAATTTTCCGAAATATTTGTAATCCATTTTATCGGAAAGATTAAACCTTGGGAATTAACGTTTAAAAAGAAAACACACTCTTTTATAAAAATGCTTTTGCATTTTAGTTTTTTTAAAATTAAAATTTTTTGTAAGTATTTAAGATATTGCAAATAAAAAGGACGTTTATTTATGAAGAAGAAAATTATTGGTTATACAACTGGAGTATTTGATTTATTTCATATTGGCCATTTAAATATTCTAAAACAAGCTAAAGAGCATTGTGATTATTTAATTGTGGGTGTTTCAACTGACGAAAATGTCCAAAACTATAAACACAAAACGCCTGTTATACCATATGAACAAAGAGCTGCTATTGTTGCAGCAATTAAATATGTTGATGAAGTAGTACCTCAAAAAAACATGAATAAATTAGAAGCTTGGAATGAACTTCATTATGATGTTTTATTCCACGGTGATGATTGGAAAAATTCTGAAATGTACAATCAAGTCATTAATGATTTATTAGAAGTTGGAGTCAAAGTGGTTTTTTTAAAACACACTCCAAATATATCTACTACAGATTTAGAAAATAAAATAAGAAACTAAGTTGGCATGAATATAGCTAGTTGGAATATAAATAAAAAGCAAATTGAAGATAAGGTTTATAATCTAATTAAATTTTATAAATTAGATGTCTTATTTTTGTTTGAGGCACAAAATTTTGATAAAAAGAAATTCTCCTCTTTTGATTCAAATAAGGAATATTCTTTCTTAAATTTAGCATCACATAAGAATTTTGTATGTATTTATTCTAAAGTTATAAATATAAATTTAAAAACGCGACAATCTAGATATTGCTGTGTCGAGATTTCAACCACTAAAAGAAATTTCTTATTCTCTTTTATTCATTTAGAATCTCAAAAATCTTCTTCAAGTGATGCAAAATCTTGTCATGAAGAGACCTTGAGGGCTCTCCGTAAGGAAATATTTGAATGTAAAGCTAAATATAATTTAAAGTCTTACTTTATTATGGGTGATATGAATTGCAATCCTTTTGATAAAGAAATGATATCTTTTAGTGATATGAATGTTACTTTGTTTAAAAGGTTATTTATAAAAAAACCATCATTGGAACACGAAAAAATAAAATATGATCGCCTTTACAACCCAATTTTAACTATGTTATCTGAACCTGATTTTTTGTACGGTAGCTACTATCACTACAATAGATGTGGTTTATATTGGAATGCTTACGATCAAATCTTAATTAATAGATACGCATTAAGTTGTTTTAAAGAAGCAAAATTTTTAACTTCTATAGAAGGACAAAGTTTATTAAAAAATTTAAAACCTGATGCTAATATAAGTGATCATTTACCAGTCATGGTTACAATCTAAAGGAGAATAATATGGGGTCTATTATTAATTTTGAAAGAACACATGCTTCAATTTCATCTAATGTTTTAGAGATAATTGAACAAGTAAAAAAAGACGTTATGGATGCTTTTCCTAATATTTGTGTTGAATTTGCTGAAGCAAAATATACGCAAAATTTATTTGAAACCGCAAAAAGAATAAGCGAAAGCATTTCAAAAGTCACGACAGAAAAATTGCAAGTTGAGCAAAGTAAAAATCAAGTTAAAATTGATTCAACCAAATATTACAAATTTATTGTCTATAATAAGGATTGGTATTATAGAGTTTTTGAAATCGAAATCTCAAATACATATCCGATAACTTTATATTTAGATTACGAAATTTTGTTGCAATCTAAAGTTGATTGTTTTACAGAAGATCAGTTTAAACAGAATCTAAATAAGATTTTTAATTCTCAAGAAGTAATCTCTATTATGGATAATTTATCTCATTATCGATAAAAAGAATATAATTTAAAATCGATAAAAAGAATATAATGTTAAATAAAATTCTTATTTCCAAAATGACGCGAAATTAAATAGTTAATTCC
>JAKSUC010000062.1 GCA_024413595.1 Bacteroidales bacterium
TATTTAGATATTATTTCACAAATAATTATATTAATTGCAAAAAAATATAATTTTATATTCAGTTATATAACAGTCAATAAATCAAATAAATAATAATGATTTTAACGTATTTAGTTTTGTGTAAAAGAAAAATATTATAAAAAATATGAAAAAAAATGCTAAAATATTTGTATATTTAAAAAATATTTATTATATTTGCATCGTTTTAATAATAAAACATACAACAAACAATATTTAATAACTAAAATTTTAAGAAAATGAGAAAGCTTAAATTAAAATTAGGTTTCGATAAAGAAACCACTGTTGAAGAACGTAAGTCGAAATTAACTCTTTGGTTAACTGTTTTATTCAGAGGCCAAAAGATGACAGTAGTAGAAGAAGAACATTTTGATACTATGAGTTACGTAGTAGCTTTGAATTCAGAATTAGTTTCCTAATGAATAAAAAGTGAAAAATATGAAATTAGACCCAAAAACGTTCTTTAAAAAAGGGGCAATCTAAGATGATTGACCCCTTTTTTTTTGTGCATTCAAAAAAAAAATAAAAAAAATCAACCTTAATTTGTTAATAAATTTATCTTATACACAAAAATTTTTATTTTTGCAGTCTGAAATCATACGATTTCTTTTTATTCAGAAACTTAATAAATGTAAAAAACATGTCAGGACATAACAAATGGTCAACCATTAAAAGAAAAAAAGGAGCGTTAGATGCAAAACGTTCAGCAATGTTTTCACGTATCGCAAAAGAAATTGCAGTAGCAGTTAAAGAAGGTGGTCCAGATCCAGATGGTAACCCACGTTTGCGTACAGCTATTCAAAATGCAAAAGGTGTTTCAATGCCTAAAGACAATATTGAACGTGCTATTTCAAAATCTGCTGGTGATGGCGTTAATTATCAAGAAATAACATTTGAAGGATACGCTCCTGGTGGTGTTGCTGTATTTATTGAATGTTTAACAGATAACAATAATCGTACTGTTGCTTCTATTCGTTCAATTTTTAATAAAAGAAATGGAACTTTAGGTACAAATGGTTCTTTATCTTCTGTTTTTGAAAGAAAGGGCGTTTTTACAATTCCTGTTCCAGATGGCAAAGATGTTGAAGAATTCCAATTTGAATTAATAGAATTAGGAGCTGAAGATTTTGACGACGTTGTTGAAGACGAAGAAGAAGGTACAAAATCTTTTGTTGCTTATACTTCAATGGAAGGTTTTGCTGGATTTTCAAAAGCTTTGGAAGAAGCTAAAGTTACTGTTACTAATGCTTCTTTACAACGTATTCCTAATGAATACAATATGAAAGACTTAGGTACTTCAGAAGGTGTTTCTGTTTTAAAAATGATTGAAGCTTTTGAAGATGATGATGACGTTCAAGCAGTTTATCACAACCTTAACGTTACTGACGAAATGGAAGCTCAAATGGAATAATAATATTATTTTCGAAATAAAGTATGTTAAAAGGGGAGGCAATTTTTGCTTCCCTTTTTTTATAATATTTTCTAATATTCAGCGTTTTATATTATTGACGTTTTATGATAAAATAGGATAGGGAAATTTTATAGTTTTATCGATAAAATTGTCTTATTTGTTTTTAAAATTTGTTAAATGATTGAATTGTTATTTGCAAATTTATATTTTGTTTAATTTTACAAAATATAACTTTGTTTTTATTCCCAAGCCAAATAATATGAAACGATATTTTTTTATTGTATTGCTAATTGTTGCATATAGTGTAGATAGTTATGCCGTAGATTGGAGAATTTTTTATGGTAAATTATTGTATATTGATGAGTATTGTGATGCTAAGTTAGATGCTCAAGGTAAAATTATTGAACGTAAACAATCTACAATTGTAGAAGATGAATATTTAAATGTTAGTAAAACCGGCAATTTGCTTGTGTGGTATCGCGAAAATATTGGCAATTCTTCTTATGAAATAAAACTTGAAGGTTCAACTTTGTTTATTAAAAAATCTATAGGAGAAGCACCTAAAGCTCCTAAATGGTTAAAAATAGTGAGTTATAGTCCAAATAAACAATCTGCCGAAATAATTGATGACTCTGGTGTTTTGAGATTGTTGTATATTGAAGATCCTGCTAAAAAGAAATATTCTTGGACTTCGATTTATGGTAAAAGATTATTAGTTAGTCAAAAATGTGATTGTGAAACCGATCGTCATAATAGAGTTATAAGTCGTTCAAATTCTAAAATCATTGATGAAGAATATTTGATTATAGATAATAATTCAAATAAAGTTACTTGGGTTGGTTTGCCAAATGGAAAAATTGTGGCAGATTATGAACTCGACAATAATAATAATATGTATATTCAAATGACAGATAGTCTCGGAGATTATATAATGTGCATTTCAATTTTGTCGATGGATTTAAATAAAAACAATATTGAAATTATGGAGGGAAGTTCTGTAATTCGTTCTCTTCAAATTGATAATTTACCTTATTGGAATGATGTAAGAGGAAAAGTGTTGAAACTTGAAAAACAATGTAATGTAAAAATGTCGACAGATGGAAAAATTGTTTCGTATACACCATTTAAATTTATTGAAAATCAGATAATGGCGTTTACTGGATATGGTTTAAATTGGAATGGTCGTGACGAAGGTAATGTTAAAGGAATTGTTGATGAACATGGAAAACGTTTAGATATTATTTCTATAAATAATACTAAGGTTGATTTAAAATGGATACGAATTTGTGGATTTGACACAAATAATAATATGATTGAAACAGTTGATAATACTAATACATTGCGTGTTTGGAAATTAACCAATATGGCAATGGAAGAGTAGGAGAGAAGAAGTATTTTTATTGGGGAGTGTGTTTTTGTATATGAATATCTTAACTCAAAATTTAGTTATTTCCATTTAATATTTTTGCAAAATCCCAATATACTACATACTAAAGTATAAATAGGATAAATAATTTCTAATAAAATTATATCATAAAAATTATGTTTGTAATTATAATAATTTGATGAAACTTTTGCTGAAATAATATCTGAAATAGTTTTTATAGTCCATAATATTAATATTATCCACCAATATTTATAATTAAAAAACAATATAATTGGATATAATAAAATTAATATGTTTGCAAAAAATACAATTAGAGCAAAAAAAATTGTGTATTTGTTTTTATAGCCTTTAGATTTAGAAACCCATCTACTTCGTTGATTTATTAAACTAGATAAATTATTAGCTACATTTGTTTTTATTATAGTTGAAATACTTTTAGAATATTTAATTTTTTTATTGTTTAATAATGCGTATTCTAATAAAAAAATATCATCACCAGAAGCGTATTTGTCTTTAAGATAATTGTCTGATTGATTTCTTAAATCACGTTTCACTAATAGATTTCCACCATTACACATAATTGGTGAATTGTTTATGCAAGTGCCAGCAGTTATGGTTATTAGCGAAAATGACTCAATTTCCCATAATCGTTGAAATAAAGAAGATTTGTTTTCAGCAACCAATATAACAGGTGCTAAAATCATATCGGCATTTTCTGTTTCGGCAATATTTATTAGAGTTTCTGCCCAATTTTTATCTGAGTAACAATCACAATCTGTAAATAAAATATATTTTGATTTAGAATACGTTAATGCGTATCGTAATGCGGATTTTTTACCTTGATTTGGGTTTTTTAGTAGAGTAAATTGATATTTATCTTGGAGATTTTGGGCAATTTGAAATGTATTGTCGGTTGAATTATCGTCTATAATAATAAGGTGTATGTTTTTATATGTTTGATTATAAATTGAATAAATAAGTTTTGATATATTTTCACATTCATTTTTAGCAGAAACAATTATATCTATTGGTGTAGTAGATTTTGTTGTGATATTATTTTCGTATTTATAAAACAAAAGACTACATTTATTTATTAAAAAAACATATATGGAAGTGATAATTGCAGAAAAAATTAAAATAATAGATGTCATATTATTTTAATTTAATATTGCAACTAACTGCAAAATGATCAGATAAATGTTCAGTGTGAGTTTTAAATCCACGAGACAAAATTTCTTTAGAATGAAGAATATAGTCAATTCTAAATCTAAAGCATTTAAGTTTCATAGTTGTACAAAATCCAAATCCACTTTCACAAAAAGCATCATCTAAATCACCTTTAACAGTATTATAAGTATAAGAAACAGGAGGATCGTTGAAATCACCACAAACAACAACAGGATATGGCGAAGCTTTTATCATAGAGTCGATAACTATAGATTGATTAGCACGTTCAGAATAAGCATTGTCAACTTTTCTAAATATGTTTTGAAAACCAGAGAATTGTTCTTTGTTGTTTTTATTGTTTAAGCTATCAATAAAATTATAATCGTCGTAACCTAATCTAATAGATTTTAGATGAATATTAAAAATTCTTATAGTTTTTCCATAAACATCAGCGTCAACAGTTATTCCATTAATATTGTTGGCACTATCCACAATATATCTTTTGTTAGATAATTTATATTTAGAAAAAATTAGATATCCTTTGTCGGTGTGTATCCATTTTTCGTCAGGGTCATAATCACGAACAACATATTTAGTATCTAACATATTTTGAATTATGGTTTCGTTGTTGATACTGTCAGAATATCTAGCGTAAAATTCTTGAAAACAAACAATGTCAGGCGACTCGTATTTTAAAAATTCAAAAATTTTTTGACGAGTATCGCTTTTACTTTTTATCCAATTATATTTGTCTAAAAGTCGAACGTTGAAAGTCATAATATTAATTGACGAGTCTTCAATATCACTATATTTTGTGTCGTCGGCAAAATGAACTGGATTTATCTGAATAGTAGACATGATTGGTCTTAATCCTACTAATATTGTAATAATCATCATAATTAATGATAATTTTTGTTTAAAACAAATTAGTAAAATAGTATAAATAATATCAACAAACAGCAAATATGGGAAAAACATTCCTAAATATTGCGGTATGTTGGTAGTATCTGGATTGATATGTCTTGCTAAATATGCAAATATTGTTGTTAATACAATTAATAATGTAATATATTTTTGTATTTTTCTTGCAATATTAAGACCTTTGTTTTTGAGTATTGTTATTTTATTAGAATCCATTTGGTTTTGGTTTCTTTCTAAAATTCTTCTTCAAATTTAGGTATTTCAATTATTTCTTTGTTTTTTGAAATTTTGAAACGTAAATATGTAATTTTTTTTCCTTCGTTTAAAAACATTGACTCATAGAAAGTTCTAATTTTTAAAACATCGCTAATATTTTCGTTTTCATATAAATTGTCAGTAGCCATTAATGGTTCTATATTGTTGGCTTTGAGCAAAGCACGTGTATAAAAGTGCATCAATCTACTATCAGTTTTTAAATTAATAATAGCGTCATCTTTGCAAATTAGGCGATACATATTTAAAAATTGAGCAGAAGTTAAACGTTTGTTTTGTTTTTTTGGCTGAGGATCAGGAAAAGTTATCCAAATTTCGCTTACTTCGTTTTCTCCAAAATAGTTTTTAATCATATCAATTCTAGTTCTGAGAAAACCAGCATTGCTAATATTGTTTTCAATAGCAGTTTTAGCGCCTCTCCAAATTCTAGCACCTTTAATATCAACACCTATATAATTAATATCTTTGTTTAATTTGCTAAGTCCAATAGTATATTCTCCTTTTCCACAACCTAATTCTAATGTAAGAGGATTATTATTTCCAAAAAATTCTTTACACCATTTTCCACGTAATACGTAGTTTTCTAAAGTGTATTCAGGATTTTCGGGTTGTATAACGTTTTTGAAATTTGCCATTTCAGCAAACTTTTCAAGTTTGTTTTTCGACATCGTTTTAATTTTTGAATAATTACTAGTTATCTTCTGTTTTTTTATCTAAAATAATTCCAATTTCGTCTACACAGGGTAATTTTTCCATTCTCATACCATGTTGAATTGAAAATTTGTAAATACCTTTAGTAGAAAATTTTATGTTGTTTTTAAAAGGAATTTCATAATCAATTATATCACCAGACGCATCTCCCAAAATATTGCCTTTTTCGTCTGACAACATACATTCAATAGTGTCTCTTTGGGTTAATCCACTTGGAGATGTAGTGTTTATAAACAACCATAAATTTCTTGATTGAAAATAAACATTAGATCTTATTGATATTTTAATATCATACGCTAAATTAGCATCTTCTACATTTATATTAAAATTTAACAACGAGTCTTGATGCCAAATCATGTTTGGAATTTCAATACGTTCGTTATATAATCTATTTGGATTACAACCTATTATAATTAATGATAATAGTAATATTATAGTTTTAAAAACATATTTCATGATATAATATTTTTGCAAATTTAGTTCTTTTGATTTAATATTAAAAATAATTATTTGTTATCTATTTAAAATAAGTATTTTTATAAAAATAAAATTTCATTTTTTTTGTGATTTAGCATCTATTATTTTGCATAAAATTTGATAGTTCCACATAAAAAACAATTAATATCTAACAATATGAAAAAATATTTATTATTAGCGGGTGTATTAACAATGTTTACATCTGCGGTAGAAGCTCAAAGTTTTATCGATCGTCTTGGACAACGTGCCAAACAAGCTGCAGAAAATGCAGTTGAACGTAATGTTGAAAATAAAGTTGGTAATGCTGTTGATGATGCTTTTAATGGAAATAATGATAAAGGTAATAAAAACAACAAAAAGAGTAATAAACCAAATAACAATGAAGTGAATGAAGATGAAAATAATTCTTCTTCAAATTCTAATAATAATAAACCAGCACCAAGAATTATAGAAGCAACCTACGCAAAATGTGATTTTGTACCTGGTGACGAAATAATATTTGATGATGATTTAGCAACAGAACAAATTGGAGAATTTCCAAGTAAATGGGATTTAGTTGATGGTAATTCTGAGGTAGTTAAATTTGACGGAAAAATGACAATTGGTTTTGTTAGTTGTCCTACAGTTGTAACCCCTTTAATGAAAAATTCTAAAAATTATCTTACTGAAGAATTTACAATAGAATTTGATTTTTTTGCTGGAGATAATTCTTCATTGTCTGAAAACTTATTATCACGATCTCAATATTTTTTGCAATTTTATAATGAAGCTGATGAACATGTTTTAGAATATGAAGTTCATACAGCAGATGTTACTTCTACGTTTTGGAGGTATAATTCTACTTTAGATAAATCAGTGTCTTCTGAACTAGAGATTAAAGATTTATTAATCGAAAACAATTGGAATCATTTTTCATTATCATTTAATAAACGAGCATTAAAGGTTTATATTAATGGAACACGTGTCACTAATGTTCCAAATATGAAAGCTCCATCATACGTAAATCTTGAAAGTCGTCGTTGGCAAGATCATGGCGTAGATTATGTTACAAATTTCCGTATTTGTAAAGGTGCTGTTCCTTTGTATGATAGAATGATGACAGATGGTAAAATTATATCTTATGGAATAACTTTTGACATTAATAAATCTACAATTAAACCAGAATCAATGGTTGAAATATCTCGTATAAAAAAATTGATGGACGAAAATCCAGATTTGAAATTTGAAGTTCAAGGACATACCGACAATACAGGTTCTGCGTCAACAAATCAAACACTTAGCGAACAACGCGCACAAGCTATTGTTAATAAACTTGTAGAACTTGGAATTTCAAAAAGTCGTTTAACAGCAGTAGGAAAAGGTCAAACAACACCACTTGCTGATAATTCAACAGATGAAGGACGTGCTAAAAATCGTCGTGTTGAGTTTGTAAAAAAATAATTAGGTAAAGAATTTATATAAAAAGGAACTATACATTTTGATATTAATATTAAAATGTATAGTTTTTTTATTTAAAAAATTAACATTAATAAATTTTTTATTTCCAAAGATGTTATTACTTTTGCGAATAAATTTTACAAAGACATAAAAAATGAAGAAAATTTATTTAGCAATTGTAGCATTATCATTGGTTTCAATGATTTCTGCATGTGGTGGCTCAACAACAAATAATCAAAACAACGAAAATAAAGAAGCTACCGAAAATAAGACAACAGAAGTAGCACCAACAAATACTTGTGACGATATTCCATTTGACGAGTTTAAATTAGAAAACGCACAAGCAGGACTAAATCCTAAGATTGTTAAAGAAGGAAATACTTATTTTTTAACATTTGAAGACTCTGATTTATATTTATATGAAGCTGCTATTGAACAAATGGCAGGAGATGATGTAGAAACATTTGAGTTAGATGCAAGTGATGCTATATATGTAAAACCTAATGGCAATGGTCAAAAGAAAATAGAAATTTGGGGCAATGCAAGTTTTTGTACCCAAACAACTGCCGAAGATTATACAGAATATAAAGTTGAAGATTTTATAAATGTTGAAAATCCAGATATTAACAATTGTGTATATTATTGGATGCACAACGATAAAATAGGCTGTATCAAATATGGCTATTGGGTATTTTAGAATTTTTCTAAAAGAATTAATTTAGAATTTTGATAACAAGGTAATACGTGAGTATTATTAATTGCCATAGGCGGATGGAAACATCCGCCTTTTTTTTTGTTATTATTTGTATTTTAAGTATATTATTTGTAGTTTTGAAATAATAATTCTAATATATATTAATTATGTTTTTTAAAGAAAAAGTTCCAACATGTTTAAGTATCGAAAATTTATGGAACTCTATACCTCAAGAAGAAGTTACTACAATTGTTTTTGATTATTATATAAATGTTGATTTATCAAACTTGATAAAAACTAGGAAATATGTTGATAATAATAAAAAATCTTATAGAGTATTTTATAAAGATACAACATATTACGTTTTAAGTAAAGAAGAAATAATTGCCCCAAATAATTGTTCTGATATGTTTGCATTGTCGCAAGATGAATTTAAATATGCGACAACTAATCTGAAAGATATTTATTTTAATAATTTCAATACCAATAATGTTGTTTCAATGAAAAACATGTTTGGTGGATGTGGAAAAGTTACAAAATTAGATTTAAATATGTTCAATACAAAAAATGTAACTGATATGAGTTATATGTTTTGTAATTGCTATTCGTTAGAAACCGTTTTCCTTGATAATTTCAAAACTGAAAATGTTAACGACATGAGTTTTATGTTTGGAGGATGTGGAAATTTAAAATTACTTAATTTAAAAAGTTTTGATACTCATAAAGTCATTAATATGTCATGTATGTTTTGGAATGACTTTAATTTACAAAAAATATTTATAGATAAAAGTTTGTTTGTGGTTAATGATAATTGTATAACAGATAATATTTTATCTGGTATTAATAAACTACAAGATGATTATGAACTTAATAAAAAATTATGTGACGATCCTACGTATTCAACATGTTTAAATATAACCTACTTAAAATTATTAATTGAGAATAAAGCAAAAGTTTTGATTTTTGATTATATTAATAATGTAAATGTTTCTAATTTAAAATTTACAGGTCAATATGTTGATTATGCTAATAAATATTATTTTGTTTATTTTTCAGGTACAACATTTTATGTTCTAAGTGAATATGAAATTATTGCACCTATTGATTGCTCAAATTTGTTTTATAATTTGTCGATAAATGAAATTTATTTCAATAACTTTAATACTTCATTTGTAACAAACATGAGTAACATGTTTGGAAAATGTGAAAATTTACAAACTCTTGAATTGGGACAATTCAACACAAAACATGTTACTGATTTGAGTGGCATGTTTAGTGGATGTAAAAATTTACAAACTCTTGATTTAAATAATTTTGATACAGAGAATGTAATTAATATGAAAAATATGTTTTGTTCATGTGTAAAATTACAATCTCTAAAATTAGAAAGACTCAATACAAAAAATGTTACAGACTTGAGTGGTATGTTTAGTGGATGTGAAAATATACAAACTCTTGATTTAAGCAATTTTAATACAGAAAATGTAACTAATATGAGTTATATGTTTAATAATTGTAATTCTTTACAATCTATTGAATTAAAAAATTTTAATACAGAAAAAGTTACAAAATTTACATCTATGTTTCAAAGGTGTAGTTCTTTATCAATACTTGATTTAAGTAGTTTTGTTTCATCTCAAATTACAGATATGAGTTATATGTTTAGTTATGATACAAATTTAGAAACTATTTTGGTTGATGATAAAAAATTTATTATAGATAATTCTTGTAATGTTAATAATTTTTTATATGGAACATATAAACTATTTGGAAATTATGGAAATGATAAAAAGTTTACTATTTTATCTGAAGTTTGTATAGATTGTGATAAATTTTATAATGCTATTCCTCAAGATTTAGCTACATCTATTATATTTGATTATATAAATAATGTTGATATAAGTAGATTGTCGTTTACAAATAAATGTGTTGACAAAACAAAAATGTTAAAAGTATATAAACAAAATTCAACATTTTATATTTTATCTAATATAGAAATATTAGCGCCTAAATTTTGTTCAAATTTATTTTCTCGTTATGGTGATAATTTGACTAAAATTCTGTTTAATAATTTTAATACAGAGAATGTTACAGATATGAGTGGTATGTTTAGTGGTTGTAAAAAATTACAAACACTAGATTTAAGTAATTTTAAAACTTGGAATGTTACTAATATGAGTTGTATGTTTAAAGGATGCGAAACTTTAACTTCAATAAATATAAGCAATTTTAGTTCAGATAATGTTAATGATATTAGTTATATGTTTAACCTTTGTAAATCATTAACATCAATAGATTTAAGGAATTTTAGTACATGGAATATTAATAATATGCAAAATTTATTTTCGGGTTGCGAAAATTTACAATCTATTGACTTGCGAAATTTTTATACAAGAAAAGTTGTTGAGATGGATTATATGTTTGAAAATTGTAAGTCTTTAATTTCACTTGATTTATCTAATTTTAATACCGATAGTCTAAAATCAATGATTGGAATGTTTAAATGTTGTTCTTCGTTAACATTTCTTGATATAAGTAATTTTAATACATCTAACATTGATAATATGTGTAATTTGTTTAATAATTGCAGTTCGTTATCTTCACTTGATATAAGCAATTTTAATACAAAAAAAGTTAAAAATATGAATAATATGTTTAGTGGATGTAGATTATTAAAATCACTAAATTTAAGATGTTTAGATACAAATAATGTAGAAAATATGTCGGAAATGTTTGATGATTGTTCTTCTTTAACTTCTATTGATTTAAGTAATTTTGATACACATAATGTAGTTAATTTTAGTTCTTTATTTAATGGATGTTCTTCTTTAACATCTCTTGATTTAAGCAATTTTAATACATCAAATGCCAGTTCTTTTTATAATATGTTTGGTAATTGCAAATCATTAACTTCTCTTGATTTACAATATTTTGATACAATAAAAGTTAAAAATATGTCTTTGATGTTTTATGGTTGCAAATCTCTAAATTCACTTGATTTAGCAACCTTTAACACATTATATGTTTCGGATATGAGTTTTATGTTTGCTGATGCTACTAATTTAACTAAAGTGGTAGTTGATGATAATTATTTCATAATTAATAAAGATTGTAATATACAGTCTATTTTTAATAATACTCCCAACTTACAAGGAAATTATGGACCTGATGAAAAATTTAAAATAAATCATGCTATTATTCCAAAAGTATTTTTGGATAAGGAAAAGTTATATGACGCTGTTCCATGTAACGAAGCAATTAGTATAACATTTTGTAGTTATCAAAATGTAGTTACAAAAACTTATAATCCAACTGGGAAATGTGTTGATAATGAACAACAACATTATAAAGTGTATAAAAACAAAAGAAATGATTATTTAATAATTTCGGATAATAAAATTTTAGCACCAGAAGATTGTTCTAGTTTATTTGCATGTTATAATTCTATAAAAAAAATAATATTCTTCAATTTTGTTACAGAATTTGTTACTAATATGCAAAGTATGTTTGATGGTTGTAAGAATTTAACAACTATTGATTTAAGTTGTTTCAATACCGAAAACGTTACTGATATGAGTAATATGTTTAATAGTTGTAGTTTGTTGCAAAAACTTGATTTAAGTAATTTTAATACAGAAAAAGTAACTGATATGAGTAATATGTTTGATGGATGCAAGTTTTTAATATCTATTAAATTAAGTAGTTTCAACACTGCTAATGTTACTAGTATGTATCAAATGTTTTATGATTGCAATTCATTAACATCGCTTGAACTAAACAATTTTAATACAGAAAATGTTTCTGATATGGGATATATGTTTTACAATTGTAGCAGTTTAAAAACTCTAGATTTAAATAGTTTTTGTACCTATTTTGTAACAAACATGAAAGAAATGTTTGATAATTGTAGTAGTTTAAAGTTGCTTGATTTAAATAGTTTTGAAACAGAGTATGTTAGTGATATGAGTTTGATGTTTTCAAATTGTTTAAGTTTAGAGAAAGTGTTAGTTGATGATAATCAATTTATTATCAATAATAATTGCTTAATAGAAAATATGTTCCAAAATTCAAATAAATTAAAAGGGAATTATGGTCCAAACAATAAATTAAAATGTAATAAAATTTCTCCTTTTACTTATTTAGATTATGTAAAATTTCGTCAATATGTACCTCTCGAAAAAGCAACTTCAATAATATTTGATTATATAGATAATATTGATTTAAAATATATTACAAATACCAATGTATATATTGATAATTATGAAAAATATTATCAAGTTTATCGAAAAGGAACAGTTTATTATGTTCTAAGTGAATATGAAATTATTGCCCATGATAATTGTAAAAGACTGTTTAAAGATTATACACTTTTAACACAAATTAAGTTTAATAATTTTAACACCGAAAATGTCACAAACATGTGCGAAATGTTTAGCAATTGTGTTTCGCTAACGTTGCTTAATCTAAGCAATTTTAATACAAAAAAAGTAACAAATATGAGTTGTATGTTTTATGGATGTCAAAAGTTACAAAACTTAGATTTGTCAAATTTCAATACTTGCAATGTAACCACTATGAGTTTTATGTTTCGTTTTTGTAGTAACCTTACATCAATAAATTTAAATAGTTTCAATACAGAAAATGTAACTAATATGTCGTGTATGTTTTGTGAATGTGAATCATTATCATCGCTTGATATATCATCATTTAATACTAAGAACGTTACAAATATGACGTTTCTATTTTATAGTGCAAAAAGTTTGAAAAAAGTTATAGTCCATAATATCAATTTCGTATTTACAAATCAAATATTAGAATCTGCTTTTGAAGATACGCCAGAACTAATAGGTAATTTTGGACCAGAAAATAAATTGACAAAAAAATATGATGTTGTTTCGATTGTAGATGATTCAAATTGTGTAATTCAAAAATAAGTAAACAAACTTTTAATACTTTATCATTATTTTTAATCAACATTCTACTTATTACAAAATTAATTATTTTTAATTATTAATTTTTGATAAAAATACTAAATTTGCAAATTGAAAATAATATATTTCAATAATTGGAAAATCTCAATAAACTTATTGATTTAGATTCTGTTATAAGAGACTTTAATCCAAAGCTCTATAAACGCTTACCACGATTTGTGATAGGCATATTAAAGCGTATTATTCGTCAAGATAAAATCAATAGACTTTTAACATTGTATGGACATCTTGATGGTTCTGATTTTATAGAGGCTGTTTTTAAGGATTTTAATGTTGATATACAAAGTTATGGTTTAGATAATGTTGATAAAAATCAACGTTTAATGTTTGTGGCAAATCATCCATTAGGAGGTATTGATGGGTTAGCAGTGATTTATTCAGTTTGTAAAAACTTTAATCATTGCAAAGGAATTGTTAATGATTTATTGTTGTTTATTGTTAGTTTAAGAAGTGTCTTTTGTGGTGTGAATGTTTATGGCCACAATAACGAAACCATCTTTAAAAATATAGAAAGTTTGTTTAACGATCCTAACGAAAATGTTTGTGCGTTTCCTGCTGGATTAGTTTCTCGTAAAATTAATGGTAATATTACAGATCTTCAATGGAAGAAAAATTTTATTATTAAAGCTATTGAACATAATTTGCCTATTGTACCAGTTTATGTTGATGCTCAAAATAGTAGATTTTTTTATAATATTGCTAATTTACGTAAAAAGTTAGGTATAAAATTTAACTATGAATTAGTTTTATTGCCTGGAGAAGTGTTTAAATATCACGATAAACCAATAAAACTTTATTTTGGAAAACCTATTATGCCAGAAACTTTAAAACAATTTAAGTCTTCAAACGAGAAAACTGATTATGTTCGTAAACAAACTTATAGCTTAAAACCCAATAATGAAGATTAATTTAATATGAAAGATATTATCAATCCAATAGATAAACAATTATTGTTAAAAGAATTAACTTCTGATAAATTTGTAAGAAACACAAATTATGGAGGTAATCAAATATACATTGTTAACGCTCACAATGCACCAAATACAATGCTTGAAATAGGTAGATTACGAGAATTATCTTTTCGTCAAGCTGGAGGTGGTACTGGTAAAGATTGTGACATTGATGAATGTGATACTCGCGAAATTCCTTATCAGCAATTAATAGTTTGGAGTAGTGAACTAAACGAAATTATTGGTGGATATAGGTATATTGATTGTTCGTTACCTATTTTAAATAAAGACGGTAAGCCTGAATTATCAACATCTGAAATATTTAATTTTTCTGATAAATTTATTACAGACTATATGCCTAACACTATTGAGTTAGGACGAAGTTTTGTTCAACCTAAATTTCAAAGTCGTCAAAACTTTAAACAAGCAATCTTTGCTTTAGACAATCTTTGGGATGGGTTAGGTGCAATTTATAAACTTAACCAAGATCATATAAAATATTTTTTTGGTAAGGTTACTATGTATACTTCTTATAATGTTGAAGCAAGAGATTATATTTTAATGTTTCTAAAAAAATATTTTTCTGATACAGAAAATTTAGTATCTCCAAAAGAGGCTATTATTCCTAAGTTAAATAACAATAAAGTTGAAGACGTTTTTAATACAGGAATATATAAAGAAGATTTTAAAAATTTGAACAAAAAAGTAAGAAGTTTAGGCGAAAATATTCCTCCTATGTTTAATGCTTATATGAATTTGTCGTCAACAATGAAATTTTTTGGAACCGCTATCAATCCTTTTTTTGGAGATGTTGAAGAAACAGGAATCTTAATAACTATTGACGATGTTTTTCCTGAAAAAAAATCACGACATATTGATACTTTTAATATATAATATATTCTGAATTATGAAGAAGTTAGATATATTTACAATAAAAAGTTTTATAGGACCTTTATTTGCCACATTTTTTATTTCCTTGTTTGTTTTATTGATGCAATTTTTATGGAAATATATTGATGATTTAGTTGGTAAAGGGCTAGAAGCGTCTGTTATTGCAGAATTATTGTTTTATGCTTCGGCTACTTTAATTCCTATGGCTTTACCTTTAGCTGTATTGTTAGCTTCTATTATGACTTTTGGTAATATGGGGGAAAAGTTTGAATTAACAGCCATCAAAGCTGCGGGTATTTCGCTTCAACGTACAATGCGTCCGCTTATTATTTTTAGTGCTATCATTAGTTTTAGTGCTTTTATTATTGCAAATGATGTTATTCCATACGCTAATTTAAAAATGCAAGCTTTGTTGTGGAGTATTAAACAACAACGTCCGGAAATGAATATTAAATCGGGTATTTTTAATAATGACTTAAAAGATTTTAGTATTCGTATTACCAGTAAAGATCCGGTTACTAATATGATGTATAATTTTAGATTTTATAATCATTCTCATGGTCGTGGAAATTCGCAAGTTACTATAGCTGATTCGGGTAGTATTAAAACTACTGACGATGGTAGATTTATGGTTATTAATCTTTATAATGGTGTTACTTATGAAGAAAATGAGGATAAAAATAAAATTGAAGAACAAAGAAAATATGCACATAGCATTAATCAATTTGATGAACAAGTTGTTACCATAGATATGTCGGATTTTGATTTTAACAAATCTGATGAAAATCTTTTCAGACACAATTATCAAACTATGAATCTTAATCAACTTGATCATTGGACTGATTCTATATGTTTAAATTTTTATGATAGAACTACTAATTTAAGCAATAATTTTAACACCTATTTTTATTTAAAAAATTCAGAACATGAACATTCTAAGTATGTGGATTCGTTGCGTGCTAATAGAAAACATGCTGTTGATCAGTCTGAATATGTTAGTGTTAATAATCTTGATGATAACACTAGAAATGTTTATGTTAGAGACACTGCTTATTTAAAAGAAGATTCTATGATTAGGCAACAAATTAAACTTCATCGTGATAGTTTAGGTGTTGTATATTCTAAATCTTATAAAGATTTAAAAATTGTTATGGATTTAGATAGTTTATATGAAAGTATGCCGCCCGAAAAACAAAAACTAGTAAAACAAAAGACTTTAGAATATGCTACTGAAATGCAAAATACTATTTCTCGTAATTGGGAAGAGTTGGCTACTAAACAAAAAAGTATAGCAAAATATCGTAATGCTTGGCATCAAAAGTTTACTTTATCTTTAGCGTGTTTAATTTTCTTTTTTATTGGAGCTCCTTTAGGTGCTATTATACGTAAAGGTGGTTTTGGTTTACCAATTGTTGTATCTGTTTTAGTGTTTATTATTTATTATATCATTTCTACGGCTGGTATGAAAATGGCCCGTGAAAGCGTATGGCAATCTTGGCAAGGTATGTGGCTTAGCACTTTCATTATTTTACCGTTGGGAATTTTCTTAACTTATAAAGCTACTGTTGATGCACAATTGTTTAATTCTGAAGTTTGGTCGGAAGCATTCTCTAAAATTGGTAAATTCTTTAAAAACTTTAAAAAACTTAGTGATACCAACAATTCGCAAGATGAACATAAGTTTAGAAGTTATTGTATCAATTTAGCTATTATTGCTGGTGTTATTGCTTTAGCTTTTGCTTTTTCTCCTTTAAAAATTGCAACTTATATTTTTGGTGGTATTTCGATTGTTTTGTCGGGAATAACATATTTGATTAATAAAAAATTAAACTTTAAAAATAAGTTTGTAATTGTGGCTTTGTCTATAACTTTAGTTGCGGTGGTTATTGCTTTGGCTACTACTAAAAAGAAAAAGAATAAATCTATACAAACTTCTGAATTAATAATAGAAAACAATTCAAATTCTATTGTTTATAATCTTTAAACAATTTTTATTAAAATGAATATTGAAATTAAACTAAATAGCGTTGAAGATGCCATTGAAGATTTTAAGAATGGTAAAATTATAATTATTGTTGATGATGAGGATCGTGAAAACGAAGGCGATTTTATAACAGCAGCTCAAACTATTACAGAAGAAAAGGTTAATTTTATGCTTCAAGAAGGTAGGGGAGTATTGTGTTCGCCTATTTCTATTTCTAGAGCTAAAGAACTAAAACTTCATCATCAAGTTGAAGAAAATACTTCGGTGTTAGGTACTCCTTTTACTGTTACTATCGACAAAATTGAAGGTTGTACCACAGGAGTGTCTGTTCATGACCGTACTGCAACTATAAAAGCATTAGCTGATCCTGAATCTAAACCAGACACTTTTGCACGACCTGGACATATCAATCCGCTTTACGCTCAAGATAGAGGGGTGTTGTCGCGTGCTGGACATACTGAAGCTTCGGTTGATATGGCGCGTTTGGCTGGTTTATATCCTGCCGCTGCTCTTATCGAAATTTTAAATTCTGATGGGTCTATGGCTCGTTTGCCTCAATTAATTGAGATTGCTAAAAAATATAATATGAAAATTATTTCTATTAAAGATTTAATTGCATATCGTTTAAAAACTGAAACTACGGTTGAAGCTGGTCCTCAGGTTAATATGCCTACTAAATATGGCGAATTTAAAATGACTGTTTTTCGTCAAATTAGCAATGGTCTTGAACATTCTGCATTAGTTAAAGGTGAATGGAAAGACGATGAACCTATTTTAGTTCGTGTTCATTCTTCTTGTGTTACGGGTGATATTTTTGGTAGTATGCGTTGTGATTGTGGGGAACAATTACAACAAGCTTTAAAACTTATTAATCAAGAAGGTAAAGGCGTTTTACTTTATATGAATCAAGAAGGGCGTGGAATTGGTTTGTTTAATAAAATTAAAGCTTATAAACTTCAAGAACAAGGATACGATACTGTTGATGCTAATATTCATCTCGGTTTTGACCCTGACCAACGTGATTATGGTGTTGGTGCTGAAATTCTTCGTCAACTTGGGGTTAAAAAAATGAAATTGCTTACTAATAATCCTGTTAAACGTGTTGGGCTTGAATCTTTTGGTTTAGAAATTATTGAAAATGTTCCTATTGAAATCCCGGCAAATAAATTTGATCAAAAATATTTGATTACTAAACGTGATAGAATGGGACATAATTTAAATAACCTTTAATTGTTTTATCGTGAAAAAATTCTTTATATTATCGGCTTTATTAATTATTTCGTTTTATTCTTGGGCTCAAGATTTAAATCAAAATAATAATGGTCGTAGACAAATTGAAATTATAAATACTAATACTTTAGAAGGTAACGAATTTTATGGTCCTGACATTAAAATTTTAAGAGGGGATGTCCAATTTTATCACGATAGTTCTTTTATGTATTGTGATAGTGCTTTTTATAATAGTAAACAAAATTTCTTTCAAGCTTTTGGTAAGTTTCATATTATTCGATTATTAAATCAAGGTGTTGACACTGTACATCTTTGGTCTGATTCTGCTAATTATGATGGTAATTTAAAACTTGCTAAAGCAAGAAGCAATGTTAAAATGACTAAAGATAGTATGGTGATGCTTACTCAATTCCTTGATTTTGACATGGCTAACAATGTGGCTCAATATTTTGATGGTGGGGTTACTTATTCTGGTGAAGATTCTTTAACTTCAGAATTTGCATATTTCTATCCTGAAACCGATGATTTAAAATATACTAAAGATGTTATTATTCATGATCCTGAATATAAAATGTATTCTGACCTTTTGAATTATAATGTTAAAACTAAAATTTCTTCGTTTAATAGTCCTACTAGAGTGGAAGGGGAAGATCTTTTTATTTATTCTGAACTTGGATGGTATAATCATAACAATGATGTTTGTGAGTTAACAAAAAATAGTTATATCAAATCGCAAAATCGTCAATTTAATGCCGACACTATTTATTACGATCGAAAAATTAATTATGGTGAAGGCAAAAGTAATGTTATTATTGTTGACACTACTCAAGATGTTAAATTTACCGGCAACATGGCTAAATATTTTGATGATAAACAGCGTAGTATTTTAACCGACAAAGCTCTTATTATTTCTTATTCTGATATTGATACTATTTATATTCATGCTGATACTATATTAACTTATATGGAACAATATCCTAATTATCCTGATTCGCTTTATCGTATGGTTAAAGCATATAATCATGTTAAGATGTTTCGTCCTGATATTCAAACTATGTGTGATAGCATGGTTTATAATTTTTCTGATAGTATTATTTATATGTATAAAAATCCTGTGATTTGGCACAAAGAAAATCAAATTACTGCAGACAACATTGTGTTATATACGGTTAACAATCGTATTGATATGGCGGAGTTAACTAATTCGGCTTTTGTTATTGCTCAAGTTGATTCTATTAGATTTAATCAAATTTTTGGTAGTAATATGGTGGCATATCTTGATAGTAATAAAATTAGAGAAGTTGAAGTAATTTCGAACGCTAACACTATTTATTATACTCAAGAAGATAGTGTTGTTACTGGTATGAACGAGATTTCTAGTCAAGATATGAATATAATTTTTGACAATGGTAAAGTTAGTAAAATTTGGTTTTATAAAAATCCAAAAGGTATTGTTCATCCTTTAGAATTATTAAATAGAAGTCAAGAGTTTATTGAAGGGTTTATTTGGTATGATAATCATAGACCTAGATCTAAAAATGATGTCTTTATTTGGAATAATCTTACTGAAAAAGGGCTTTCTATTAAAGAACTTCAACAAAAAGAAGAAGAAGAAAGATTAGCCAAAGAAGAACTCGAAAATGAATAATTTTTTTAGGTATAGATGTTTTTTTATTACTTTGAATTAAGTACGTATTTATATAATCACAATTAATCTTTATCGATTTTATAAATAATAAAAAACGGTGAACAATAAAATTGTTCACCGTTTTTTATTATTTACTAATTACTTTACAATGCTACTTTATAACTTGTATTATCTATAACAACCACTATCAAACTTTTATTATTAATTATTACTGTCCGAGATAAATTCCAAAAACTTAATACGAAGGCTCTACAAATA
>JAKSUC010000063.1 GCA_024413595.1 Bacteroidales bacterium
ATTACCGTAAGCTACGCATACGGTTAACATAGTTACGCACCTTCGGCGCTTGTTGTTATCTTGGGGGAGTATTACCGTAAGCTACGCATACGGTTAACATAGTTACGCACCTTCGGTGCTTATTGTTATGGAGGGGGGATTTTCCGTAAGCTACGCATACGGTTAACAAAGTTACGCACCTTCGGCGCTTATTGTTATGGAGGGGGGATTTTCCGTAAGCTACGCATACGGTTAACAATGTTACGCACCTTTGGTGCTTGTTGTTTTTGAGTTTTTCTTAAAAATATTAATATAATCAAAAATTCTCAACTTATCCATTTGTTAAATTATCTAAAATTAACAATTAGTTATTAACCTTATTCTATTGGTAGTTGGCTATATTGAGTTAAGTATGAAAATGAATATTTTATATATATAATATAAAATACCTTTCTTTAAATTTGGAGTATTTCTAAAAGTAGAATTATCTATTGATTTTGCTATTTTTAGAAATTTATTTATATCTATTAAATCTTTTAAATTCTTACAATCACAAAACATAAAACTCATATTAGTCACCTTTTCAGTATTAAAATTGCTTAAATCAAGGGTTGTTAATGATTTACAATCACGAAACATATAACTCATATTAGTCACATTTTCAGTATTAAAACTGCTTAAATCAAGAGAAGTTAATGAACGACAATCACAAAACATCCAACTCATATCAGTCACATTTTCAGTATTAAAACTGCTTAAATCAAGAGAAGTTAATGACCAACAATATCTAAACATACAACTCATATTAGTCACATTTTTAGTATTAAAACTGCTTAAATCAAGAGAAGTTAATGAAGAACAATTATAAAACATCCAACTCATACTAGTCACCTTTTCAGTATTAAAACCGCTTATATCAAGAGAAGTTAATGACAAACAATAATCAAACATATAACTCATATATTCCACATTTTCAGTATTAAAACTGCTTAAATCAAGAGAAGTTAATGAAGAACAATTATAAAACATCCAACACATATCAGTCACCTTTTCTGTATTAAAACTGCTTAAATCAAGGGTTGTTAATGATTTACAACCTTCAAACATTTTACTCATATATTCCACATTTTCAGTATTAAAATTGCTTAAATCAAGAGAAGTTAATGAAGAACAATCTTCAAACATTTTACTCATATATTTCACATTTTCAGTATTAAAATTGCTTAAATCAAGAGAAGTTAACGAACGACAATTATAAAACATATAACTCATATAATTCACATTATCAGTATTAAAACTGCTTAAATCAAGAGAAGTTAATGATTTACAACCACGAAACATATAACCCATATTAGTCACATTTTCAGTATTAAAACTGCTTAAATCAAGAGAAGTTAATGAAGAACAATCTTCAAACATATAACTCATATTAGTCACATATTCAGTATTAATATTATAAAACTGAATATTTGAAAGTTTATTAAATCCACTAAACATTTTAGAACAATCTTCAGGCATATAAATATTATATTTACTTAAAATATAATATGTTGTATTATCTTTAAAAACCTTAATATGTTTTCGTTCAGTATCAATATATTTATTTAAATCTTCAAGTTGATTAATATCTACATAAAAAAAATTGTCGAATATAATTGTATTAGCATCGTTTGAAATAGCTTTGCGAAATAAATCAAAATTTATAATAGGTTTTAAATCTATTTCGAAGTATGTTAATTTATTTTCTGATCCACAATTACCTTTTAAATTATCTATGTTTTCAAAAATTCTATTATCATCTTTTATAATAAAATAATCTTTGTCAATTTCTATTTTTTGTAAACATTCAGTGTTTAAAAACATACATGACATGTCAGTTACATTTCGCGTGTGAAAATTTTGCAAATCTAAAGATAATAATTTTTTACAACCACTAAACATGTAACTAAAGTCAGTTACATTTCGCGTGTCAAAATTTTGCAAATCTAAAGATAATAATTTTTTACAACCACTAAACATGTAACTCATATCAGTAACCATTCTAGTATTAAAACAGCTTAAATCAAGAGATGTTAATGAAGAACAATCATTAAACATACCTCTCATATTAGTTACATGCGATGTATTAAAATTATTAAATTTAATACTACAAAGTTTTTTTAAATTATTAAATAAGTATTCAGAAATATTTGGTGCAAAAATATTGTGATAACTTAAAATATAATATGTAGTACCGCTTTGATATACTTTAATATGTTTTTTATTATCATCAACATATTTATCTAAAGAGTTAAGATTATTAATATTAATATTTTTATAGTAGTCGAATATTATAGAGGTTGCATCATTAGGAATAGCATCGTGAAAAAAATCTTTATTAATTGTTTTTTCATTTAAAATGATAGTTAATTTGTTTTCTGATCCATAATCACCTTTTAAATTATCTGTATTTTCAAAAATAGTTTTATCGTTATTATATTCAAAAATATCATCATCAATAATAATTTGTTGTAAAAATTCATCACCTAAAAACATATAATTCATATTAATAACATTTTTAGTGTTGAAATTATTTAAAAGTAAAGATGTTAAACATTTACAACAAGCAAACATATAGCTCATGTCAGTTACATTAGAGGTATCAAAACTGCTAACATCAATAGATTTTAACGAACAACAATTAGAAAACATAAGGCTCATGTTTTTAACCTTACTAGTACAAAACTTATCAATTACAAGTTTTTCTAAAAATCCCAACCCCACAAACATCTTACTCATATTGGTGGTGTTTGAAGTGTCAAAATTATTAAGTTCAATTTTATACAAATTAGTATCTAAATATTTAACCTCATTGTAAGGAGCAGAAAATAATTCAGAACAATCTTCTGGAGCTATTATTTTATAGTCACTTAAAACATAATATTTTAAACCACTTTTAGTTTCTTGATAATATACTTTATAATATTTTTGGTTGTTATCAACATATTTTTTCGTAAAAGTAAGATTTTTGATGTTTCTACTTTTAGTATAATCAAAAATTAAAACAGAAATATCTTGCATAGGAATAGCTTTTTTAAGCAATTCCTTATCTAAACAGGTAGGTTGATTATTGTCAGAAAATAAAGCCATAATTAAATATATTATATTGCAAAAATAAGAAATAAGATTAATACAATAAAAACCCAAAATCACTATTTGTTAAATTATCTAAAATTAACAATTAGTTATTAAACTTATTCTATTGGTAGTTGTCAATAATTCGTAATTTTGAAAATCAATATTTCTTATAAAAAAAATGAATTTATATAAATCTCTCTTATTAGGGGTTGTAATAACATTTACGTCAAATGGTTATTCACAAGAATTAGACGAAACCCAAACGTATAATTTTACTCTTGAAGATTGTTTACAATATGCCATGGGTAATAGTTTACAGCGACAAAGTCTTTTGCTGAGCGAACAAAGTACAGAAGCTCAATATCAACAAAGTAAAAAAAATAAACTTCCTAGTGTAAGTGCCTCGGCAGGAGAAACAATGAGCCACAGTGGTACAAATAATTCAGACATTGTTTATTCAGGAAATGTAGGAGTTAATGCGTCAATGACTTTGTATCAAGGAGGAAATATAAAAAATACTATAGAACAAAATCGTTTGCAATCAGAAAAACAAAAGGTTCAAACATCACAATATGATGATAATTTAACAATTCAAATTTTAAATCAATATCTAACAGCCTTAAGTTGTAAAGAACGATTAAATTATCAAGGTGGAATAATGGAGTCGAGCCGTCAACAATTAGCACGTGGCGAAAAACGTTTTGAGGTTGGCGCAATTATCGAAAGTGATTATTTATTGCTTAAAGCCCAATACGAAAGCGATAAAGCAGATAGTTTAAATTCAGCAATATCACTAGAAAATGCTTTGCTAAATCTTAAACAGTTGATGAGTATGGATCCCGATGCAATTCTAGAAATACAAGCCCCCGACACCTCAACAATAGCAGAAATGGCATTATTACCCAATCAAAGCGATGTAGTTGTAAAGGCAAAAGAACACATGCCCGATATGATTTTGGCAAAAAGTACTGTTGAAATAGCAAATACAACTCTAGAAATAGCAAAATCAGGACGACGTCCAACAGTAACAGCATCAGCAAGTGTTGGAACACGTCACAATGATTTTGAAAATATGGGCGATCAATTAAAAAATAGTTTTAATCAATCGTTAGGAGTAAATGTAAGTATTCCAATATTTGACCGTGGAAGTAATAAATTGCAAGTTACTCGTAGTAAAATACAACAACAACAAGCCGAATTAGATCTTGCCCAAACCGAAATTGATATATCACGAACAGTGGTAAATCAATATAGAGCCACAACTCTAGAATATCAACGTTATTTAGCATACGAAACAAGAAAAGATGCATATTCAAAAAGTTTTGGAGCTTATCAAAAACGTTTTGAAGTTGGTTCTCTAGTAGCAGTAGAATTGCTTCAACAACAAAACAACTATATTAATGTGTTAAACGAATATATAAATGCAAAATATAGTTTTATACTAAATAGAAAAATCCTAGATGTATATACAGGCGAAGCAATGGGATTTTAAAAATAAAAAAAGAAAATAAATAGTATTTCATAATTATAATAATATGAAGAAAAAAATAATATTAATTGTTATTGCAGCCATAGTATTACTAATAGTAATAATAAAGCTATGGCCAACCAAGAAAAATGTTGTATTTACAACCAATGTGGTTGATACCGCAACAGTTGAAATCACAATAACCGCAACAGGAAATCTAGAACCTGTTGATAAAGTAGAAGTAGGTACACAAGTATCGGGTATTGTAGAAAAACTTTATGTAGATTATAATACCCATGTAACAAAAGGCCAACTATTGGCAGAATTAGACAAACAAACATTAAAAGAACGTTTAAGTCAATGTGAAAGTCAAGTACGAAGCGCAACAAGCCAACTAAAACGCGCTCAACAAACTTATAATCGTACAAAAGAATTGTATGAAGCTAAAGCAACTACACAAGTGGATATGGAAGATGCAGAACATTCACTGGTTCAAGCACAATCTTCGTTGACCAATGCAGAAACATCATTGCGCGAAGCTCGTGTAAATCTTGGTTATGCCGAAATTTATTCACCTATAGATGGTGTAATTTTAAGTAAAGATATTGAAGAAGGACAAACTGTTGCGTCTTCATTTAATACACCAACATTGTTTATCATTGCACGTGATTTAAAAAATATGCAAGTAGAGGCAAATGTAGATGAAGCAGATATAGGTCAAGTAAAAAAGGGTCAAAAGTGTATTTTTACAGTGGATGCTTATAATGGAGAAACATTTTATGGCGTTGTTGAACAGATAAGACTACAACCAGAAACCACTAATAATGTTGTAAAATATACAGTAGTTATTCTAGCACAAAATCCAGATGAAAAACTATATCCAGGAATGACCGCAAGTATATCAATTGTAACAAATCAAGAACATGGAAATGTTGTTCCAATGGAAGCCCTAAATTTTACACCAACCGACGAAATACTTAAAACACTAGGTCGTCCACAACGAGATAAAAAACCCAAGGGCGATTTTCCAGAACCTCCAGATGGAGATTTTCCTGCACCTCCTAATGGAAATTTCCCAAAGGAAAATGATAATGCTTTGATGGTTTGGGTAAAAAATGGAAATGATATTCATCCTTGTCCAATTGAAATCGGTATTGATGATGGTGTAAATGCTATTATTAAAGGAGGTCCTATTCAAAAAGGCGATACGCTAGTATTGTCAGCAAATTTTGAACAGAAAAAGGAAAAACATGAAGCCGGTGTAAGTTTGTTCGGACCTCCAAGAGGTGGAAATAATCGTCAAGGAGGAAATCGTCCTCAAGGCGGTGGCGAACCTCCAAGACCGTAAGATAATTAAGGAATTAAGGAAAGTGAATTAAGACAAGATAAATATTATGTCTGTAATAATCAAAATAGATAATCTTAAAAGATATTTTCAGGTAGGTTCCGAAACTGTACGAGCTTTAAAGGGTGTAAGTTTTGAAATAAATCAAGGCGAATTTGTGAGTATCATGGGTACGTCAGGTAGTGGAAAATCTACGATGCTTAATATTTTAGGTTGCCTCGACAAACCAACTGATGGCGAATATTTTATTGATGGTATTGCAGTAAGTAAATTAAATAAAGATGAACTCGCTCATGTAAGAAATCGTAAAATAGGATTTGTATTTCAATCTTACAATCTATTGCCAAGAACTAGTGCCGTGGAACAAGTAGAATTGCCACTACTTTATAATAAAGAAATATCTTCAAAGGAACGACGCGAACGTGCTTTTTTAGCATTAGAACAAGTTGGTCTAAAAGATAGAATGTGGCACATGCCTAACCAAATGTCAGGAGGTCAACAACAACGAGTTGCCATAGCTAGAGCTATAGTAAATGATCCTGTAATACTTTTGGCAGATGAAGCAACAGGTAATCTTGATACACGAACAAGTTACGAAATTATGAGCCTATTCCAAAAACTTCACTCCGAAGGAAAAAGTATAGTTTTTGTAACTCACGAACCCGATATTGCAGTATTTACCAATCGCACTATAATGTTGCGCGATGGTCGTGTGGTAAAAGATGTACCAGTAGATACACAAAGCGCCAAAGAGGCATTAGACGCATTGCCTCCAAGCGAAGATTATAATTAATATTTGAATAAAATGAACTTTTCAAATCTTATAAAAATAGCCTACGAAGCTATTATGCGAAATAAAACAAGATCACTTTTAACAATGTTAGGAGTAATAATTGGAATTTCGTCGGTTATTGCTATGGTTAGTCTAGGACAGAGTTCTACACAAAATATCAATCAAGAAATATCTTCAATGGGAACAAACTTGATTATGGTAATGCGTGCAAATCAACGCCGTGGCGGAGTAAGTATGGGCAATAGCAATTCGCAAACTCTTACCATAAAAGATTGTGAAGCAATAAAAAAACGTTGTAAAAATGTAGACTTAGTGTCCCCATCAGTAAGCACATCAGGACAATTGGTTCGCGGCAACGAAAACTGGCCAAGTACTCTACAAGGAGGAAATACAGATTTTTTGAAAATCAGAAAATATGATATCGCTCGCGGAACAATGTTTACCGAAAAAGATATTAAGGAATATAAAAAGGTATGTCTTGTAGGAGAAACAATTATAGAAAATCTGTTTGCCGATGGTTCTGATCCAATTGGACAAGAAATAAGAATTGGAAGTACCCCATTTAAAATTATTGGAGTATTAGAGAGTAAAGGCGAAAACCAAATGGGACAAGATCAAGATGATATTGTAATAGCACCATATTCAACAATTATGAAACGATTGTTAGCCACCCAATATATTCACATGATTTATTGTTCAGCCCTCAACGAAGATTTGTGTGATATAGCCGTAGAAGAAATCGAAGCCGTACTTAGAACCAATCACCGTCTACAAGACGATGCCGAAAACGATTTTAATGTTCGTACACAAAAAGAAATGTTAACAATGATGAATTCAGTAACAGGATTTTTAACAATATTGTTAGCAGCTATAGCTTCAATTTCTTTGTTTGTAGGAGGTATTGGAATTATGAATATTATGTATGTAACAGTTACAGAACGAACAAAAGAAATCGGACTTCGTACCGCAATAGGCGCAAGAGGCAAAGATATTATGTATCAATTTTTGCTAGAAAGTTCAATGTTGAGTTTAGTAGGAGGATTAATAGGAATTATTTTTGGATTATTAATATCATACTTAGCAACAAAATTATTAGGTTGGCCATTTATAATAAGTACCGCCTCAGTATTTTTGTCATTTATAGTATGTGCAGCAACAGGAATATTCTTTGGTTGGTATCCAGCCAAAAAGGCAGCCAACCTCGACCCAATAACTGCATTAAGATACGAATAGATTTTTTTGTTTTAAATATTTAAAGAGGCTATTAATGATTAATAGCCTCTTTTTTTGTGTTTATAATAAGATTGTTTATCGAGAATATGAATTTTTTTTGATAACTTTGTTGATGAAAAATATAGTATTTAGAATATTTAATTATGGAAACGCCACGAACATTTATTATTATAAGATACCATTTAACAGAACAATCCTTTTAAAAAGTTATTTTCACTAAATTAAAATTTTTGAAATTTCAAATTCTAACTTCTTGATTTTATTAATTAAAATTTATAGCTTTATTTTATTATATTTGAATGGTTTTGAATGAAAATCAGAAGTATTACTCACGATTTTGCGAGAAAATCGGAAGTAGAACTTCCGATTTTCTCATATTTAATTTTGTTAATTCATTAAATAACATTATATTTGCAAAAAATGGTTACAAAAATGAATTTACTTAAAAGAAAAATAAAATTCGATGAAATTTCAGAAGATAGTATATTTTTTTGGGGCGCACGTCAAACAGGAAAAAGTACTATTTTAAAAGAACTTTTTCCTAATGTCCCTTATTATGACCTGTTGAAATCTGAAGTTTTTTCTAAATATAATCTTAAACCTTCTCTTCTAAGAGAAGAATGTCTTATGCTTGACGAAGGTGATATAGTTATCATTGACGAAGTTCAAAAAATTCCAGCTCTTCTCAATGAAGTTCATTGGTTAATTGTTAATAAAGATATTCATTTTATTCTTTGTGGTTCAAGTGCAAGAAAGTTAAAACGAGTTGGAGCAAATCTTTTAGGAGGAAGGGCAATTCGTAAAGTTATGTTTCCTTTAGTAAGTGCTGAAATACCTAATTTTGATATAGATAAAGCTATTAATTACGGAACTTTACCTCGTCATTATCTTGTAAATAATCCTATTAAACGTCTTCAAGCATATATAGGTGATTATCTTCAACAAGAAATTATTTCTGAAGCATTAGTTCGAAACCTTGACTCATTTACAAGATTTTTAGAGGTTGCATCTTTGTGTGATAGTGAAATTGTAAATTATGCTAAAATAGCTACTGATTGTGGTATTTCTGCAAAAACTGTAAAAGAATATTTTTCTATTTTAGAAGAAACTTTAATTGGACAATTTATTCCTGCATATACAAAAGTTGTGAAACGACAAGTAAAAATTGCACCTAAATTTTATTTTTTTGATATAGGAATTGTAAACTTTTTATTGAACAAAACGCCAATTAAAAGAAAAACTGCTGAATATGGTCATGGTTTTGAACATATTATAATACAAGAAATTACAGCATATCTTAATTATAATAATTCTATGAAAAAACTATCATTTTGGCATACTCAAAATAATTTATACGAAGTAGATGCAATAATAGGTGATGCCGAAGTTGCAATAGAGATTAAATCTACAGAAGAAGTTAATTCAAGTCATTTAAAAGGATTAAAAGCTTTTTCAGAAGAATATCCAAATTGTAGATTGATGGTAGTTTCTTTGGATGAAAAACCTCGCCTTATGAATAATGTTGAAATTTGGTCTGTTAACATCTTTTTTCAAAAACTCTGGAATAATAAAATTATAGAACCATAAAATAACAAACGATTATGAAAAAATACATTTCTATTTTTATCTTGCTATAGTGTTTAATTACAATAAATTCATTTAGTAACCTTGATATTGTAAAATGGAACAAATGCAGAAGAATTTATAAAAAGCACATAAGTAAAATACTCATATTAAAATAGATGCCGACGACGATTTGGATATTAATTTTGCTGTTATAAATGCAAATTTCCACAAAAAAATGAAAATTCTACTAACGGTGTTTTTCAAATTTATAATGCTTCTTTTGTAATTTGTCTTGATAACGTAATTATAGAAGGAACAAGTCTTGATAGAGTTCATTTTTTAAGTTATGATTAGAGTGTAGTTTGTTTATGTTTTGAGAATTGTAAAAATATAATTCTTAATAACATAAAAGTTAAGCATAAACAAATAGGTAAATGTTCTAGAAACGTTATTCTTCTTGATAAGACAGAAAATTTTATTATTTAAGTGTATAACCTTTATGGTTATGGCATTAATGGAATTTTTGCAACGAATCTAAAAATTTAAATATTTCAAATTGTGATATTTACGAATGTAGTGATTTGGGCGTTAGATATCAAACGAAAATATAACACATGTTAATAATAAAATCAATAATAATAGTAACGCATTGTAGATGATGTTGTTGTTACCAAAAATGTTATAAACAATAATGATTACGGAGAATTTTAGTATTTAATGATTGTAATCTAAAACTATTGGATGGTTCTGAATCTTTTGCAAAATTGAATAATTGCAAAAAACTTAAACCTACAAAAGGATATACAAGTGTGTATATTACACAATAACAAGCACTATTATGTACATCTACAATTAATTGTACATAATAATATTATTTACTTTTTAAAATTATAATCATAATCAACCTCGTTAGTATAATAAACATAATTAATTAAATTATATTTATTAGAAGAAATATATCCATTTTTAGAAAAACCTGGTAATTTATAATCATAATTTATTTCTGGCTTTTCAATAGATTTTTCATTGCTAACAAACATAAAAGCAGAAACAAAACCCGAAAAACCACCTGCAAAATGCGATTCCCAAGAAATATGAGTTTGAGTAGGCAAAATACCCCAAATCATTCCACCATATAATATAATAATTAATAAAGATAAAGCAACCGCTCCCTTTTTATTAGACACAATTCCTCCAAAAAAAATGAAAGATGCTAAAGCGTATATAATACCACTAGAACCTATATGATAACTATTTCGAGCAATTATCCACGTTATTAATCCCGTTAAAAAAAATAAAACTATAAATATTGAAAAATAATTTTTACGATATGTTATTGATAAAATAATCAATAAAAAAGGTAATGCAGTTAAATTTGATAATAGATGATTTACATCGCCATGTATAAAAGGAGAAAATAATATTCCCGAAAGTCCATCAAATTTTCGAGGATAAATACCTAAATGATATAAATTAAAATTTCCAATGTGATCGAGTAAAAATACTAATATTACTATAATAGTAAATATTAATGGGAAGGTGAAAATTTTAAAATTATTTTGCATCTTGTATTTAGTCGAAATGGAAATATAGTAAGTAGCATATAGGATGTATAATATTTTTAATAATTAAGAATTTAATTGAATATTAACATACTATATGCTACAAACTAATAATGATTATTTCTTTTTAGCAATATCATTCCCGCGAGAAAGTGTAGCTACTATTTTTTCAGGATTGTTTCCGTCAGAAACCATGTACGAGAGTTTTATATTTTGCCAATTATTAATAATAGTACCTTGTCCATTAGTAACTTCTAAATATCCATTTAGAACACCTTCAAAAGTAAAAGAAGAGCCAGAAATTTTTGCAGAAATAGTTTCTCCTTGATTTTGAAAATTGGAAATTTTAATAGTGTTATTATCAGAAGAGTCTAAACTAATAATAACATCATAAGTAGCATCTTTATCACTACCTTCTTCTGTTACCCATGTCCATTTGCCAATAAGTTCAGATGTTGAATGAACAGTATCAGGAGAATCTTCTTCGCAAGCAATCCAACAAAATGAAATTGTTAATAATAATGCTAATAAAAATACTTTATTTTTCATTTTATATTTGTTTAATGTTTATTGACTATTTTATTCTTCAAATATTTTAGAAATTGTAGATAAATCATGATCAAAACCATCAATAACAAATTCATCAAGATCCATTAATAATTCTTCTTCAGTGAAATCTACATTTGAAATATCAAAATTACAATTGCTTTTTGTAGCAATTAAATCCAAGTTAAAATTATTTATTTCACCAGGTTCATAATATTCATTTTCAATATCTAAGTTTTGTATCATAATAAACATAATTAAGTTGTTTTTTAATATTAAACGCAAATTAAATAAAATGTTTATATGAACACAAAAAAAAATTACAATTCTCAAAATTTGAGAATTGTAATTTTTTCCATTATATTTCAAAAAAATATTATTTTATAGAATCCGCAACTTGTTGAGCAAGTTCGTCGTCAATAAAAATACGACCGCAATATTCGCAAACAATAATTTTTTTGCGAGAAGCTACGTCTAATTGTCTTTGAGGAGGAATCTTATTGAAACAACCGCCACAAGCATCTCTTCTTACGGGGACAACAGCAAGACCGTTTTTAGCTCCACCTCTAATACGATTATAAGCGTTTAAAAGACGTTCTTCAATTTTATCTTCATATTGCTTTCTATCAGCTTGAAGAGCTTCTTCATCTTTTTTTGTATCTTCAATTATAGAATCAAGTTCTGCTTTTTTGCGTTCCAAATCTTTTTGACGATCATCGTGACGATTGATTGACTCAGTAAGATTATTTTTCTTAGTTACCAACTGATTTTCGAATTCTTTAATTTTCTTTTCAGATAGGTTTATGTCGAGATGTTGAAATTCTACTTCTTTAGCAATAGAATCATATTCTCTATTATTGCGAACCTGCATCTGTTGAGCTTCATATTTTTTTATCAATTGTTGAGCATTGATAATATCGTTTTTCTTTCTAGCAACATCGCTTTCTAATCTTGTAATTTCATCTTTAATTTTAGAAATACGAGTTTCTAAACCTACAAGTTCATCTTCAAGATCTTGAACTTCAAGTGGTAATTCACCACAAAGACGACGAATAGAGTCTGTTTTAGAGTCTATTGTCTGTAATGAATACAGTGCTACTAATTTTTCTTCTACTGTTACTTCAGCAACACCTGCATTGTTTTTGTCTTTATCTGTTGTCATATTTTTTTATAAATATTTTATTGGATTCGTGTTTTCTTCAGATATTTGAACCACAAAATTAACAAATTTTTTTTGAACTATATCATTAAAAATTTGTTTTATACCAATTTCACTCTCAAAATGTCCGATATCTACTAATAAAATCTTTTTATCGGCATCAAAAAACTTGTGATATGTAAAATCTCCTGAAATAAATACGTCAGCTTTTTGTTTAATAGCATCATTTAAAAGGAAACTTCCACTTCCTGGACATAAAGCTATTTTTGTTACAGTATCTGATATTATTTGTGTATGGCGAATAAATGGACATTTAAATGATTGCTTTATTTGATAAAGAAATTCTTGTGATGAAATTGGTTTTTCTAATATTCCTATTGCGCCACTACCAAAAATTTCAGGTTTTTGTTCTGATGGTTTTAATAGTTTGTAATTATTGATATTAAGTTTTTGACACATAACAAGCAGAGTTCCATTCATAACTGCATCGGCATTGGTATGTGCTGAATAAACCGAAATTCCTTTTTTTATGCAAAGAGAAACTATTCGTTGTGTATAATTTTGTTCAGCAATTCGCATTAAACCATGTCCAAATATTAATGGATGATGACTTAATATTAAATTACATTTTTTTTGATATGCTTCTTCTACCACATTTTCTGTTACATCTAGTGTAACTAAACAACCTTCTATTTCATCATTTCCTGAATAAATTTGAATTCCTGCATTATCATAACTTTCTTGATATGCAGGTGGAAATATTGTTTCTATTGTAGAGATAAATTCGTTAATTTTCATATTGATTGTATAATAAATCGTCTAATATTTCAGGTAATTCAGATATTTTAAATTGTTTTGCAATTATTTTTCTGTTACCATCAATTAAAAAATTTGCAGGAATTGCATTTACATTATATGTTTTTACAGCGTCGCTATTAACTCCCATTAATTCACTAACTTGATACCATTGAGAAATGTTATCATCTTTTATTGCTTTTCGCCATTGGTTATCATTGTTATCAAGTGAAATGCTGAGAATTTCAAAACCTTCTCCTTCTACAAATTTTTTAGTTTTATAATCTATGTATATATTTTTTAATAATCCATTGTCTATTCTACATGGTTTGCACCATGATGCCCAAAATTGAATTAAAAGATATTTTCCTTGAAAAGAATTTAATGAAATTTCGTTTTGATTTTGATCAAGAAGAATTAAATTAGGTGCTTGTTGTCCTAATGCACATTTTTCTTGTTTTGAATAAACTACACCTCTTGTTGTTCCTAAATTTTGAGCGTTTGTATTTTTTAATAATACAACCAACAACAATAATAATATGTATTTTAAGTATTTCAATGTGATATTTTTTGATTAATTGATATTTAGAGTAAAACGTTTATCTTAAAGGTTTTATTATTATTTTATTGAGTTATTTTACCATTTTGATTAAGTGATTGTTCTATATTTTGTTTAAGATTTTTTCGAACTGCAATTTTTATTTCGCAATATGTTGAGCCACCCATTTCTACAATTTGTAAATCGTTTTCTTTAACAATACGCATTACAAAATTCATATTTGCGTATGTTGTTTTTACCATAATAATTTCTGTAACAAGAACTTCTTTTGTTTCAGCTTGTTCAATTGCTAATGTTGCAGCTTGTGAGTATGCGTCTATTAGTCCAGGAATACCAAGTTTTGTTCCTCCAAAATATCTAACTACCAAAACTATAATATTGGTTATGTTTTTAGAACGGATAGCATTGTAAACAGGAATTCCAGAAGAGCCTGAAGGTTCACCATCGTCAGCAGCTCTATATTTTTCGCCTTGAGTTCCTAATCTAAAAGCGTAAACTACATGTGTGGCATCGTAATATTTTTTTTTGAATTCACGTCTTATTTGATCTGCTTCGTCTTCTGAGTCAATGTGAATTGCAAACGAAAGGAATTTACTTCCTTTTTCTTTAAATATTGCTTCGCCTGTTTTTGCAATTGTGATATAACTATCTGGTATTTCTGCCATTGTTTTTACCAATTAATAGGTGTTTTTCCTTGACTAACAAGATATTCATTTGCTTGACTAAAATGTTTACAACCATAAAAACCGCGATAAACACTTAATGGAGAAGGATGAACAGTTTTTAAAACTTTATGTTTGTTTATGTCTATAACATTGCCTTTTTTTTGTGCGTAACTTCCCCATAATAAAAAAACAACTCCAGATAATCTATTTGAAATTTCTCGAATAACGCTATCAGTAAAAGTTTCCCAACCTTTTCCACTATGCGAAGCTGCTTCGTGAGCTCTAACTGTTAAAATAGAGTTTAGTAAAAAAACACCTTGTTTTGCCCATCGTTCAAGATTTCCACTATTTGGAATTGGTATATTTAAATCAGAATTTATTTCTTTAAAAATATTTTGAAGTGATGGAGGAAATTGAACACCATCTTTAACCGAAAAACATAAACCATGAGCTTGACCTGGTTCATGATATGGGTCTTGCCCTATTATCACCACTTTTATTTTATCAAATGGACATAAATTAAAAGCGTTAAATATGTTTTTTCCTTCAGGATATACCACTGTTGATGAATATTCTGATTTTACGAATGATATTAGTTGACTAAAATATGGTTTTTCAAATTCGTCAGCTAATACATTTTTCCAACTTTCTTCTATTTTTACGTCCATAATAATTGTATTTTAATTGTCTTCTTTTAAGTTTTTAAAACCTTCACCTAATACTTCAGAAGCTTCAAGAACAGCCATAAATGCAGTTGGATCTGTTTCTCGAATAAAATCTTTTAAAATTTCGGCTTCACGTCTTGATAAAACGGTAAAGATAATTTGTTTTTCTGAATTATGAAACATTCCGCGTCCATTAAAATATGTTCCTCCGCGATCCATTTCTTTAATTATTTTTTGTCGTATTTCTTCATGTTTTTCAGAAATAACTATTAATGCTTTTTCAACATTTAAACCTTGTAATATAACATCAATAACTTTACCTGTAATAAAGATTACAATCCAAGAATATAAAGGAATTGCCCAATCGTGAAAAGCAATCAAACTTAACAAAACTATTGCAGAGTCTACATAAATTTGCAACATTCCTAATGGAGCTCGTGTATATTTGGCTAATATCATTGCTATTATGTCGGAACCTCCAGTTGTTGCTTTTGCTTTAAAACATAGTCCACAACCAATTCCTACTAAAACACCTCCAAAAATTGAGGATAATAAAGGTTGATTTTGAACTAATGGTTCATAACCTCTAATATATTCTAACAAACTAGTAAATAATGCAGTAGAAGTAAAACCAAATACTGTTTTTATTCCAAATTTTGGTCCTAATATTTTTATTCCTATTATAGTTAAAGGAATATCAATTATTAAAGATATAAGACCAATAGGTAAACCGTCAGGAAATTGAGAAAATTGCCCAATGGTTGAGTGGTGGATCATAATAGAAATACCATATACACCTCCAGGAACAATTTTGTATGGTGAAATAAAAAATATAAATGCTACTGCAACTATAAATGTGCCTAATAATATCATCAAATATGATATTATTTCTTTTTTTGTGAATTTAAATGTAAACATGGATATTTTTTTTAGTAATGAGTAAAGTGTAGTAAATGATAAATTGTAAGAGTTTTGCTAATAAATTAAAATAATCAAGTACATTTCTGAATGATTTTGTTCTTGAAATGTACTTGTTTATATAAATGTCGTCATTTAGACGTTTTATAATTAGTTGAAATATTTATACTTAAATAATACAAACTTCTGGTTCTAGTTTCACACCAAAACGTTCTTTTACAGATTTTGCTATTTTTTTTGAGAATGTTAGAATTTCTTTACCTGTAGCATTTCCAAGATTTATAATAACTAATGCTTGATTTTCAGCAATTCCAACATTTCCTTCTTTAATTCCTTTAAATCCACATAAATCAATTAATTGACCTGCTGATAATTTTACATTTCCATTTTTTATAGGGAATGTTTTTAAATCTTTTTCTTTTGTTAAAAGTTTATCAGCAATAGTTTTTGTTATTTCAGGATTTTTAAAGAAGCTGCCTGCATTACCAAATTCTTTAAAGTCTGGAATTTTTTCGTTACGTGTAGCTATTATTGTACGACGCATAATTAAAGGTGTAAGTATTGGATATTCTTTTAATAATTCAGCAAGATTTCCATACGATACACATGCTTCAAATTTGCGTTTAAGTTTATATGTTACAGAAATAATAAAAGCTTTGTCTTTTAATTCATTTTTAAAAATACTTGAACGATATTCAAATTTACAATCTTGAGCTTTAATATTTTCAATTTGACAAGTTTCAAAATTATAATATTCTACACATTCAATAATTTGCGATGCTTCTTGACCATAAGCTCCAATATTTTGTACAGCAGAAGCACCCACAGTTCCAGGTATTCCAGAAAGGTTTTCAATTCCGCAATATCTATTTTTGGCACAATATTGAACAAAGTTGTCAAAGTTTTCACCAGAAGCAACTTTAATTGATATTTCATCTTCGTTTTCTGCCAAAACTTCAATACCAGAAAGACAATTTTTAAGAACAACTCCATCGAAATTTGAGGTAAATAAAACATTGCTACCATTGCCTAAAATAAAACGTGGACGTTCAAAATATTTTTTTCTACGTATATAACCTTCTAAATCAGAAATAGATGATATTTCTATAAATATTTCAGCTTTTGCTTTAATATTAAAAGTGTTTAATTGATCTAAAGAATAATCGGTATAGAAAACCATTTTATATAATATTTAAAATATTCAATTGCAAATTTATGCTTTTTTTTAATATTTTGATAAAAAAAAGTATTTTTTTATTATCACAAAACTCTCTTTATATCAGCACCTAAATCTCTTAAACGCTGATCAAAATTTTCGTAACCTCTATCTATTTGTTCAATGTTATGAATAATGCTACGACCATTAGCAGATAATGCAGCTATTAATAAAGCAACACCAGCACGAATATCAGGCGAAGCCATAACTGTTGGTTTTAACGAAAATTTATGGTCGTTGCCTATAACTGTTGCTCTATGAGGATCACACAATATAATTTGAGCTCCCATATCAATCAAGCTATCAACAAAAAACAAACGCGATTCAAACATTTTTTGATGTATCAAAACGCTTCCTCGAGCTTGAGTTGCAACTACTAATAAAACACTCAATAAGTCAGGAGTTAATCCTGGCCACGGTGCGTCTGCTATTGTTAGAATACTTCCGTCAATATATGATTCAATTTGATAATGATCTTGAGCAGGGATATAAATATCGTCGTTAATTGTTTCTAATTTGATTCCTAATTTTTTAAATGCAGAAGGAATTATACCTAAATGCTGATGACATACATTTTTTATTGTAATTTCAGAACCAGTCATTGCAGCCAAGCCAATAAAACTGCCAATTTCTATCATGTCAGGTAAACACGTGTGTGATGTAGAATGTAATTTGTCTACACCTTTTATATGTAGTAAATTACTACCTACACCTGTAATATTTGCCCCCATATTGTTAAGCATTGTACATAGTTGACAAATATATGGTTCGCAAGCAGCATTAAATAATGTGGTTTCGCCTTTTGCCATTACAGCAGCCATAACAACATTAGCAGTTCCTGTTACAGAGGCTTCTTCTAATAAAATATATGTACCTTTTAGGTTATTTCCTAAAATTGTATATGAACTTGAATTATTATCAAATTGAAATTCAGCACCTAATTTTTTAAGTCCAATAAAATGAGTATCTAAATGACGTCTGCCAATTTTGTCTCCTCCAGGTTTTGGCATATAAGCATAACCAAATCTTGATAAAAGAGGACCAATAATCATAACAGCACCACGAAGTTTTGCACTTTTAACACAAAAAGCTTCACTTTTTAGATATTCAAGATTTATATTTTCAGCCTTAAAAATCCATTTTCCTTTGCTAGGATGTTTAATATCAACGCCAATTTCTTGTAATAATGCAATAAGGTTTAATATATCCGAAATTTCAGGGATATTACAAATCTCAACAGATTCAGAGGTTAATAGAGTTGCACAAATCACCTCTAATGCTTCGTTTTTAGCTCCTTGGGGATTAACAATTCCATTAAGTTTTTTTCCGCCGACAATTTCGTATGATGCCATATTAATATTGTTTATTGTTTCTATTGTTTGGACGTTGGTTTTTGTTACCGCGATTGTTTTGATTATTGTTTTTACCGTTATTGTTGCGGTTATTATTATTGCGGTTATTATTTCGCGATTTGTTTTTGTTTATAAAGTCTTGACCATCTATTAGTTTGCCTATACCTTCTTGAACTTCAAGTTGCCCTTGTGAAATATCTTTTAATATTTTAAAAATAGCTTCATCACTTATATCTTTTCCCCATAATAAATTAGCTTTTTTAATATGGTTCGAAATAGTTTTCTTTAATTCATTTTGACGATCAGGATCATCAATTGTAATCGCTTTTTTAATAAGTTTTTCAATAATTCTACCATATTCAGGATACATCATTTCACCTCCACTATATTCTACTTTTATAGGTTTTGTTGAAAGATTATCTCGTTCTGGCATAGGATAAGGTGAGTTTTTAGGTAATTTAAAATCCGACATAATAGCAAGATGATCCCATAATTTGTGTTTAAAATCAGGAACATCTCTTAAATGTGGATTCATATTTCCCATTATGGTAATTATTTCACGTACAAAACGATCTTGTTCTATAGGATTTTCAATTGTTTGAGCATAGTCTATTAAAAGTTGAATATTACGTCCATATTCTGGACATGCTAACTTTTTTCTTCCTGTATTATATTCCATAAATATCTAAAATAAATTGCAACTATTTTGCGCAAAATTAATATTTTTTTTTGAAATAAAGATTATTTTTTAGAGATGTTATGCTATTATTTTATTAAATAAATTGTTCGATAATAAAGATAATATATAGCGAAAAATATCGATTATTAAATATTTTAAAAAAAACAGACGTATTGTATATCATTAAAATAATTGCTAAATTTGCAAAACAAAAAATGAGTAAGTCATGGCAAAAATAGCTAATCCAACATACGATGCAGTATTTAAATATTTGATGCA
>JAKSUC010000064.1 GCA_024413595.1 Bacteroidales bacterium
AAGAAAAAGTTGAAGAACCTCAACCAGAACAACAAGTTGTGGAAACTCAACCAGTGGAACAAGTTGAAGAACAACAACCAGAACAACAAGTTGTGGAAACTCAACCAGTAGAACAAGTTGAAGAAAAACAACCAGAACCACAACCAGTAGAAAAGGTTGAAGAACAAGTTGTAGAACAACCAAAACAACCAGAACCACAACCAGTAGAAAAGGTTGAAGAACAAGTTGTAAAAACAGACACAGCAATGGTAGTTCCTAATATTTCGTTTGGTCGTGGATTTACCGAGTCTAATTTAGATAAACAAGCAAAAGAAGCCTTAGACTCAATAGCTAATTTGATGAAATCAAATCCAAATTTAAAACTAGAATTGATAGGTCATACAGATAGTACAGGAACAGAAGAAGTAAATATTCGAGTAGGAAAACAACGTGCCGAAAACATTAAACAAATGTTAGTGAAACGAGGTGTAAAATCATCACGCATAAAATGTTTTACCAAAGGCGAAACTGAACCATTAGTTCCAAACAATTCAGAAGAAAACATGGCAAAAAATCGTAGAGTAGAAATGATATTTAAAGATTAATTCTAAACTACATCAAAAAAAAATCCCCGTATGTAATTAAACATACGGGGATTTTTTTTTGAGAATTATAAAAAATAAAATAGCGCTGTCTAATTAAAGTACAGCGCTATTTTTACATCATAAAAAATATATTATTTATCTAAATTAAAACCAGCCATAAGTTCGTTAACATTACCTTTTACTTTGGCAATAACATCTTCGTTGTTAATGTTTTTGATAACAGTATCAATAAAATCAACAACTTGAAGAATTTCAGCTTCTTTAAGACCACGAGTTGTAACAGCAGCGGTACCTAAACGAACACCTGAAGTTTGGAATGCTGAACGAGTATCCCATGGAACCATATTTTTATTGGCTGTGATGTCAGCTTTTTCAAGAGCAAGTTGAACATCTTTACCAGAAATATCAGGACAATTTTGACGAAGGTCAACCAACATAGAGTGATTGTCGGTACCGTCAGAAAGAATCTTGTATCCACGGTTCATCAATTCGTTTGCCATAACACGAGCATTTTTCTGAACTTGAGTAGCATATTGTTTAAATTCAGGAGTTAATGCTTCACCAAAAGCAACAGCTTTTGCTGCAATAACATGTTCTAATGGTCCACCTTGGATACCAGGGAAAACAGCAGAATCTAACAAAGATGAAAGTTTACGAACAACACCTTTAGAAGTTGTTTTTCCCCATGGATTGTCAAAATCTTTACCTAACAAAATAATTCCACCGCGAGGTCCACGTAGTGTTTTATGTGTTGTAGAAGTAACAATATCAGCATATTTTAAAGGGTTTTTAAGAATTCCAGCAGCAATTAACCCAGCAGGGTGAGCCATATCAATCATTAATAAAGCTCCCACTTTGTCGGCAATAGCACGCATACGTTCATAATCCCAATCTCTTGAGTATGCAGAAGCACCTCCAATAATCAATTTTGGTTTTTCTTGAAGAGCAACTTTTTCCATTTGGTCATAGTCGATAAGACCAGTTTCTTTGTTGATATTGTAAGAAACGTGTTTATAATACATTCCAGACATATTAACTAAAGAACCATGAGAAAGGTGTCCTCCGTGATCAAGATCAAGACCCATAAATGTATCGCCAGGTTTTAAAACTGTGAATAATACAGCCATATTAGCCTGAGCACCAGAGTGAGGTTGTACATTAACCCATTCTGCGTCATAAAGTTTTTTTAAGCGTTCAATAGCAAGCGACTCCATTTGATCTACGTATGTGCAACCGCCATAATAACGGTGGCCAGGATAGCCTTCGGCATATTTGTTAGTTAATACTGAGCCCATTGCACGCATAACTTGGGCACTAACAAAATTTTCTGAAGCTATAAGCTCAATGCCGTTCTTCTGACGACCGTACTCTTTTTCGATTATATCGAAAACTTGTTGATCTTGTAACATTGGTGTTTTATTTTTTAATGTTTATTTAGATTAAGTGAGTTGTTTCACTTTTTCCGCCACAAATTTAGTAATAAGTATGAAATTATCAATTTTCATAAAAATAATTTTGTGTTAATATGTTGTTGGTTTAATAATTATTTCTTTGTATTATCGGAATAATAAAGAAATAGTATCAAAAAAATGAATGTTGATAAAAAAGAAAAACGCTCTTGGCGTCGTCGTAGGGCTTTGAGTCGTTTTTATGAATGGCGAATTCGTCATATTGGACCAACTCAATATATGATTATTATAAGTGTAGTTGTGGGTGCTATTGCTGCAATTACAGCTGCTGTTTTAAAGACTACTACTCATGCTATTAGTTCTTTTCTTGACACATTGCCAATAAAAAATTATTGTAGTAATATTTCTGTTATTTATCCATTTGTTGGTATTGCCATCACTGTTATATTTATTAAGTTAATATTAAAACAAAAAATTAGTGGAGGCATTCCTCGTGTATTATATTCTATTTCAAAAGAAGGAGCTGTAATCAAAAGTCATAATATGTATTCATCTGTTATTTCATCTGCAATAACAGTAGGATTTGGAGGAAGTGCAGGACTAGAAGGTCCAACAGTTGTTACAGGAGCAGCAATTGGTTCTAACATAGGGCGTTTTCTTCATCTAAATTTTAAACAGCGACTTTTAATGCTTGGATGTGCAACCGCAGCAGCTTTGTCTGCAATATTTAAAGCTCCAATCACGGGAGTGGTTTTTGTTCTTGAAGTTTTTATGCTTGACTTAACAATGAATTCACTTGTTCCTTTACTTATATCTTCAGTTACAGGTGTTTTATTGTCGTATATGATGATGGGAAGTAGTCCAGTATACTTTTTTCGTCAAATGGATGCTTTTAGCAGTGGAGATGTTCCATATTTTGTTTTGTTAGGATTAGTTTGTGCATTATCTTCTATTTATTTTACTCGTAGTTATATTTGGTTGTCTCAAAAATTTAGGTACATAAATTCTACATTTTGGAAATTAATATGGGGGTGTTTACTATTAGTAACAATGATTTATTTATTTCCATCATTATATGGTGAAGGTTATGAAATTATATCTTCTTGTTTAAATGGTGATTGTACTTTTTTATTTAAAAATAGTTTATTTAGTTCAATGCACAACAATAATTGGAATATTGCAATATTATTAGGAGCAATAATATTAGTAAAACCGTTAGCTACTTCAACAACATTTGCAGCAGGAGGTGTAGGTGGTATATTTGCTCCATCATTATTTGTTGGTGCAAATACTGGTTTATTGTTGGCTTTGGTATTAGAAAATTTAGGTTTTCATGATGTACAACCTCAAAATTTTGCACTTGTTGGTATGGCTGGAACCATTGCTGGTGTTTTGCATGCTCCATTAACAGCTGTTTTCCTTATTGCCGAACTTACTGGTGGTTACAAATTGTTTGTTCCTTTAATGTTAGTTAGTATTTTGTCGTATATTTTTACTAAAAAATTTATTACTAACTCTATTTACACTTATCAACTTGCCCGTAGAAACGAACTATTAACACACCATACCGATAAAAATGTGTTAAATTTGATGAAACTAGATAAACTTTTAGAGAAAAATTTTGCTGTGGTTTATCCTGAAGATACATTAAGAGTGTTAGTTAAAGCCGTTGAAGAAACCACTCGTAATGTTTTTGCTGTTGTTAGTCGTACCGATAATACTTTTATTGGTATTATTAAAATGGATGATATTCGTAAAATAATGTTTCATCCAGAAGAATACGACAAAGTATTTGTAAAAGATTTATGTTTTCGTCCCGATTATACAGTAAGAATTGACGAAAGTATGGACTCAGTAGCAACTAAGTTTTCAACATCTGATAAATTTAATATTGCAGTATTAGACGAAAATAATAAATATTTAGGCTTTGTATCTCGAGCCAAAGTATTCTCTACTTATCGTAGAATGAGTAAACAATTGTCAGAAGATTAATAAATTTATAATAAAAAGCCGGGTATATTTACTTTTATAAATTTACCCGGTTTTATAAAATATCGTCTTATAGACGTATTTAAATTATTGATATTTCTATCTCTTTATTTCATTAAGAAACACATTAATAGATTTTTCTTTAGAAACATTCTTCTTTAGAAAATTGAATACAGGAATAGTGTAATGAGTTTCTGTTAAATTTGAAGAAACAGCTTTTTTTAATGCGTAGTTTGTTTGAAACAAATAGTCAGTAGTAACAACTTTATAAATAGAATCTTCTTTAATTTTTTCACCATTATCTAAAAAGAATTCGCCGTTTTCATCTTTATAAAAACCACAATATTCTAAACGTTTTGATGCGTCAATAACATCACGTCCATAAACATCAAGAAATGCTATTTTATTATCAAAAGGCATTACTCCTAAAATATCCATTTTAGTGATTTCACCTTGTTTTAAACCTTGACGCATACCGCCCATGTTATTAAAACCTATTGTATATTCTGGATATTCTGAAGTAAAAAATTTACAAATCAATTTGCAAAATCTTTTATCTTTCATAGATATCTCTTCTGTACAATATCCAACATTTTCTAATAATTGTTCATTTGCAAGAGCTTTCCATTTATTAACAATATTAGCTATTTTTTTATTCTGTTTTGTATGAGTATTGTCGTGTACAGTTGCACCTAGAACAATAGTTTTATGTTTTTCAACATCGTATCTCACCGAAATAGAAGTATATGCTTGCATATAACATCCTGCTTGAACTAAATATACACCATTTCTAACAGTAATATAATTTTCATGATAATGTCCATTTAATAAAATAGGAATATCGTTTTGATTAGCAAATTTAACAAGTTTTTCAGCTTCTTCTAGTCCTATATGTCCCAAAACCATTATAATATCTGGATTTTGTTGTTTTACTTCTGGTAAATATTCTTTTAAAGCCTTTTGATATGCTATAAACTTATAATCTTTTACATTTTTAGGAAAAGTTTGATTTGGTGTATTTTCACATGCTAAACCAATAATTGCAATTTTTAGTTTGTTAACATTAAAAAAAGCGTATGGTTTTATATAATCAGGAATTGTATCAGTATTGATATCAATAATATTTGCAGCTAATAATGGGAAATTCATACGTTTAGAATGCGCACGAAGCGAATCAACAGTGATGTCAAATTCATGATTTCCTACGGCAACAGCATCAAATTTCATTGCATTTAAAACTTCAAGTGTTGAATTTCCATGAAACCAAGATGATAATGCAGGACCTGTGTATAAATCACCTCCCGACAAAACTAAAAATTTATCTTTTCTTGGTTTATAATGATCGTTTTTTTTCCAATGTGTATACATATCTGCTGCACCACCATAATTTTGTGAACTATCTATCCATCCATGATTATCATTGGTATATAGTATTTTAAAATCTATATATTTTTGTGCTGAAACATTTGTTAACACAAATAATATTAAACAAAATAATAAACAATATTTTTTCATTTTTTTATTTAATAAATAATTTATAAAAATTAACAAGGTTATATATTATTTTACTCTCATTTCTAGCATTTTATTTCCTTCAATATCAGCTTCTACAAAATCACCAATATTTAAAGGACCAATCCCAGCAGGAGTTCCTGTAAAAATTAAATCTCCCATTTTTAGAGTAATAAATTGAGAAATGTATGATACAATATCATCAAAATCAAAAATCATATCTGAAGTATTTCCAGATTGAACAATTTTTCCATTAATCTTAAGATTAAAATTAATATTGTGTAAATCTCTAAATGTATCTTTATTAACAAACTCTGCAGAAATTGGAGCTGACGCATCAAAACCTTTACTCATAAACCAAGGGAGACCTTTTTTTCTATATTCGTTTTGAAGATCTCTAGCTGTTATGTCCAATCCAATACCAATTTCATCATAATATCGATGAGCAAATTTTTTATCTATACATTTACCCATTTTACATATCTTGATTACCAACTCTGTTTCGTATTCAATTTGTTTTGAAAATTCTGGATAATAAAAATCAGAATTGTTTCTTAATAATGAAGTTTCGGGTTTAATAAAAAATATAGGAGTTGAAGAATTTTCAAAATTAAGTTCTTCATTATGTTTGCGATAATTAGCAGCTATGCAAAATATTTTCATGATAAATTATGTTTAACTACATGTAGCAATAATCTTGATAACAAAATTACAAAATAAACAATTCAAAAAAAAATTATTATTCAATCATTTTGTAACACCTTTATAATATATATACAATAATTTTTTAAAAAAAAAGTTTAAAGCTATTGCATTTTGAATAAAACTTTATTAATTTTGAAAGATAAACTATACTGATAATTTAAAATAGAAAATTTACCCAAAAAAATCGGTATACATATTGTATTTTTATGAAAATAATCCATAAAAAGGATATTTATTAATATGAAGAAATTAAACCATTTCCTAATAAAGAACTTTGAATTAAAACCTCAAGAAATCAACATCTTCTTGATGTTGTTTCTTCATTCGTTTTTTTTAGGATTAGCAGGAGCTTTTTATTTTACACCAGCCAACTCAGTTTTCATTACAAATTTTGGTAGTGAACAATTACCTTATGCATATATAGCAGCAGGAATAGGCGGATATATTTTTACATCAATTTATTCTTGGTTTCAAAAACGTATTGGCAGTCGCACATTATTTATGGCGACATTGCTTTTTATGACAATTATTACATTAGCAGGACCAATTTTAGTAGGTAAATTATCAGATAAATGGTTAAGTTTCTTTGTTTTTATTTGGGCATGGCCTTTTTTATCTATGGTTGGCATTGAATGTGGTGCACTCTCTTTAAAATTTTTAAATCTTGTTCAAGTAAAAAGAATTTTTGCTTTGTTTAGTATGGGTGGCGTTTTAGCAGCAATGCTTGGTTATTTAGCTATTCCTTTATTAAACAAAATTTTGCCTCATCCTTACTATTTATTATATATCAGTGTTATAGGTTTTATTTTGGGTATTGTATTTTTGATTATGCTTTATAATAAATATCCAGAAAAATTAGCATCTGAACAAAAACAAAAGTTTGTAAAAAAGGTAGAAAACGATGGAACTGGTTTACTCCAACTTATAAAAAAAGACTACTTTAAATACATATTTATTTGTGCTACTTTGTCAATGACAATTATTTATGTAACAGACTTCTCTTTTCTTTCCACTGTTAAAATTCATATTGCGCCTGAAAATATTTCTCAATATTTAGCTTTAGTATATGGTGGTTTAAAAATTGGAGAATTTGTTATTTCTTATTTCTCTAGTAGATTATTAAGTAAATATGGAGTAAAACTTGGACTATTAATTTTACCTATAGCAATGGTTGTTGTTGTAACTATTGCAGCTATTATTGGTATTGCTCCAGGTGTAGAATGTTTAATGTTTTTGATTTTAATAACCATAAACAAATCTCAAGAACGTATTTTACGACGTGGACTTGATGATCCTGCTTTTAATATTTTGTATCAACCTTTGCCAGATAATGAAAAATTTGCTGTTCAAACAAAAGTTGGTGTTGTTCAACAATTTTCTACAGCAATTGCAGGTTTGTTTATTTTAGGTGTTAACAAAATAATCACAATTGGTGGAAGTTACGACTTTAAATATTTTATGTGGTTCTTTGTTCCTGTTTTGGTGGCGTGGGTTATTTCTTCACGAAATTTATATTTAAGTTACAAAGATAATATTCGTCAAATTTTAGCTGATATTAGTAAAGAAAAACGTCGTGACACTTCTAAATATCAATATGGCGCTGAAGTTATTAGAAAATATATTAAAAAATCTAGCAAAGAACTTACTAATTTAGCAGTAACTATTTTGTCAGAAACCAATCCTCGTTCATTAGAAGATTATGCAAGTAAATTACTAGAAAGCGATGATGAAGTTGTAAAAAAAGCAGTTCTTAGAAACATTGACCCTACTTGGCGTAGAAGAATTGCTAATCCTTGTCAAAAAATTTATGAAACATCTACTAATCCAGAAATGCGTTTATTATCAGAACGTGCAAAAGGATATTTAGATTTTTCTGAAATTTCTCAACCTAATCCTGATGAATTTAATAAATTAGCTTCTTCTGAATATGTTGCCGACAAAATTAAATTGATTAAATATATGTTTTCTGATGAGACTTTATTAGACGAAAACATAATTTTAAGTTTGTTAGATAGCACTGATAAAAATGTGAAATCTGCGGCAATTACTCTAGCAGGAAAACTTCGCACACAACGAATGATTGATAAACTGATTTCGTTGCTTGAATCTATTGAATATTATAATATTGCTGGTAGCGTTTTACTTGATATTGGTGATAAAGTTTTGCCTTCGTTAAATGATTATTTCGAAAGATGTCTTCAACCTACAATTCTTTTACGTATTATTGAATTATATGGTAAATTTGGATCATCTCCTGCACGTGCATTTCTTATCAAAAATATAAACTATCCAAACCGTGAAGTTCAGCAAGCAGTTATTGGAGCAATGTATTTCTGTAAATTTCAAGCCACTGAAGTTGAAGATATAGACTCAATAAAACTAAAAATTAGCGAAACTGTCGAAAATATTGTTTGGATTATGTCGTCGATTGAAGACCTCGAAGACGAAAAAAATACTCTTAAACTTATACAAGCTTTAGATTTAGAACGACAAAACAATCTTGAACAATTGTTCTTGCTTTTGAGTTTTATTTATGAACCTAGAATTATTGCTCTTATCCAGAAAAACATTATTGGTAAAAACACAATATTTGCTCTTGAAATTATCGACAATTTCTTCTCACAAGACATTAAACAATTAGTATCTCCTTTGTTTGATGATATGTCGGCAATTCAAAAAATTAAAAAACTTAGTCATTTCTTCCCTCAAGAAAAATTTTCTTCTGGTGATAGATTAAAAGAAATTATTAAACGTGATTATAATCGTATTGACAATTGGACAGTTTCTAAAGCTGTGGAATTATTAGGTAAACTTCATAAATCAAAAACTACTGCAAGTTCTAGTTCGGGCGTTATGGATTATAAAGATTTAAGTTTGTGGATTAGACCTAATCTTGACGAACTTTTAACCAAAATCCGAAAAAGTGAAATGCCTGATGAAATATTCTTATGTTTATATCATACCGATGAAATGGTATATTCTTCTGCTGCAAAAATTATTTATGAAGAAAACCCAATTAAATGTTCTGACTACTTAATTAATATGTCAGGCAAAAAACAACAATTATTGTCTGATCTTTCTAATAATCAACCTTTGCTAATTGATAAGGTTAAAAATTTGAAAAAACATCCTATGTTTTTCAATGTTCCTGAAAATCTTTTAGTAAAAATGGCTGAGCATGTTAGAATAAAACGTCTTATTAAAGGCGAAGAAATTATGCCTGCTGTTCCTGGTTCTACTGAGGATGTTATTATTATTCTTAAAGGTGAATTATGTGTTAATGAATCTTTTGGTGATGATACTTATTTCTATAAAAATACTATTATTATTAAAGGTTTAAACTTAGATCAAGGTGCTAATGTTTTAATTGCTAAAAAAGAAAGTTTAGTTTTGTTGATTAGTAGATTTGAATATTTCAACATCCTTATTAATGAAACTGACATGATTCGTTATGTTTTTGATGATAAACAAACTCGTCAAGGCCAATCTGAAAATGAAAATGATGATTAGTTAAGAAGTATCGAGAATACTTTTAATATAAAAAAACTCCTCATACATTTTAATATATATGGGGAGTTTTTGTTATACTATTATTTATTATTAGTTATTTAAATTTTTGAATTTATTTTGAGTTTTGTCCCAATAAAATTCTGAAATATGAAATTCATCAAATATTCGATAGCTTACCTTAAGGTTATTATACTCAGTTGAATTATATTTTATATCTGTGATTGTATTTGGATCTTCGATATTATTTTCAAATGCTATATCTGTTTTTTTAGGTAAGAAATCTTGTGATGAAGTTAATACTCCATTTTTGTATTTATATGTATAAAGTGTATCCAACTTGAATCCTCCTTCTTCATTTTCTTCAAAATTATTGTAGAAAACCATATAACTTCCATCTGATAGTTTTTCTATCCAATAATTACAAATGTATGAATAAATATCTCCTTCTCTACCAATTGCTGTTCCATTCCAAATGTTTGAATCAAACATTAAATCATCTAAATTTTGGTAATATCCATTAAGATTATTTTTGGGCATTTGGGAATATATCTCTTGATAAATAGAACTTTCGATATTTTCTTTCATAGTTGGAATATAGGTATTGGTTGTATGAAGATAATATTCATAAACTTTATATGTTTTATTATCATTATATAATCCTTCTTCGCCCATATATCTTCCTGAAAATTTAACAGTTTGAATACAATAATCATCAATATATTTATAATTAACTTCCCACTTTTCCCAAGTATCATAACCATAATCTGCTTTATATTTTGAATATACTAAACGATCTTGATTATCATATTTCGTTTCATCATATTTTTTAGGAACTAAATAACTTGATTCACTATTAGTAAGTCCTATTCCTTCTTCCCAATAATTGTGTTGCTTTTCCAAAAAATCATAAATTTCACAATCCATTGCATGATATGGTATTGTATCTATTTCGCCATCGTGACGATAATAATATACAATATTATGAATAGTTGGCATATCAAATTCTTCTGATGGATTATAATGTTCTATTAATTCTTCATTTTCATTATATTTATTTAAACCAATTATATATTGAAATTCTCCACCTTCTGTTTCATTTATTTGGATTGTACAGATTGGTTTGGTATAGTCAACGGCAACTTCTGAAAAGTCTAATGGTTCTATAACAAATTTAATTTCTGATATCTTACTATCTAAATTATCTCCTATAAATAATACAAATGCTGAGATTTTCTTTTCATAATTATAAAACAAGCCTCGTTTTATAACTAACTTCCCGTTTTCTTGATATTGTTCATTTGTATAATTAAATGGAGCTTTAAATTTAGTGTAAAATTCATAACCACTTGCATCACTCATATTTGAACCTATTGTTAAAGGCTGATATTCGCCTATGGCTTCAGTTTCTGCCATTAGTGCATATTTGTTTGATGTAAGTGTTATTGTTTTACCCTCTTTTTTGCAACATGAATCTGGTATTTCATTAAATGCCAATTCGGTGTTTGGTGGATTGGTTCTAAATAATAATGTACAATAATCTTCTGATTCTACTCGCTTTAATCCTGTATTACTACTATATAGACTTAATGTTCCAAGAAATGATTTTGATTTGGTTAGTGTAAAATGATCATCATAAAATTCTAGTTTAACTCTATCTTCTGATAGTTCTTTACAATATTCACTTGCTTCTTCACTATAAATTGGCGTTATTTTTCTTCCATCATATAAATAATAATAATTTGAATTAAATTGATTTATTATTGCTAACCAAGCTGAATCTGATATTTGATAACAACCAAAATATTGTCGTCTATCTGAATTTTGATTATAGGTGATTAGTGTTTTGGATTTACTATAAATTGTATCTTTATCTGAAAGTTTATAAGGATATTGCTCATTAATCAATGTTTTAATTGTATTAATGATAGAATCTTCTGGGGGTGTCCATCCAAATTCGTTTTTACTAGAATCTGAACACGAAAAAAGGCTTAAAATAATAGCCAAAATAAATAATGTAATTGATGTTTTTTTCATTTTTTTTATAATTAGAATTTAGTAATATTTTTCGCAAATATAATTATTAATTAGATGTTTCTGAAATATTCAACCATAATAATTAAAGAATAAAATTAAATTTATTTTCAAAATATTGTTACTCTAGTAACGAATATTCGTAAATAATGATTCAATTTATAAACTTATAAAATACAAATAATTTAAATGAAAAAAATCATTATTAGTTGCATTATTAGCAACTTCAATGTTTGTTTCTACAAACGCAAATGCTTTACAACTTAATTCTCTATTTCTTATAGAAATTGGGAAGCAAATGTTGTTGTTGAATAATTATAATTAAAAGGTAGTAAGTAGAAATATTTCTTTCTACTTACTACTTTTTTTTTCTTCCAATTATTCAATATATTTAATTTTATTAGCATTTCTAGGTGTTGGTTTTGGGGTGTCTCCTGGATAACCAAAACCAATACACATTATTAATTCATAATCTTCGGGAAAATCAAGTTTATCCATAAAGAATTTATACTTTGGATTGGTTTTTAATAAATTGATAGGACCTCCTTGACAACAAGACCCAATACCCATACTCCATGCTGCAAGCATCATATTTTCTGCCAAAAGTCCACTATCAAATAGATGTGTATTTTTGGGTGCTCCTAAAAATATTACTGCAACTGCATTTCTAAACATATTTCTAAATAGGGTGGTATCTATTTGATTATCTTCTTTATAAATTTCAGACATTTGATTTATCATATCTTGATTGTCTAAAATTCTTACTTCCCATGGTTGGAGATTCATTCCACTGGGGGCTTTTATACCACATTCTGCTATTATATTTAATGTGTCTCTACTTATTGGAGTGGTTTTATACATTCTTACGCTTCTACGAGTATTGATAATGTCTATTGTTGATTTATATTCAACTTTTTCATTATCGTTGCATTGCTCTGTGGGTGTTTTTTCTGATAAAACTGCTGTTGTGGTGGTGTTATTACTACATCCAATAATTAAAAGTGCTGATACTAATATTAAATTATTTAGTTTCATAATGTTATTTATTGAAGATTAATTTTTCACAAATTACAAATAATAATTTTAATAACAAAAAACTATTTATTTTTTTTATTTATTTTAATAAAAATACTGAAAACAATTATTAATATTCAAAAAAATAGCTTAACTTTGTAACTCAACGTAAAGGATTTTTAAACTATAACTTAGTAATTATGAAATATAAAAAAATATTAACTTTAGTATTAGCAACATCAATTAGTTCATTAATGTTGTCATGTGGTGGAACCACTAATAATAACAACAATGGCGACAATACAAATATTGAATACAATCCTGAAGAGGCCAATAAGATTGACTATTCTCAATATGGACTTGATGAACAATTTATAAAAAAATATCAAGATGTTTCTATTGGTGATGTTGGTGACATGATTCAAAGTTTCCCTTCGCCTGTTGAAGTTTCTGCTATTATTCAAGATATGGATGTGCCTTATAGCAATAAATATCTTTTTAATCCTGATTTAGCAGATAATTTTGAAACTAGTTTTAAAAAAGCATTTGGACTTGGCGTTTATTGTGCTGATTTAGGTTATCTTAATGTTTACAACAAAACTGGTGATGTTATTCAATATCTTGTTACTATTCGTAAACTAAGCGAAGATCTTAAAATTGGTCAATTTTTCGATTTCCAAAGTTTAAAACGTATTGCTACTAATAATAATAATCTTGATAGCTTGTTGATTTTAAGTGTTCAAAGTTATTTTAATATGGATACTTATCTTCGTCAAAATGATCGTAGTAACATTAGTGCTTTAATGGTTACTGGGGTGTGGGCTGAAAGTTTATATCTTGCTTGTGAAGTTTATAAAAACAAGGATAACAAGAGAATGAAAGAACACATTGCCAGTCAAAAAACTATTATGGATGATTTATTAGCCATTTTAATTAAGTTTATTAATAATGATCCTAACTATATTAAAATGGTGGCTGGTTTAAAAGATTTATCTATTGCTTTTAACGATGTTAAAATTGAAGAGGTGAAAGGTGAAGATGTTACTGAAATTATTGATGATGTTCAAGTAACCACTCAAGGTGACCATACTGTTATCACTGTTTCAGACGAACAAATGGCTAATATTATTAAAGCTGTGGAAGTGTTTAGAAATAAACTTGCAGAAACTCTTTAGTTTAGTTTGTTATTAATTTTAATTTATAAGTTTAGTTATGTTATTTGTAAAGGTTATCCTCATTCATTTGAGGGTAACTTTTTTTTATATCCACTAGATTTTTAAGATTACTTTTTAAACAAATATTTTAATAATAATTATTCATACAAAAAATCTATTTCTCCATTGTTTAAACGTTTTCCAATGGTTTCGTATTGATTTTTATCATAAATGATAGTATGAACATTTATGGCTGAAAATGGGAAATTTACATTGTTTTGCAACGAATTGCCTTCGCCATCGCGAGTGATATATCCCCATAAATTTTGGTCGTGGTCAAATACTAAACGTCTTTCTTCTAATGAATAATTATATCCCATATCTTCATATTCATCACCTTTTATTATATATATATAATCTGTCATTAAAAGATTATGTTTGTCAAAATAATATATTGTTTTTTCGATTCTTTTTATATCTGATATTGTTCCTTGATAATATTCATATATTGAATGATCTTTTGTTTCTTTGATTTTTACAAATTTAAAATCTTTCATATTTTCTAATAAGAATGTGTCTTTTTCTTGATAATCTATGTAAAAATCATCGCCAAAACTTACAAGTTCTATTTTTTCGTATGGAGTTTTTTCTAATTGAGTATTAAATACACTAATTATCGAGTCAGAAGTAGATACTATTTCTTTTAAACTTTGACTATTAGCTCCCAAAGGAAATAAAATGATTATAATTAACAGAATATTTTCAGTTACTTTTTTCATAATTTAAGTTGTTTATAGGAAAATACTATTCTATTTAACGGCATTTTTCCAAATCTGTTCCATATCTTTGTCAGTTCCTGGTTTCTCGCTTGAATATAATGCTCCTTTTTGTTCTATATCAAAGTTTTTTTGTATTGGATCTATCATTTCGCCGGGACGAACTTCTTCTTTCTTTTCTTCTATTTCTTCTGGTTCCATTTCGTGAGTGATTCCAAATCTACGGTTGCGTAATATCATTCTTAATAATGTTACTACGTATTCAAGATTTACTGCCACTTGTTTTGGACCATTTAGTGATGGTATTTCACTTATTACTGATATGTTTTCGCCTGAAATATTGGCTACATTAAACACTTTACCGCCTCCTATAGGTTGTTCGTTATTGTCGGCAAATTTATATTCTATTTCTCTTACATCATTTCTTATTGATGTGATATCTGCAAAATAAAATTCATTTGTGGTTACGCCAAATACTGTATTGTTTAACCAATTGTAATTACATTTATATAAACTTATAAAATGTCCTGTTAATACTAATATTTGTACTCTCCAAATTGTGTATATATATGTTCCATCAGATGTTTGTTGACGTTTTATGGCATTTGGGTCTACTCCTGGTAAATTCCAAAATATAGGAACAGGTATTATTATAAAATTTTCTGGGCGTACATCACTCATATTTAATCCTAATGTGGATATTGATTTTGGCTTTACGTTTTCTTTTAAATCTTTGATTAGCCATGATATCATTTGTTCATCTTTGGGACGCTGTGCAAATATCTTTTTTTGATTTAAATATGGCATTATAAATTTATAATAGTGCCAAAATGCAAATATAAAACATGCTAAACTTACTATTACGGTAGGTATTGCATTTTTAAGATAAAATATCATTATAAACCCCATTAATGTGCCAGCATAGGCTAATAATGCGTGTCCTGAGGTTAATGATGGAAATTCTACATGATTTATTTTAAAATAATTATCTATTAGCATTCGTCGGGTTTGTTCATCTATTTGATGTTCGGCAAATGGATTATAATCTTTTTTTTGAGGTTGGGCATTGTTTGTTTCCATATTTTTACGTTGATTTTTCCTATTTTAATAATTCTTGTATTGTTATATTGTTGCCTTGGGGTGTTTGAATATTTATATTTGCTATTTCACCTATATTAATAGTGTTGTTTTGTTTTATTATATCATTGGTGGCATCATAAATATTTATTCCCCCATATTGACTTAAATCTCCAAATCCTTCTATTCTAAATATATTACTATAATCTGCAAAATCTTCAATATTTGTTCCTTTATATCGTCTTATACCAATGTCGGCTTTAAATGTATAATTGTTTTGTTCCACTGTTATATTCTTGATTAATAAATCAAATGTATTATCTCGAATATTGTTTGGTATATTTTTATAAATATTGATATCTGCATTTGTATAGTCTTTATTGGCTATAGACTGCAACATTCTAATTATCGACAAACATACAATTTTTCTCGGAAAAATCCTATTAATATCATCTTTTTTTGCACCACATTCTACTAAAATGGTAGAAATTCCCATCATTGTGAGTTTTTCGCCAAATGCTGTGGGGGTAAAATCATCATTATATTTTCCTATTTGATTTGGTATATATTGATTTATAAAACTATATGCTTCTGAAATTACTTTCATTGCTTTTTCGCGTTGAGGAGGAATTGTTTCTTCGGCAGATGATTTTGGTGATAAAAATGATATTATTGTTTGTTTGCGACAGGGGAGTGTGGTATAATATTGTTCTTGGTCGTGTAGATTAAAGGCAAATTCTGGCTTAAATTCTTGCGCTATTTTATTTAATATTTGTGATTCTGGAGAAACTAGAGCTTGAGCATCTCTGTTTAAATCTATTCCTAACGCATTTCGTCGTGAAAATATTTCGTTGCCATCGGGATTTAACAGTGGTATTATTTTTATGGTAACTTGTTGTAGTAATGGTTTTGCGTCTTCTGATTCTAAATAATTCATAATGTCAAGCAATGCAAGTGTACAGCTTGGTTCGTTGCCGTGCATTTGACTCCATAATAATATTTTGGTTTTGCCACTTCCTATGGTATAGGAGTTTATGGATAATTGATTTACTGATTTGCCTATTGGGGTATATTCAAATTGTGTTTGGTGTTTGTTTATTATGTTTTTAAATTCTGTATAAGAAAATTTTCGTTTTAAGATTTTATCTTCAACTATATGAAGATAGCAATCAAAAAGTTTGTTATATTTGCACATTATGAATACGTTTTGATAGATAAATAATTTTCAAAATTAATATATTGCTTTAAAATATTAAACAAAATAATACGAAAATGAAAAAGAATATTTTATTCTCTTTTTTAAGTTGCGCTTCTTTATTTATTATGTCTTGTAATAATGATAGCAACGTTGATTTTAAATGTTATAATGGTGAAGCTTTTTCAATAGATACTATTGAAAATTTCAAATTGAATAATATTGTTAATAACAATAATTATGGCGATAAAATCACCGACAATAATATTATTATTGGATTTTACGACAATAGTAAATTTATTGATAATATTTTTAATATTCAATTAAAACCTATGTCGGAGGCTGAAGGTAAAAATTTTAGTGGTTATGCCTATTTTGCAAAAGATTCTATTAATAATATTAATTCTGCTTTTTTTATAGATCGAAATTCAAACGATATTTATGTTTGGCCTGATAATCTTGCAAATAAATCTTCGTTAAAACTTGATGAAAAACAAGCTAGCGAATTTTATGAATTAGCTAAAAATCTTGCTATTCGTTCTCAAGGTTCAAGTAAATATTTAAAAGATAGTCAAAAACAAAATTGTCCTCAACTAGAACTTTTACATGCTAATAGTATTTATATGTTGGCAGAAAATGATTGTCCTCAATCAAAAAAACAATTTGATATTAGTAGTTTTGCTATGTATGAGGATAGAATAATTGGTGTAGCCGACAAAGCATGGACAACTGATGTTTATTATATTGATACAGTTGCTGGTGGTAAATTTTATATTAGTGTTGCTGCCAAAGGTAATTTTGCCGATCCTGACAATTTAGATTTAGAAGCGGTTGATGTTATCAACAATAAAATTCTTGTTTCTAGTGAAATTCCTAATATCATTTATGTTCAAAATACAGAAGGTGAATTTGATACTATGGATTTAGATTTTACAAAAATAGATTCTGACCTTAGCACATGGGGCGCTGCTAATTGTGGACTTGAGGGTATGACTGTTGACAATGATAATGGTATTATTTATTTTGCTAAAGAACGTGATCCTCGTCGTTTATTTTCGTATGATGTTAGAAAAGAAGAATTTTCTACTTCTTTTGACGATGTTGTATCTCCTACTGAAAGTGGTGATATTTCAGATTTGCAATATATTGATGGTTATATTTATTATCTTGACAGAGCTAATTGTTTAGTGGTTCGTATTGATGTTGATACTCACGAAAAAACAAGCTATTCTTTTGTAAAATATTCTAATAATGGACGTATTCATATATATTCTGCTGATTATGGAATGGCGGAAGCTTTGTTGATTACTGATAATGCTATTTTTATTGGTATGGACAATAATTATGATACTGTTTCTCCTTATGGTGAAGAATTAGGTTTAACTCATGGTAGTCAAGCTCCTTCGATATTTGTTTTTAAACGTCCTGATGGATTTTAAAATATTATAAAATATTTTTACATAAAAAAGGGGATATTTTTCATGGTTGTTTTACCTATGAAAATGTCCCCTTTTTGGTGAAGAATGATAATAAAAGATCCTTCGACTTCGCTCAGGATGACAAGAAAGTCG
>JAKSUC010000065.1 GCA_024413595.1 Bacteroidales bacterium
CTTAAATCTAGTGATATTAATGATGAACAATAATCAAACATATAACTCATATCAGTCACATTTCCTGTATTAAAACTTCTTAAATCTAGTGATGTTAAGAATGAACAATGAGAAAACATACACCTCATATCAGTCACATTTCCTGTATTAAAATTACTTAAATCTAGTGAGGTTAAAGATGAACAATAATCAAACATACTCCTCATATCAGTCACACTTCCTGTATTAAAACTACTTAAATCTAGTGATATTAATGATGAACAATAAACAAATATATAACTCATATCAGTCACATTTCCTGTATTAAAATTACTTAAATCTAGTGAGGTTAAAGATGAACAATAATAAAACATACACCTCATATCAGTCACATTTCCTGTATTAAAACTTCTTAAATCTAGTGAGGTTAAGTATGAACAATCATAAAACATACAACTCATATTAGTCACATATTCTGTATTAAAACTACTTAAATCTAGTGATGTTAAATATCTACAATTACTAAACATACTATTCATATTAGTCACCTTTTCAGTATTAAAATTATTAAACTGAATTTCTGATAGTTTACTCAATTCATTAAACATTGATGAACAATCTTCAGGTGCATAAATAGGATATTTGCTCAATACATAATAATCAGTTTTATTTTGATAAACTTTAATGAATTTTTGTTCTGTATCAATAAATTGCCTTATTAATTTAAGATTTTTAGTTTCTACATTTCCTATATAATCAAATATTATTGATGTGACATTTTGTGATATTACATTACGTAATAATTTTTTATTTAATATTGTTTCTTTTCTTTGATAAGTGAGTTTATTATTTGGTCCATAATTTCCTTTTAAGTTATTTGTATTTTCAAAAATTGTATTATCTTCTTTGATTGTGAATGTATCTTTATCAATTTCTATTTGTTGTAAGGTTTCTGCTCCAAAAAACATACATTTCATATTAGTTACATTTCTAGTGTCAAAATTATATAAATCTAATGAACTCAAACTTTTACAACCACAAAACATATAACTCATGTCTTTTACATTTTTTGTATCAAAAAAATTTAATCCAATAGTTTGTAACGCACAGCAGTTATTAAACATAAAACTCATGTCTGTAACTTTAGCTGTATCTAAATTATCAATTTTAAGAATTTCTAAATATCCCCAACCAGCAAACATACTTCGCATATTGGTAGTGTTAGATGTGTTAAAGTTATTAAGTTCAATTTTATACAGATTGGTTTCAAAATATTTTACTTCATTGCTTGGTGCTGAAAATAATTCTGAACAATCTTCGGGAGCTATTATTTCTTTTTTGCTTAAAACATAGTATATGTAATCTTTTTTTATTTTTTGAAAATATACTTTATAATATTTTTGGTTATTATCTACATATTTTCCTGTAAATGTGAGATTATTTGTGTCTACATTTTTTTTGTAATCAAAAATCAAAACTGATATTTCTTGTCTTGGTATTGCATCTAGCAATAACTCTTTTTCTAAATATGTTGTTGGATATTTGTCGAAAAATAACATGATTTATTATGCTTTGTTTGTGTTACAAAGATAGAAATTATTGCTATTTTAAACTCGTAAGTTTATAATAAAATCATATTATCAGAAAACTTTTTGCTTCGTTGTGAGCTCACAGAACCATTTTAAATTTTTTTTTTGCCCTAAAATATGTCCACAATTGATATTAAATTTACTTTTTATTGCCTTGTGAGTCCACAAAAATGTTTTTTATATAGTTTTTACTGTTCTGTGGACACATTTTTTTTAATTTCAATTAGATTTTGCTCTAAAATGTGTCCACAAGAGAACAAATAATTTACAAAAACCTCTTCTGTGAGCATATTATTGACCTTTTCAACAATTATTTGTTGTCCTGTGGACTCACAATTCACCTTCAAATAGATATAATTTTTCAATAAATTTTTATAACATCACAAAATTTTTACTAAAAAATACTATATTATTTCTATAAAATATAAATAACAATTATTCATTTGGGTTAACTTGAGCATCGTCTCCAACAGCACCAGCATCTTTATATTTAATAACCCATTCACCATTTTCCATATCTCTCAACAACATAAAAGCAAACATACCATAACAGAAATCACCTAAAGAATGAATACCATATTTTTTTAGAATTTGCATTTGAGCATCAGTTGGTTTAAATTGATTACCAGCCCAACCATCGCGAGAAGTAGCAACAAGTTCTTGAATAGTACCACCGTCAATAAAACCTTCGTCAGGATTATCTTCATCTATATTGTGAGAATTTGAATTAATATTATCTTCGTTATCTTTTTCTTTTTTAGTATTATAAGAAAAACTTTCAATATAATTAGTATCAGATTGAACTTGATATCTCGACCAAGAATTGTCTTCATAAATTCTACGCAAAGGATCTTTTTTGTAACGCAGTTTCCATAAATCACCAACAATGCTAGGATCTTTGATACCAAATTCATTAAAAAAATTATGACTTTTAGGATTAGCATCACTACGTTCTCTACCACTAGCACGATTAACAAAACCGTCCATTGTTAACTGACGATATTTTAAACTACCATCAGGATTAATATGAACTTCCACAAACGACTCAAGAAGATTAGCCGAAGGAACTAAGCTAAATCCTAAAAAGTCCATAATATCTTCGTCAGGAGTTTCGCCAAATTCAACAACATCATCATATTGAGAATAAGCATAATTAAATGCAAAAATAAAAACTAAAGAAATAAAAATATTTTTCATAAAAATTATTTTTTAAATAAGAACGTATAACTCCCGACAATATTATAAACAAATGATTTACAAATTAATTAAAATCTTTGTAATTTTCATTAATATCAATAGAATTAATTTCGATAGTATCTACCCTAGCCCATGATGGACCACGGCGACAATAATTAATAAAATCTTCTAAATCAGTTTCTTTACCTTGTGCTTCGATATAAACCGACCCATCAGGGTTGTTTTGCATTTTGCCAGTAATATGGTAATCATTGGCTGCTAATCTAGCATAGTGACGGTATCCAACATTTTGCACTCTACCAGTCACCATTATACTTACCGCTTTTTCCATTTTTATTTATAGTTAAAATTCTTTCTTAGTTGAATTTAAAATTTTTTAGTTCGCGATTAAGGTCTTTTTCTTTACCGCCGCAAAGTTTATTTAATTTATTATGAAATTGTTCACCATGATTAAAAAATTCTCTATGACATAATTCATGAAGAATAATAAAATCTATCAAATGTATTGGTAAACACATAACAAAACAAGAAATATTGATTGTACCATTACTAGTACAACTCCCCCATCGAGTTCGCGCGCTATTTATTTTTACGTTTTTTATAGTAATACGGTTTTGATTTGCAAGCTCATAAACACGATTAGGTATATATTTTTTTGCGAGTTTGGGTAAAATAGATTTAATTGCAGTTACGACAATCTTTTGTACATTTTCACTTGCCAAAGGAAATTTATTGAAATAATAAACAATTATTCGATTATTAATAATATTATATTCAATTTTTTCCTCATCAATAGCTTGAAATTCAAGTTTAATAATGTCAGTATCTAATTTAATAATTGGATTTTTAACAATATTATAATTAGAATTATTAACATTAGAATTCAAACGTTTCAAAGCGCGTTCTCTCATTTCATAAAGTTTTAGAATATTATTTTTTATGATATTACTTAAAACATTATGATTTAAAAATCTAGGAATAGTAATAGTGATAGAAGCATTAGGATGAACTATAAATTTAACAGATTTGGCATTTTTGTATTCTTTAATTGTGACATTACCAAAATCTTCAATATTAAACTGATAGACAAACCTTCTATTCAACCTTACCATAATAAAAATTTTCGACAAATATAGAAAATAGTTCTAAGAGTTATCAAAATAAATTAAAAATAAATAATTGAATATTTAGTTGTATAATTTAAAAATAAGTTGTATAATTGCAACATAAATAAATAAATGATTTTATCAATTTAGTTGGAAAAATAATAAGGTTTATTACTTTTGTAAGTTTTTTATGAATTTACACATTAATAAATAATAATTAGAAAATGGAAATTGCAGTAAGAATAGGACAATTATTAATGAGTTTGAGCTTGTTAGTTATTTGTCACGAATTCGGACATTTTATTTTTGCAAAAATATTTAAAACCAAAGTCGAAAAATTCTACTTATTTTTTGATCCATGGTTTAGTATTTTTAAATTTAAAAAAGGAGAAACAGAATATGGAATAGGTTGGCTACCATTAGGAGGTTATGTAAAAATAGCCGGAATGATAGACGAAAGTATGGATGTGGAACAAATGAAAAACGATCCACAACCATGGGAATTTCGTAGCAAACCAGCTTGGCAACGTTTAATTATAATGATTGCAGGCGTTGCTGTCAATGTGATATTGGCAATGATGATATACGCTATGATGGCTTTTCATTGGGGAAGTGATTATTTACCAGTTGAAAACTGTGTTTACGGTATTCAAGTGGATAGTTTAGGAAAAGAAATTGGTCTTGAAAACGGAGATAAAATTTTAGAAGTAAACGAAACTAAAATAGAAGATTTTAGTAAAGTTTTTGTAAATCTATTACTTAACGACCCAAAAACTATAACAGTAGACCGAAATGGGGAACATAAAACTTTTACATTGTCAGATAGTTTAATAGCAAAACTTTTAAATATGGAAACACCGTGTATATTACCCCGTTTTCCATTTCAAATAGGAGATTTTGCAGAAGAAAGCGAAGCAAAATTAGCAGGTTTTGAAGTTGGCGACTTAATTGTAGCAATAGACAGTAGCGAATGTAAATTTTATGATGAAGTAAAAGATAAATTAGAAGAAAATAAAGGCAAAACTTCGATATTTACAATTTTACGTGGAGAAAACAAAGATACAACATTAATATCATTCAATATTCCAGAAAATGGGAAAATGGGAGTTTACACATATAGTTATGCAGATTTTCTAGAATATAAACATATAGAATATGGATTTTTCGAGTCATTTCCAGCTGGTATAAGCAAAGGAATAGACAAAATTAATGAATATTGCAAACAATGGAAATTGATATTTAATCCCAATACAAAAGCATACAAAAGTGTTGGTAGTTTTATATCAATGGCAAAAATATTTCCAGGAACATGGGATTGGTATTCATTTTGGAATTTAACAGCTTTATTTTCAATAATGTTAGCAGTAATCAATATAATTCCAATACCAGGACTTGATGGAGGACATGTAATGTTTTTGCTATACGAAATAATAGTTGGCAAAAAACCAAGCGATAAATTTATGGAATATGCACAAATGGCAGGTATGATTTTCTTGATTTTGATTATGATACTAGCAATTGGAAACGATTTCATAAGACATGTGTTTAATTAATGTAATTAGTATTAACTAAATACAAAAAAAAATAAATCTATGAGAAAAATATCAGAAATCTTGTTAGGTTGCGGATTGATAATACTATCTGCATGTGGTGATGGAACAAACGGCGTAACAGAAAAATTTATGCCCGAATGTTATGGTAAAACAGGCGATGTTTTGTTAGTAATGAACGATGACTCATACAATGGATTTGTAGGAGATACAGTATTTAACTGGTTGACACAACCAGTAATAATATTACCACAAAACGAACAAACATTTAATGTAATTCACATAAAACCATCAGCATATTCTGATATCCTCAAAAAAGCACGTAACGTAATTTATGCAGATATAAATCCAAAAAACGAAAAATCAACATTTAGTTTAGAAAGAGACAAACATGCAAGACCACAAATATTTATTACTATCAAAGCCAAAAATGATAGTGCCTTTTATGATGCGTGGCTAAAATCAGAAAAATTTATTTATGATACATTAATAGTAGCAGAAAAAGCAAGATATTTAACATCATATTTTAATAAATATCACGATGCAGTAGCCGAAAGTGAACTACAAAAAAATCATAAATTTAAAATTAATGTTCCAAAAGGATTTATAGTAGATGTTGATAAAGAACATTTTGTATGGATGAGCAAAGAAACTTCGATAAGTAGTCAAGGAATATTAATATTTGATTGTCAATATGATGGTGCAAAATCATTTATAGATCAAAAATTATTATCAGTTATAGATAGTACATTGATGTTAAACGTACCAGGACCAGCCGATGGAAGTTATATGACAATATCAAAATATTATCCACCATTTCAAAAAACATATATGCGCGATAAAAATTATGTATCAGAACTACGCGGATTATGGGAAACCGAAGGCGACTTTATGGGAGGACCATTTGTAAGTCATTCACTAGTAGACACAATTAGTGGACGATTATATACAGTATTTGGCTATGTTTACGGCGGAAAAAAAGACAAAAAATTATTAATGTGGCAAGTAGAGTCTATTATGTCAACATTTAAATTTGATTACAAAGATGGAAAAAAAGAAGATTAGACTAACAAAACAATTCGGTTTTGAGTCAGCACACGCTTTATATAATTACGACGGAAAATGTTGTAAACTTCATGGACATAGTTACAAATTATTTGTAACAGTAATAGGTTACCCAGATGAAGATGAAAATAGTCCTAAATATGGAATGGTAATGGATTTTGGACTATTAAAAGAAATAGTAAACGAAGAAATAATAAATAAATACGACCATTCAGTAATGCTAAACGAACGTACCAAAGCTAAAATAGATACATCAGACGTATTGTTTAGCAATGTAGTAAAGTTTAAAAATCAACCAACATGCGAAAATATGTTGATAATGTTTGCAGAAAAAATAAAAAGCAGACTACCAGAAGGCGTTGATTTACTAAATTTAAAACTATACGAAACAAGCGACTCGTTTGCAGAGTGGAATATGAACGACTAAACAATTTAATTCAAGAATGTAATGAATAGACTGTTTCTTATCGACGCATACGCAATGATTTATCGTGCGTATTATTCATTTATAAACAATCCAATGATGAATAGCAAAGGAGAAAACACTTCTGCTATTTTAGGATTTGTAAATAGTTTGGCAGAAATACTTAAAAAAGAAAATCCAACTCATATAGCAGTTGTATTTGATCCGCCAAATTTAACATTTAGAAACACTCTATCACCAGAATACAAAGCTCAACGTCCACCAACACCAGAAGGAATAAAAACAGCTATTCCGTGGATAAAAAAAATTCTTGATGCTTTTGGTATTAAACAAATTACTGTTGACAACTACGAAGCAGATGATGCTATTGGAACACTTGCAAAAAAAGCAGAAAAACAAGGGTTTGACGTTTATATGGTTACTCCTGATAAAGATTATAATCAACTTTTATCTGATCATATTTGGGTATACAAACCAAAAAAATCTAATTCAGAAGTTGAAATAATCAACGAAAAAGAATTTATAAAACAATCAGGATTAGACTCAGCACTTCAATTTATAGAAATATTAGCATTATGGGGCGATGCGTCTGATAATGTTAAAGGTGTTAATGGAGTTGGAGAAAAAACTGCATATAAACTTATATCACAATATAAATCTATTGAAGGAATTTACGAAAACATTAATCAACTGAAAGGCAAACAAAAAGAGAATTTTATTGCATGTAAAGATATAGTTGCCTTGGCAAAACAACTTGTAACTATAGTAATTGACGCTCCAGTAGATTTTATTGAAGAAGATTTTAAGAAAAAAGATACACAAGAAACAATATTAAGAGATATATTCACAGAATTAGAATTTAAAAATCTTGCAGATAGAATATTAGGAAAAACATCAAATAATTCAGAACCTAAAAAACAAATGCCAGCATTTGAACAAGGAACATTATTTTTTGATGGAGTGATTACAACACCAAACGAACCTATAAAATTTGAAAATATAAAAACAGTAAATCACGAATATAAAGTATTAACCACAGACGAAGAAATTACCGAATTATCAAACAATCTACAAAAATTAAAAGAATTTTGTTTTGATACAGAAACCAATAGTTTAACAATACATGAAGCCAAATTGGTAGGAATGTCGTTTTCGTGGGAAATTCACAAAGCTATTTATATACCATTTGACATAAATAATCAAGAAAGAACTTTTCAAATAATAAACATATTAAAACCAGCTTTTGAAAATCCAAATAGTTTAAAAATTGGTCAAAATATAAAATTTGATATTCATGTACTTAAAAATTATGGAGTTGAAGTAGAAGGAAATCTATTTGACACAATGGTAGCACATTATATGCTACAACCAGAACAACGCCATAATATGGATTATTTATCAGAAGTTTATTTAAAATATACACCTGTTCATATAGAAGAATTAATTGGAGAAAAAGGCAAAACTCAAATAAATATGAGTCAAGTTGATATTTCTAAAATAAAAGAATATGCAGGAGAAGACGCCGATGTAACATATCAACTAAAACAAGCCTTATATTCCGAACTAGAAAAAAACAACATCTTAAAACCTGCTTTAGAAATAGAAATGCCATTAATTCATGTTTTAGCCGACATGGAATATACAGGAGTATGTATAGACACAGAATTTTTAAAATCATATACCCAAGAATTAAATAAAGAAATATCTAAAAAAGAGGAAGAAATATATGGTTATGCAAATAAAAAATTTAATATAGCCTCATCAAAACAATTAGGCACAATACTATTTGATGAATTAAAAATAGACTCAGCACCTAAAAAAACAAAAACAGGTCAATATGCTACAGGAGAAGAAGAATTAATAAAACTAAAAGATAAACACAAAATTATTGAAGCAATACTAGATTACCGAGGATTAAAAAAACTTGTATCAACATATACCGAAGCACTTCCATTATTAATAAATTCAAAAACAGGAAGAATTCATACAAATTTTAATCAAACAATAACAGCCACAGGACGATTAAGTAGTACAAATCCAAATATTCAAAATATTCCTATTCGCACAGAAGAAGGACGAAAAATTAGAGAAGCATTTATAGCATCATCAAAAGAAAATTTAATATATTCTGCAGATTATTCTCAAGTAGAGCTTAGAGTAATGGCGCATTTAAGCAATGATGAAAATATGATTTCAGCATTCAAAGCAGATCAAGATATTCACCGTGCAACAGCTTCTTTAATATTTGGAGTAAAACCAGAAGAAATAACTCGAGAACAAAGAAGTAATGCAAAATCTGCAAACTTTGGAATAATATACGGAATTTCAGCATTTGGATTATCAAACAATACAGGATTGTCACGAACTGAAGCAAAACAAATAATTGATAATTATTTTATTAAATATCCAGATATAAAAAAATATATCGACAATTCAATAGCAGAAGCACGCAACAAAGGATATGTAACAACCATGTTTCAACGACGTAGATATTTACCTGATATAAATTCAAGAAATCCAAACGTACGTACACAAGCAGAACGAAATGCAGTAAACACACCAATTCAAGGAACAGCATCTGAAATTATAAAAATAGCAATGATTGACGTTTTCAATAAATTTAAAGAAGAAAAACTAAAATCAAAATTAATAATTCAAGTACATGATGAATTAGTATTTGATGTGTTTCCAGAAGAAAAAGAAAAAGTAGAACAAATAGTAACCTCATCAATGGAAAATGCTGTTAATCTATCAATAAAACTAAAAGTTGAAGGCAATTTTGGTAAAAATTGGTTAGAAGCACATTAAGAATTATAAATTCTAAAATAGAATATATAAAAAACGGTTGTTGTAAATTTTTCAACAACCGTTTTTTATTGTATATCATTAAAATAATTAATATATTTGCAAAAAATCAAGAACAAAATTATGAGCAAATATTTAGATCCTAAAGTAGATTTAACATTCAAAAAAGTCTTTGGCGAGCATAAAAATCTTGTTATAAGTCTTTTAAATTCGCTATTGCCATTACCTAAAAATCATATAATACAATCAATAGAATATCTATCACCAGAACAAATTCCAGAAAATCCAGGAAAAAAATACTCAATTGTAGATGTTAAATGCAAAGATAATTTTGAAAGATATTTCATAGTAGAAATGCAAACTTACTGGAATTCAGCATATTTTTACAGAACTTTATATAATGTAACAAAATTATATTCATCACAACTCGAAACCGCAGAACAATTTAATCAATTGCACAATGTTTATGCATTAAGTTTGGTTGATGTTAACAGAATACCAGACTTTCAAGACTTTGAAGAATATATTCAAACATATTATATAACAAACAAACAACATCCTGAAGATACAAAAGATGCAATTGTAATGTCGTTTGTTGATTTAAAAAAATATAAACCAGTTACACACGGCGAAAAACTATTAAAAGATCTTTGGCTACAATTTTTCACACAAATAAACGAAGCTACCAAAGTTGTAGATCAAGATATGATTAAAAATAAAGAAATTTCACAAGCATTATCCATATTACAACGATCTGCATACACAGATGAAGAACTAGCTTCTTACGAAAAAGAACGATTAAACCAAATAACAGAACGTTCAGCATTACAAGTAGAAAGAGAAGAAGGACGTGAAGAAGGACGAAAAGAAGGAATTAAAAAAGGTATGGAAAAAGGAAGAGAAGAAGAAAAAATAAAAAATGCTAAAAAAATGAAATCAAAAGGATATCCTATCGAAGAAATTTCAGAAATAACAGGTTTATCTATTGATGAAATTAAAGAAATATAAAAAAAGGAATTTTTTTTTAAAAATTCCTTTATTCCTTAATTCCTTAATTTATCAAAATCACTATAACTACAACCACTTATCCATAGCAAAGAAAATACCTACGCCATAGATATAAAATCTTAAATATCTTGTTAAACCATAAAGTAAAAACGATTTAAAAGGATATTTTACCATTCCAGCAGCAGTAGAAGTTGTTGCAAATGGCAAAGGAAATAATGCAGCTAAAATTATAACAATACCTCCCCATTTACGAATTCTAACAAAAAATATTTCGTTTTTCTTTTCAAGCCATTGTTTTAAACGTGGATATTTCAACGCTAATTTACCTAAAAAATAAGCATTAATTCCACCAAAATAAGAAATAGTTCCTAAAATAGTTAACCACAACAATGGATTATTAAATTGTTCAGACCACATAATAAATAAATCAGGTGGTATCCAACCTAAAATTGACTCTGAAACATAAAATAATCCCAAAACTCCAAACATGTCATGACTACTGATATAATCATCTATTAATTGTCCAAGATTTAAAAAGTGATTTAATATCAAGAAACAAACTAAAATTATTGATAAAATTACCAATAATTTTAATAAAGTTTTACCAATAAAATTATATAAACCCGTTCTTTTACTATATTCATGACGGATAGTTAATTTTTCTAAAAATGATTTTACTCTTTTTGCCATCAGATTAATATTTGATTTCTGCAAATTTACAGATAAAAAACAACAAATAGTTTTAGAATATATTAAATATTGTCTCTTTAGAAGATTAAAATTTTAAATATAAACATCTATAAAAAAAATTAATTAATATTATTTTCAATTTTGTTATCAAGTAAAACTACATTAAAGCAAAAACATAAAAAAAATAGCTACAAAATATCAAAATTGAATAAATAATAATGAAGAATAATTCCTATATATTAACGTGAATAAAAAACCTTTCCATCTACCTTTGTGGGAACTTTAAAATTTGCATATTCCACATTGATATTATCAGAATAAATAGTTTCAACACCAGATTTATTTTTAATTTTAATTTGCGAGTCGATATTCTTCATAGAAGTTTTACCTAAAGTTTTTTCATAAACAATTTTAGCAGAAATTTCTGCAGAATTTTGCTCATCAACCATCAAAGATTGTGCGAGCATACTAAAATTATTTAACAACATTGTGTATTCGCAAGACAAAACATCAAAATTTGATTTATTAACTGTAATTGTTCCATTATATTTTTGAGGATAAAGTGCACCACAAGTTAAGAGTGATGGATTTTCACAATTAAATTCAATAATTGAAACCGCTTCACCATTAATTTCTGTTTCGGATTTAATTCTAAAGTCAAAATCAGAAAAGTAATCAGGATTCATAAAATTAAAATAATAACGTAAAACGTCAAAACTATTTATTAAATCAAAATTAACTACACCACTTTCATAATTATCAACCTTAAAATTACGTTCAACACCTGTGAATTTAAAATTTAAACTAGCAAATGGATTATTAAAAGCTTCCTTATTATATCCTTTACTATCATAAGCAGTAAACTTAAAAGTAGAAGTTTTTTTTGTAGTACCTGTAGAAACAGAACTTTGATAAACACCAATATACGAAAAAGGTTGAGAAATAAAATTAGAATTTAAATTAGAAACAACATTTTTCAACATTTTTCTTCCAGCTTCGCTTTTGTCAGTAACAACAACTTCATCAATTTTTAAAACAACAGATTCAAGCATAACTTCGATGCGTTGATTATAAATATCAGAAATTTTATAAGTTTTAGGAGTATAACCAACAGACGAAATAGCTAAATCATTATTTGTTAAATTACTTGGAATTGTCAATTTAAATTCTCCATTAACATCACTAATTGTTCCAATTGGTTGTCCGACAATAGCAATATTTACAAAAGGTAAAACTTCACCAGTTTTAAAATCTTTAATCATTCCTTCAACTATTTGTTGAGAAAAAGAATTTAATGATAACAACAAAGTTGCTAATAATAAAAATAAACTTCGCTTATTCATAATTTTGCTTAATTAATCAATGTTTCAAAATTAATACATAATAATCACTTTAAAAAAAGCTAAATAGATTTATTTTGTTAAAAATTTATAATTGATATTATTTATTAATCAAATTTTATAATTTTGAAAATTACATAAAAAAAATGACAATGAAAATAAAAGCATTAATATTAGCACTAACAACTATTGGATTATTTACCATAGGAACAGAAAGTTGTGTTTCCAAAAAGAAATATCAAGAAGCAGTTGCAAAAGGGAAAAAATCACTAGACTCATTAAATCGCGTATTTAATAAAACAGTTGAAGGTTTTAATCAAACGTCAAACACCATGAAAAATGCTAACTTTAGCAAAGATTTAATGGTAGATAGTTTAACAAAATCTAATAAACAATTAAATAGCGATAAAGCTACATTAAATCAAAATTTGGTTAACACAATTAATGATTATAAAGAAGAAAGAGATAAACTAGCAGCAAAAAGCAGAACTGTAGATAGTTTAATGAATATACTTAATCTTCAAGCCAATATCGAAGATAGTGTAAGAAATGTATCAGACTCACAATTAAAAGGACTTCAAAATTTATTGCTGTCAACCAAAAAAGCACTAGAAGGAACAAATCAAAGTGATGCTTATTCAGAAATAAAAGGAGGAAGTATTTTAATAACAGTTAATAATGACTTTTTGTATAAAACATCAACAGCAGAATTATCAGTAAAAGGAATAGCTTTAATGAAAAAAATATCAGCAATTTTCACATTAAACGAAAATTGCAGAGTTACAGTAATAGGAAATTCTGACAATAACGGACAAGCAAAAACACTATTAGAATTAAGCGCACGTCGCGCATCATCTGTAATTACATGTTTTGCACAAAATAGTTCATTGCCAGGTACAGCTTATACAGCTTCTGGACGAGGAATGTATAATCCAATAACAACTAACGATAACGAAGCAAACAAAAAGAAAAACCGTAGAACAGAAATTATAATAAATCCAATAAATTAAAATGGATTCACCAGAAAAACAATTTGCCCTTGATTGCAGATATTTAAGAATGGCAAGAATTTGGGCAGAAAATTCATATTGTACACGTCGTCAAGTTGGCGCATTAATAGTAAAAGACAAAATGATAATATCTGATGGATATAATGGAACACCATCAGGTTTTGAAAATGTTTGCGAACTAGACGATGGAACAACAAAACCTTATGTACTTCATGCAGAAGCTAATGCAATAACTAAAGTAGCCAAAAGTAGTAACAATAGTTTAAACGCAACACTTTATGTTACAGCATCACCATGCTTAGAATGTGCTAAACTTATTATTCAAAGTGGAATAAAAAGAGTAGTTTATAGTGAAAAATATCGATTAGAAGATGGACTTCAACTTTTAGCTCGTGCTGGAATTGAAACAGTATTTATCGATATTAACAACTTGCCTATAAATCATGAATTATAACAAATATACACCATTTATTGTATTTTTTATTTTTGTTGCAGGATTGTTTATCGGAAGATATGCCTTTAGACCTGATGGATCTGATTTAACGTTCTCATTTTTTAACGGTCAAGTTAGTAAACTTCAATCTGTTGTTAACATAATTGATAAAAAATATGTTGATGAAGTTTCAATTGATAATATAACCGAAAATATAATTCCACAACTTTTAAAATATCTTGATCCTCATACAACATACATTCCAATTAACAAAAGAGAAGAGTCAGAGCAACATTTAGCTGGACATTTTCGCGGTTTTGGTTTTGAATATAGTGTATTTAAAGATACTGCTATTATTTTAAATGTTAGTCAAGATAGTCCTGCTGATAATATTGGAATTATTCCTGGTGATAAAATTATTAACATTAATGATAACATTTGCGCAGGTTTTAAAGGAGTTAAAGATACAATATCTGAAAATTTAAAATTTGAAAATGATACTTTAATCAAAATTGGAGTAAAAAGATTTGGTATTGATTCTATTATTCATTTTGAATTAGTAAAAAAAGACATTCCTATTTTTAGTGTCAATTCGGGATATATGATTGATTCTACTATAGGATATATAAACATTTCTTCATTTGCATCTAACACATATGATGAACTAATTAGTAAAGTAGATTCTTTAAAATTATTAGGAATGAATAATTTAATTATCGACCTAAGAGGTAATGGTGGAGGATATGTTAAAACTTCAACAAGTATTGCTAACGAATTTTTACCAGAAAATTCATTAATAACATATACAAAAAATCGTGATGGAATTTCTAAAGAATATAAAGCAAATGGCGAAGGAAAATATTTAGATATCAACACAGCAATTTTAATTGATAGTTACACAGCTTCTGCTTCTGAAATGTTAAGTGGTGCATTTCAAGATAATGATAAAGGAATTGTTATTGGTAGACGTTCATTTGGGAAAGGTCTTGTACAAGAACCAATTGAATTATCAGATGGTTCTGTTATACGTTTAACTACAGCAAGATATTATACACCTACTGGACGCTGTATTCAAAAACCATACGAAGAATATAAAAACGACATAAAAAATAGAATTGCTAACGGAGAATTAGATAGCGCTAACGCAATTTCTTTTCCTGATAGCTTAAAATTTACTACACCAAATGGTAAAATTGTATACGGTGGAGGGGGAATTATTCCAGATATTTTTGTTCCTGAAAATCCAGATAATCTTTCTGGAATTATTTATAATCTTGAAAAAAATAATATTATTGCAAAATATTCAGCAGAGAAATATAATCAGTTTTACAATGATACTATTTCAACTGAACAAATTATTGAAAAAATATTTAATCAAAAAAATTACTACGATAATTTTATTAAATACGTACAAGAATACGGAGTTAAAATTGATAAAAACGATGCTGAAATATACCAAAACAAAATAAATAATAAAATCAGAACTTATATTTATGCAATAGCAGGCGATATAAATAAATCGTATTCTATAAAAAACGAATTAGATAACGACGTTTTAAAAGCAGTAGAATATTTTAATAACGATACCATAAATAACAAAATTATCAATAAAGAATAATCATGGCAAAACCTTATATAACAGAAAAACCAAAAGAACGAGCAATTATTATTGGAATAATTACACAAAAAGTTTCAGAACAAAAACTAAATGAATATTTAGATGAATTAGAATTTCTTGCAAAAACAGCAGACGTTATTTGTGAAAAACGTTTTACTCAGCATGCAGAATATCCCAATCCTAGAATATATCTTGGCGAAGGCAAAATGCAAGAAATTGCTGATTATGTTGAAGCTAACGAAATTGATTGTGCTATATTTGACGATGAATTATCACCTGCTCAATACAAAAATATATCACAAATGTTAAAATGCAAAATTATTGACCGTTCTAATTTAATATTAGACATTTTTGCAAAACATGCACAAACTGCTCATTCTAAAACACAAGTTGAATTAGCTCAATATCAATATTTATTACCACGTTTAGCAGGAATGTGGACACACCTTGAACGTCAAAAGGGTGGTATAGGAATGCGTGGTCCTGGTGAAAAAGAAATAGAAACTGACCGACGAATTGTACGAGATAGAATTACTCGTTTAAAAGATGAACTTCAAAAAATTGACAATCAAAAAAATGTTCAACGTAAAAATCGAGGTAAACTTGTTCGCGTAGCTCTTGTTGGATACACTAATGTTGGAAAATCTACTTTAATGAATTTGTGGTCTAAAAGTGAAGTTCTTGCTGAAAACAAACTTTTTGCTACTCTCGACACTACAGTTAGAAAAGTGGTTGTTAAAAATCTTCCTTTCCTTTTAGGTGATACGGTTGGTTTTATTAGAAAATTACCCAAAAATCTTTTAGAGTCTTTTAAAAGTACGTTAGACGAAGTTAGAGAAGCAGATATTTTATTAATTGTAAGTGATATTTCACATCCTAACTTTGAAGAACAATTAGAAACTGTTAACGAAACTCTTAACGAAATTTGCAAAGAACCGAAATCTAAATTTTTGATTTTTAACAAAATTGACAACTATAAATTTATCAAAAAAGATGATGATGATTTAACAGAACGAACTATTGAAAACTATACTATTTCAGAAATGATTGATTATGTTCGCATGAAATATTCTTCCACAGCCGAATGTATTTTTATTTCTGCTAAAAAGAAAGAAAATTTTGAAACTCTAAAAGAAAAAGTTTACATAGAAGCTCGTCGTATACATACTGAGCGCTATCCATACGATGATTTATTATATCAAGAAGATAATTTATAAGATTGATTTTTCTTAAATTGTAAAATTTCAACTTATTAATTATATTTGCATTATCAATATAATAAATAGAGTAGCGTATTGTTAATATACAAACATTTTTAATTGAATAAAAACATGGCAATAAAAAGTATTCCATACGGTACAACAGATTTTGACTTGATAATAACAGAAAACAACTATTATGTTGATAAGACTGGTTATATCCCTATGGTAGAAAAATCTGATAGATTTTTTACCTTTCTACGTCCACGTAGATTTGGTAAAACATTATTTCTTGCTACTTTAGATGCTTATTACAATGTTAAATATAAAGATAAATTTGATTTTTATTTCAAAGATAAAAAAGTATATACTCAACTCACACCCAAACGAAATTCATATCTTGTTATGAAATTCGATTTTTCTAAAGTTGATAATAATATAGAAAAGGTTTATGAGTCGTTTAATTCAAGAATAAAAAATACATTAGCCGATTTTCTAATTCAATATAAAGAATACTTTTCTGAAGATATTTATAAAGAATTTAAAAATATAAATAAATGTGATGATGCATTAGACTATGTATTAACGCAAACAAAATTAGCAAATCAAAAAGTCTATTTAATTATTGATGAATACGATAATTTTGCAAATTCACTATTAAGTCGCAACGAAAATGATTATATATCATTAACACATGGCGATGGATTTTTTAGATTGTTTTTCAATATTTTAAAAGCTCATACCTCAGGAA
>JAKSUC010000066.1 GCA_024413595.1 Bacteroidales bacterium
AAGATAAAAACAATCAAATATAAATTGATCTACAATATAAAAAAATTTAAATCTATAAAAACAAATAGTAAATACTTTTTTAATAGCTTTAATATTATCTACAAAATATTTTTGATTATTTTCTTTATTAATAGAATAACTCCAACGAGTAAATAATAAATTCATCAGAGAATTACCTTCAGAAACAATAAATAATACAGAACCTAAACCTGATAAATATTTATTTCTAATTCTACAAGGATAATCCATAATTGGATGATTATTAATAATATAATTATTATAAAAAAAGTTAGATATATTCATATATTTTATTTTTACATATCATATTCAATAGTATTTTCTCTTATCGTTATTTTTTATAAAAAAGAATACTATATATGTAAGACATTAGAATACATTTAAAATAATAAATTTACGAAAATTATTTTTATTATAATACGATTTTTAATTATTTTCTAAAAAAATCTTTACGACTAAATAAAGAAGAAGTCTCAATTTTGAGACAAAATTGAATAGAATATTAAATTATTATGAGTATCAATATTTTTGAAAGAACCAATACTCTTTGTTAAAATTTTGCGATTTTTTTAACAAAGGTTTTGAGCTATGTTAAAAAAAATGAGTTTCGTTAACATTATTTTGACTCGATAACCTCAATATTATCGTTTTTGACTAAATCTGCTCTATTTATAAATAAATCAATCAAAGCATTATTCATATAATAATTGGTGTTTTTAACTTTAACTTTTGTCAATAAGCCTTCATTAACAATAGAATCTAAATATTTTGAAGCTGTTTGTCTGCTTGTTTGAAGATCTCGTTCAATAAACTCTATTTTCGTGTATGGGTGAAAAAACAAATTATTAAGAAGTTCATGCTTGTATTGCTTTCCAAACAATGGTCGTAAAACATTCTTATATCTTGCCATAAGTTCTGAAATTCCTTGAACTAATTTTATTGTCTCTTCTGCAGTTTCTTCAATACCTTTTAATATAAAAAGTATCCATTTTTCCCATTCCTTAAAATTATTTCCATTGTTACACCTAATATCTTGAATTAATTTGTAATATTCAGACTTATTATGAGTTATATATCTACTCAAATATAAGATTGGCAATTCTAACAAATCTGTAGCCACAAGATATAAAACATTAATAATTCGTCCAGTTCTACCATTTCCATCATAAAATGGATGAATACTTTCAAATTGATGATGAATTATTGCAACTTTAATAAGAGGATCTATATCACATATTGACTGGTCATTTATAAAAGTTTCAAGATTAGCCATTAATTTTTCAATCATAACACCATCTTGAGGCGGTGTATATACAATAGAGCCATCAGTACGTTTTAATGCAGTTCCTGGAACTTTTCTGAAACCTGCCTTATTACCTTCAAGTTTTTGTTGTATTTGCTTAATTATATTGTTTGTTAAAATTTTTCGTTCTTTAACAATCTTGAATCCTATATTCAAAGCTTCTCGATAATTGAGCACTTCTTTTGTTGAAGCATTTATTATAGCACTATGAAAATTAAGATCTGCTTTATAAAGTTCATCATGAGTAGTAACAATGTTTTCAACAGCTGAACTATCCTTAGCCTCTTGCAATGTAAGTGTACTAATTAATATATTTTCATTAGGAATAGTTCTTGCAATTCCTTTTAATTCAGCAAGTTTTCTATTTGCAAGGTTAACTTGTCTCAATATGTTTTTTGACTCAAAATCATAATTAAGAGGCAAAAATGGTATTTCGTAAGTATTGTTCATAATAACAATGTTTATAGGAATCTTTGTTAAAATTTTGCGTATTTTTTAACAGAGGTTTTGGGCTATGTTAAAAAAATTGAGTTTCATTAACATAGCAAAGATACATTTTTATCTAATAGAGACAATACCTTTGTTAAAATTTTGCGATTTTTTTAACAAAGGTTTTGAGCTATGTTAAAAAAAATGAGTTTCGTTAACATAGCAAAGATACATTTTTAGATATTTAGAATAACACTTTCGTTAAAAATTTGCAGTTTTATTTCATAAAATATAAACAGCCATTTTTGACTATTTATAATAATACGTTACCAATCATCAAATTACGTAATAAATATTGAGTTCGAAACAGACGTTTCGGGTATGGCTGTTTCGGGAATAATTTTCTACTAAATTACTATTTTCTACTAAAATCTCTTTGTCTATTCCATAAATTTAACTAAATTTGTGGAATATAATCCATAAAATCAATAAAATTTACGGAATATAATCCATAAAATTAACTTATTATAAGGAATAATATGGTTATTAGAACATTACAAAACATAATAAAAGAACGTTTAAACAAAGGTAAAGCCATTATAATATTTGGAGCTCGTCAAGTTGGAAAAACAACTCTTCTTAAACAGTTATTTTCTAACACACAAAACGTTATGTGGCTAAATGGCGACGAAGATGATGTAAGAACAATTTTTGAAAATTCTTCATCAACAAGACTTAAAGCAATTTTTGGACAAAACAAAACTATTATTATTGATGAAGCGCAACGAATTTCTGATATTGGTCTAAAATTAAAACTAATTACAGACAACATACCAGATATTCAACTTGTTGCAACTGGAAGTAGTTCGTTTGTATTAGCTAACAAGATTAATGAGCCTCTCACAGGACGAAAATTTGAATACAAGATGTTTCCTTTTTCTTTTGCTGAAATGGTAAACAATACCAATCTTATTGAAGAAAAAAGAATGTTACCTCATCGATTAGTTTTTGGATATTATCCTGATATTGTTATGAATCCTGGCGACGAACAAACATTACTTACTCAACTTTCAAATAGTTACTTATATAAAGATATTTTTGAAATTGAAAACATTCGACGTGCTGATAAAATTGAAAAACTTTTAAAAGCATTGGCGTATCAAATCGGATCTGAGGTATCACTTAATGAATTGTCTCAATTATGTGGAATTGATGTCAAAACTGTTGATAAATATATTTCTCTTTTAGAACAAGCATACATAATCTTTAGATTAGGATCGTATAGTAGAAACTTGCGAAATGAATTAAAAAGTAAACAAAAAATCTATTTTTATGATAATGGTATCCGTAATGCAATTATTGGAGATTATTCGTTAATAGAAAATCGTCAAGACGCTGGACATTTGTTCGAAAATTTTGTAATTTCTGAATGTATAAAAACCAACGCCTATAAAACCAATAACATAGCATCTTATTTTTGGAGAACAACTACACGTCAAGAAATTGACTATATTGAAGTTACAGGAAATGATATTACAGCTGTTGAAATTAAATGGAATTCAAAACGAAAAGCATCTTTACCAAATTCTTTTTCAACAGCATATCCTAATGCTGATTTTAAAGTCATAAATCGTGATAATATTGAAGATTTTTTGATATTTAGAGATAATGAATTATAATTTATCTTTAATAAAAAAGCTATCTAAAATTAGACAGCTTTTTTGTATCATAACTAAAAATTGTATTCAACTAAAATAATTCAACTTCAATCTTTTGAATAAATGCTGTTAAAGTATATCTTTCGCCAATAGAAGCTTCAGAAAGTGTTACAAGCACATTTGTACGTTTTTCAAATTTATCAAGTATAAATACTTCAGTACGTGTAGAAATCAAAGTTGTATCATTTGCTTTAAAGAAATTACCAAGATAATTTTCATTTTCACTAACAGAATCTGTTGGTAATAAAGAAGAAATATCTTTACCTAAAATTTCATCACGTTGAACGCCCCACAACTCTTCTGCTGCTCTGTTAAACAATTGAATTTTGTTGTCTTGATTTATTACAACAACAGCATCAAGCATACCTTCTAGAGTTTTATCACTAAGAATTTTAACGATTTCAACTTCACGGAATTGAAGTTTCATCTCTTCACGTGTTTCTTTTAGTTTTTTACTAAGTTCAACTTTACTTTGTTGAAGTTTTTGTTCTTGTTCTCTAAGAATTTCGGTTTGTTCACGGCTCTTATCTTCCATGTGAATCTGTTCTGTGATATCATTACCGATAAATACAATTTTAGCAGGTTCACCATACATATCATGAACAACAGTATATGTTCCTTGAAACCAACGTTCTTCTCCTGTTTTTGTAAACCATTTGTGTCTACCTTCAAAAGGAACTCCATTTATAATATTTTTCCAAATAATCTTAAATTCATCTAAATCAGAAGAAGTTAAGAAATTAAAAATGGTTCGTTTTGTTAATTCTTCAGGTGTAAATTGAAGAATTTCTACCAATTTATGGTTCATTTCTAACACTCTACCATCTGGGCCATATTCTGCTTTCATGGTAGAACGGTTAAGAGCATCAATTTGTCCTTTATAATCTAGACTTTGTTTTTTGCTATCTGTGATATCAATACCAAGAAATAGAATTTTTATAGGTTTGCGTTCATGATCTCGAACACTAACGTATGTAGCCATAGTCCAAACATCTGTTCCTGTTTTGGTAACATGTTTCATATCACCTTCAAAATGTTTACCTCCAGATGCTAAATTTTGCCACAATTCGTTAAACCATGCGCGATCTTTATCTGAAATAAACATTGAAATATGTTTACCTTCTATTTCTGAAGAGTTAGTATATCCTAATTTATTTAAGAATTTTGAGTTAGCATAAAGTAAATAACCATCAACACTATATTCTGCACGAATCATTGTATGGTTTACTGAGTTTGTAAAACTGATAAATTGTTCACTTTGTTTAGCAGCTTCAAACTGAGTATGTTTAAGTTCTTCCATGTTTCTACGCATATCCTCTTCTTGACGAGCCATTATTTTTGCTTGTTCTTGAGACTCTGTAAGAAGTTGTGCAGTACGAAGGTTGATATTTACGTTCGAAATTGTTGATGCAATTGACTCTGCAACACGTTCAATAAACTCAATTTCATAAGGTTTATATTCGTTAAATGATGCAATTTCAACAACTCCATATATTTCATCATTTGATTTTAATGGTACTATTACCAAACTACGAGGAGGCGCACCACCTAAACCAGAAGTAATTCTTACATAATTTTCTGAAGTACGAGGAATGATGTTAGTTTTCTTTTCAATAGCACAAGCACCAATTAAACCTTCCCCCCATTCAATTTGTTTATCAGCATATTTACGTCTAAATCCGTCTTTTGTAGCATCTTTAGCATAAGCTGCTGTTTCATTAAAATATTTTTTTCCATCTTTTTCTTCAAGAATAAAGAAACCCGCTTGGTGTGCATTGATATATTTAACGAGTTCCATTGTAACAACATTAGAAAGTTTTTTTAAGTCTCCAATGTTTTCTCGAAGTATGGCACCGAATTTAGCAATACCTTCAGTAATCCAGTGACGTTGTTTTTCTTCTTCTTTTCTAGCGTTTTCTTCGTCGTTACTTTTTTTCAAAGCATCACGAAGATTAATTAAAGCTTTACCAATTTCGTCGCCTTCTCTAATTTCATATTGAGCATCAGTTTGACCTAAACGAATTTTTTCAACAAAGTCGAAAATTTCATGGGCTTTCTTTTGTTCATTATTGATATCTTCTCTTAAATCATTAGTCTTTTTATAAAATTCATTTCCAACGTAATAACCAAAAAATCCTAATATTATAGGTAACAATAAAGCCACCCAAATTATAGGATTGTCACGAAAAAGAGTAACAAAAAGGTCAAAAGAAATAGGCTGGTCTAATACCACCAAACCTAAAAACACTATTATAGCTAACAATCCTAATCCGATAAGTAATCCTATCAAAGAATACGAATATGTTGCGTTATGTTGCGTTTTTGTTTTCATATTTGTTAAAAAATGATTCGACTATGTCGATTTTATAGTAACTACTTAAAAAAAACTACATCAAATTTAATTTTTTTAAAGTATCTAAAAATTCTTTTGGATTGTATGGTTTTTCAAGTATACTATCAAATTGTACATCTTGAAATTTGTCCTCAAATTCTTCTAAATTATGAGCTGTTAATGCAATAACACGTATATTATTATATTTTGGTTCACTTTTTATAATTTGTGTAGCTTCTATTCCATTCATAACAGGCATTTCGATATCCATAAATACTACGTCATAATTATCTTTTTCAAGTGCATCTAAAACTTGTTGCCCATTAGATACATTTTTATAATTAGTAATATTTAGTTCTTCTAATATCGAATTAAGAAGAAATTGATTTGCATATAAATCATCTGCTACCAAAACTCTCATTATGTTCAATATTTAATTAATAAAAAAGTTATTTGCAATAATACAATTTAAATACCAAATAACCAAAAATTAAAACGGAGAAATAGCAAAAAGAGAAAGTTTTTCTAAAGGTAACACTCTATCTGCCGCTCCTAATTTTACGGCTTCTTTAGGCATTCCATATACTACACATGTTTGTTCGTCTTGAGCAGCGGTTTTTGCTCCTGCTTCTTTCATTTCTAATAAACCTTTTGCTCCATCATCTCCCATTCCTGTCATAATAATTCCGACGGCATTTGATCCTGCATAACGTGCTGTACTACGGAATAGTACATCAACAGAAGGACGATGTCGATTTACTAATGGTCCTTCTTTTACCTCTACATAATATTTATCACCACTTCTTTTCAAAAGTGTATGTTTGTTTCCTGGAGCAATGAGAGCTCGACCATTAACAACGCTATCTCCATTTTCTGCTTCTTTTACAGAAATTTTACATAATTCGTTAAGTCTGTTTGCAAAGGAACGTGTAAAATTTTCTGGCATGTGTTGAACTATAACAATTCCAGGACAATCTTCTGGCATAGCTTCAAGAAAAACTCTTAATGCTTCAGTTCCTCCAGTTGACGCACCAACAGCTATTACAATATCTGTTGTTTTTGTTACATTTGATAAAGTTGTTGATGAAGTCTTTGGCAAGATTGCATCTGCAGAAAGTTTTGGTTCAACTTTCATTATTGGTGATAATCGCTGTTTAATTCTTGCGTGTGCTGCTGCTTTTACAGCTTCACAAAGTCTAATTTTGGATTCTTCGATAAATTGTCGTGTATCCATTCTTGGCTTTGCAATTACATCTACAGCTCCATATTCCATAGCTTTGAGTGCTGATAAACTTCCTTCTTCTGTTAAACTTGAAATTATGATTACTGGTATTGGATGTTGTGTCATAATTTTTTTTAAGAAAGTTAGTCCATCCATTCTTGGCATTTCTATGTCAAGTGTAATTACATCAGGAACTTCGTTCTGTATTTTTTTTGCAGCAATGTAAGGATCACAAGCAGTTCCCATAATTTCTATTTTTGGGTCTGTTTGCAAAATAGATGACAATGTTTGTCGAACTACGGCAGAATCGTCTACTATTAATACTCTAATTTTTCGATCTTCCAAATTCATAATTATTTATTCATATTGCTTTTTATAAAGCATTGTAGAACTTCACCTGTATGTGTATTGTAAATTATTTTACGTCCACTATTACCACCGGTACTTCTGCTCATAATATGTATACCCAATTCATTAAGCATTTGTTCTGCAACCAAAATATTTCGTTCTCCTATATGCATTATGCTAGAAGTTACAGAAATTACCTCTCCGCCACCAAACACCTTGGCTACAAGATTTTTTTTCTGAGCTCCTAATTGTTCCATTCTTTCTAATAGACGTTCAATTGCAATATTGCCATATTTTGGAGAAGCCAATTCCATGCCATTCCATGTAGGTAACATATAATGATTTATTCCTCCAATACCTAAATATCTATCCCACAAACATACAGCTACACACGATCCTAATATCGTTGTAACTTCTGCTGGCTGAACAGATGCAAACATCGTTGATGGATATAGAAAATGTCTGGTCATATTTTGTTATTTGTAAGATAGTTAGAATACTTCTTCGTCTCCAAAGAACACTTCATTTCCTTCTTCTGAATAATCGTTACTTGCTACGGTTGATTCTGGAAGTAATACAGTAAATGTAGAGCCTTCGTTTTCTTTACTTTCTACGAATAATTTACCTTCAAGTAAATCTATATAGGCTTTATTTATTGATAAACCTAGTCCGTGTCCTCTATTTAGTGAATTTATTCCACTATCTAGACGTTTAAATCTGTCAAAAATAATTTTTCTATTTTCTTCAGAGATTCCTAGACCTTCATCAATAACGCTTATTTTTAACATTCCATCCACAGTTTTTCCATATTTTATTGTTAGTTTTTTATTTGGACGGTTAAAATTTATTGCGTTGCTTATCAAATTTGAAAGAACAACGGTTAATTTATCGCCATCTGTTTTAAACAATAAAACATTTCCATCTTCTGGATCTTTAATAAGATAAGATGTTAAACGTCGCATTTCTATTTCTCTAGAATATTGTTGCATAAGTCCAGACAACATTTCATCAATGTTAACAACCGATATAATTGGTTGTATTTCACCGGCTTCAATTTCAGCTGCTGCAAAGATGTTTTTAAATTGAAAATCTAAGCAAAATGCTTCTCGATGAATTAACGCTGCCATTCTTTTCATTTTATCAGGGCTTTCGTCATTACATTCTGTAATACTTTTTGCAAGCCCTAATATTGAGGCAAATGGATTTATTATTTCATTTGTTATATTTGATATGAAATGGCTCTTCAATGCTTCTGACTCAGACAATTTTTTGTTGAGTTCTAGTAACTGTTTGTTAAGAGTATTCAAATTATCAAGAGCGCTTTTATAACGCTCTATTCTCTTGCTTAACTCTTCTAGCAAGATTTCGTCGGTTATTAGTGTCTCGTTATGATCCATTTGTTATTATTAATTTATCAACTTAAAAACTGTCGGTTTTATCTGTTTTAATGGCACGTTAATGCCTGTTACTGATTCTGAATGTCCCAAAAAGAAATATCCTCCTGGATTTAAGTGATTACACAATTTGTTTATCACTTTTTCTTGTGTTTGTCTATCAAAATATATCAAGACGTTTCTACAAAATATCACATCAAAATGTGATGGAACATTATAAGAAGAATCCATAAAATTAAGACGCATAAAACTTACCTTATCTCTTAATTCAGGAACAATTCTTACTGTTGGATGTGTTCTATCTTTACTTTTAAGTAAATATTTTCGTTTTTGTGCTAATGGTATTATATCTACTCGATCTTCAGAATATATTGCAGATACTGCTTTTTGCAATACTATTGTGCTTAAATCACTTCCTAATATTGAGAAATCTAAACCTGATTTATTTTCAATAAATTCTGAAATTACCATTGCCAATGTATATGGTTCTTCGCCACTTGAACATCCAGCGCTCCATATTTTTATATTACTTTGTTTTTTTTCGAGATATAATTCTGGTAATACATTTTCGGTGAGAAAATCAAAATGTTGTGATTCTCTAAAAAAATCAGTTTTATTAGTCGAAACCACATCCATCATGTGTACTATTTCTTCACCTCCTTCTTTCGAAAAAACAAAGTCTACATAATCTGAAAATGATGGTATTTCTAATGCCCTTAGTCTTTTTTGAAGTCTACTTTGAAGCATTATATGTTTTGCTTCTGGCATTTTAATACCATATTGACTATAAATGAATTCACTTAATCTGTTAAAATCTTTAACAGATAGTTTTGCATCGAAATATTGTGATGTAAATGTATTCATTTAGTTATTTAGTTGATTTGTTCTGCATTTGTTGATTCTTCGCTTTCAACAGAATCTTTTAACATTACAACTTCTTCTGAAGAGAATATTTTATCTATGTCTAAAATCATTACAAATTTTTCGTCAGACATTTTATAGATTCCTTCTATAAATTTAGATTTATATTTAGAACCAATTCCTGGTGGTGGTAATATTTCTGTTGTATTTATTTCAAATACTTCTTTTACAGAATCTACCAAAATTCCTGCATCAACACATTCATTTTCTATTTGTACATTTAATACAAGAATAACAGTATCTCTTTGATATTGAATTGGTTCCATTCCAAATTTCATTCTAATATCAATAATTGGTAAAACTGTTCCACGTAAATTTATAACACCTTTCATATAGTCAGGTGCAGTGGGCACTCTTGTTATCTGAACAAGTTGAAGTATATTTAATACTTTGGTTACGCTTATGGCAAAATATTCATCGCCAAGCATAAATGATATAAACGAATCTACTTCTTGATCCATAGCATTTTATGTTTTTGGTGTTAATTGTCGTTATATTTTGTAAACTGATTAATAATCTTATGTGTATCAACTACTAGAGCTACTGTTCCGTCTCCTAATATTGATGCACCAGAAAATATATCTTGTTGTCGATATAATTTTCCTAATGGTTTTAATACAGCTTGATATTCTCCTGTAATGTGATCAACAACGATTCCTATTTTTTTGTCCTCGTATTTTACCATTATAATTTCTTCGCGTAATGGAGCTTCTCCTTCTATATTAAATTCATCTCGAAGATAATAAAATGGATATTGAACACCTTCTATTGTTATTATATTATTAAATGATTTTTTTATTTTTTCATGTTCTACTGCAAATATTGTATCTATTACTGACAATGGAATTATATAATCTGTATCTGATATTCTTACTAACATGCCATCTATAATACTTAATGTTAATGGTAATTTTATTGTAATTGTTGTACCTTCATCTTTTTCGGTTGATACTGATACTATTCCTCGAATATCTGATACTTTCCTTTTTACTACATCCATTCCAACTCCACGTCCACTGATATTTGTTATTTTGTCTGAAGTTGAAAATCCTGGTAAAAATATTAAATCTAATATTTCTTTATTTGATAATTGAACATCACTTTTTATTAATCCACGATCTATTGCTTTTTGTTTTATTTTTTCAAGATCCATTCCTTTACCATCGTCCGTAACAGCAATAACAACTTGACTTCCACTATAATATGCTTGAAGTATAATTTTCCCTTGTGGATTTTTACCTTTTGCTATTCGTTCTTCTGATGTTTCAATACCATGGTCTATACTATTTCTTAGAATATGCATTAATGGCTCTGAAATACCTTCTATTAATGATTTGTCAAGTTCTGTTTCTGCTCCACGTGCTTCAAATTCTATTTCTTTACCTACTTCTTTTGAAAGATCACGAACTAAACGTTTAAATCTAACAACAAGATAGTCTATTGGAATAAGTGTTATACTAAAGGTTGTGTCTCTTAATTGTCGACTTATATTTTCTAGATTTTCTGTTATTCTTGTTAGTTCATTATCTTTATGATTATCTGCAAAAAGATTTAAACCTGCTTGTGTTGTAATAAGTTCACTTACTAGATTCATCAACGAATCTATTTTTTCTGAAGCTACTCTTATTCCTGAAATAGAAGATTCTTTAGCAAATTTTTTTATATGTTCATCGCCTGCATTTTTATTTTTAGAGTTTGATTCTTGTTTTGCTTTTTCTAATGCTAATATTGTATCAACTAGGGTTTTAATTTTGTCTAAATCAAATGGAAAATCGTGTCGACAATTTAGTAAAGGCTCAATTCCTTCCATTGGGAAAATATCGGCTTTACATATTTCTTTGATTTCTAATTCACAATCGTCTTCAACAAATATAAAAACATCTTTTATTTCGTCTATACCTTTGTCGGTGGCTAATATTATTTCCCACCAAACATATGTTTCGTCAAAAACAAAATTCTCAAAATCTGGAATATTTGAATCAAAAATATTTATCTTATTTTTTCCTAAACCAGCTAATTCGTCTAACAAGAAAAATGGGTTTGTTCCATTCTTTTGAATTCCTTCATAAGGTTTTAATCTGATGTAATAAGTAGTTATTTGACTTTCAGTTTTTAAAGGTTGTGATTCTATATTATCAACAATATTAATATTATTATTAGGTGTGTCTCCTACTAAAACAGCGTCAATTCTTTTATTTAAAATTTCTTCATTAGCAGAAATTTGTTGAGTTTTTGATCCATCATCATTTAGCATACTTGTTATATGATCCGCAGATTCAAAAGTTATATCAAGCATTTCTCTTGAAACTTTCAACTTTTTTTGTCTTACAAGATCATACATATTTTCTAGTTTATGAGTAAAATTGGTGATGTTTTCAAAACCGAACATACCTCCACCACCTTTTAGAGAGTGCATTATTCTAAAAATAGAATCTACTAGAGCGGGATTTTCTGTATCTTGCTCTAATGTTAATAAGGCCTGTTCTAGCTGATTAACAAGATCACTTGCTTCTTCTAAAAATTTAGTTTGAAAGTTGTCCATCATTAAAATCTTGAAGAGTTAAAGTCTGGAAAAATATTATTATTAACAAAACTATCGAATCACCTTGCCAATAGCTGCAAGTAGTTTTGCTGGTACAAAAGGCTTTATAATCCAACCGGTTGCGCCTGCATCTTTTGCTTCTATTTTTTTGGCTAACTGTGATTCTGTTGTTAAAAATAATATTGGTACTCGTGAATAATTTGTTGTGGTTCTGATGTACTTTATTAGCTCTATGCCATCCATTTCAGGCATGTGCAAATCGGTGATTACGAGGTCAATGTTTCTGCCATCTAATAAGGATTGTGCTTCTACACCATTTCCTGCTGAAAACACCTCAAAACCAGCATTTTGAAGTGTAAAATTTACTACTTCGCGTATGCTTTCGGAATCATCTACTATCAGTATTGTCTTTGCCATTATATTTATTGTGTTATTTATTCTAGTTATGTTTATTAATTATTTTGTTTATTCGTTTGTTTGAATACTGAGAATTGCGGCTAAATTGTCGATGCCACTATGATTTAGCACTGTTTGGGTTTCTTCATTTATACTACATGTTACTTTATATTTTTTTTTGTCGCGTATAAAACTATTTTTTATTGAATAAAATAATTGAAATGCTGCTGTATCAAAGCCTGTGATATTTTTTAAATTTATGGTCAAATCTGTACAATCAGGCAATACTTTCTTAAAATCATCTACTATAATATTGATATTTTGTAATGAAATATCGCCACTTATGTCATATTCTCTTCGATGATTTTTTTGATCGTCTATTTTAAGCTTTATTTCCATTTTTATAATTATTTGAATTTAATAGCTTTATTCTTACGTTTGAGTTTATTTTTAATATGATATTATATATTTTTTTCACATTTATCATGCCAAAAGAACACACAAAATCATTTTCTTTTCATTTCTGAAATATACGAATTTTTTTTGATTGAATATATGCTTTTTTTGATATTTTTATTATATTTTTTTTATATTATTTGTTAATTAGTTATTTTTCAAACAGATACATTCTATTATTTTTTTTTATTTTATTATTATTAAAAAAAAATTGATAAATCAGACTTTTTAGAGTAAATTTGTAACTTGAATTTTTATTTGTAAAGATTATATATCTTTTTAATATTTATATAAATGTCTGACGATAAATATACTTTTGATCCTGAATCGTTATCTTTTGAAGAAACGGATAAAAAGAAAGGTAGAAAAATTATTTTTTCGATTTTAACTCAATTTTTGGCCGCTATTGGTATTGGGTTAGTGGTTTTTATGGCTATTTCTTATACTATTAAAACTCCACGTCAGAAAAAAACTGAACGTGAAAATGAAATTATGAAAGAAGAATATGCTAAATTAATTGACAGATATCACCAAGCTGAAATTGTATTAGAAGATATTAAAGAGCGTGACAACGATATTTATAGGGCTATTTTCAGTACTGAACCTCCTAAAGATGATGAGTTTGTTTTGTATAAATATTTTGATGAAAATGTTACTGACTTAGATATTGCTGAACACTTTTCTAATACTACAGATAGTGCTATTTCAAAAATTAATGAGGAAGAAATAAATGTTAACAAATTGTGGAATATCCTTCTTGTAAATAAAGATAAACTTATTAACATTCCTTCTATTATGCCGCTTGATAATAAACAATTAAATTATCTTGCTTACGGTTACGGGAAAAAACTAGACCCTATTTATAAAACTCCTCAATTTCACAAAGGTATTGATTTTGCAGCGCCTAAAGGTACTGAAATTAAAGCAACTGCTTACGGTACTGTTTTATTTGTGGGTGAAAAAAGAGATAATGGAATAACTATTATTATCGATCATAAAAATGGTTACAAAACTATTTTTTCTCATTTGAGCGATTATGTTGTTCATCAAGGTCAAAAGGTTAAAAGAGGTGAAACTATTGGTTTTGTGGGAAACACTGGCAAATCGTTAACAGCTCATCTTCACTACGAAATTCAATATAACGATAGGTCTATTAATCCTATTCAATTTTTCTTTGAAGACGTTGATCCTGTAACTTATAATGCTCTTAATAATATGGCAAACAACGGAGGTTTATGCCTCGACTAAATATCTTATTAATCAAATTTAATAATGAAACTATGGAAAACGAAGATACTAAAAAAGACGGTAAACTATTTTATACAATAGGTGAAGTGGCTAAAATGTTTGACGTTAACACTTCTTTAATTAGATATTGGGAAAAAGAATTTTCAATTATCAAACCGAAAAAGAACGCTAAAGGTAATCGTCTTTTTACAAATAAAGATATTGAAAATTTTCATAAAATTTATCATTTAGTTAAAGAAAAAGGAATGACTCTTGACGGTGCTAAACAACAATTAAAAGTTAATTCTGAAAAAAATGACGCAAATTTTGAAATTGTTAAGTCGCTAAAAAATATTAAATCAATGTTGATTGACCTTAAAGATAGTTTAGAAGAAGCTGAAAAATAATTTTTATGAAGCATTAAATCTTTTGTAACTAAAAAATCCCATAAATAAGTTATATATGAGCCTATTTATGGGATTTTTAAGTTATATTTTATATATTAAAATTCAAACAAGAAGTGATTACAATCTAAATTATGAAAACACTTAAATTTTTTGTTTTGGCAATTTCTGCCCTGTGCATTACTAATAATACTTTTGCACAAAAAGGAAAAAATGAGAAAGCATCTCAAAATATTGTAAAAATAGAGAGTGGACTCATAAAAGGTACCATTCAAAACGGAACTGAAGCATATCTCGGTGTTCCATACGCAAAAGTTGAAAGATTTATGCCGCCTCAAAAAGTGGATAGTTGGGAAGGGGTTCTTAACTGCGAAAAATATGGTCCATGGGCAATGCAATATTCTGGCAAAGATGAAGATATGTCTGAAAATTGTTGCGTAATGAACATTTGGACTACCGACAAAAACTCTAAAAAACCTGTTATGCTTTGGCTTCATGGTGGAGGTTTTGACTCTGGAACTGCAGAATGGGATCCGGGAATGATGCTTGCCAAAAAAGACGTTGTTGTTGTTGGCATTAATCACCGTCTTAATATTCTTGGATTTCTTGATTTATCTACTGTTAGTCCTAAATATCGTCATTCTGGAAATGTTGGTATGCTCGACGTTGTTGAAGCTTTAAAATGGATACACAAAAACATTGATAAATTTGGTGGTGACCCAACTAATATTACAGTTTTTGGTGAAAGTGGTGGAGGAGGGAAAGTGGGTACTTTACTTTGCATGCCTGAAGCTAAAGATTTATTCAACAAAGCCATTATTCTTAGCGGTACTATTCTTAATATCAACCGAAAAGATATGAGCGAAAAACTCGGACAAGCTGTTCTTGAAGAACTTAACATCAAACCTGAAGAAATAGAAAAAATAAATTCGGTTCCATACAAAACTCTTTATGAAGCTGGGCAACGTGCTTTAGCTAAAAGCATTGGCACACGTAAACCTGGAACTCCTATGATGTGGGGATTTGGTCCTACGCCTGATGGTGAAGTGCTTATGCAACAACCTTTTCAACCTGGATTTTCTAAATTTTCAGAAGATAAACCTATAATTATCGGAACCACTTTTAACGAACTTCAACGTTTAAGATACAACGAAAATATTTCGGCTGAAGAAGCTAAAAAAATTCTTGCCTCTACTTTTGGCGATGATACGGATAATTATATCAACGAATTTCAAAAAACTTGGCAAAATTCAACTCCTCAAGATTGGCTTTCTATAGATTGGCTTTTCCGTCCAAAAACTATTATTACTGCTGATTATATTTCGGCTCATCAAAAGAAACCTGTTTATAATTATATGTTTAAATGGAAAGATCCAAAAAGTCAAGGTTCTGTTCACGGTCACGAACTTAAATTCTGTTTCAACTCTTTGAATATCAAAACTTGGGAAATCACCAATCCTTCGGCAGAAGACTTAAAACTTGCTGACCTTATGAGTAGTTCGTGGAGCAATTTTGCTCACACTGGAAATCCTAATTGTGACGGGCTGCCAAAATGGAACCCTTATACAGCTGAAAATGGCGAAATGATGATTTTTGATTTTAACCCAAGAATTGTTAACAATCCAGACCGTAAACTTGAAGAATATATCAACAATCATTGTTTTCAACAATTAAAAGAATTTAACGAACAAAGACCAGAAAATCAACCTTTTACAATTTCAAAAACTAACATTAATAAAGATTATCCACGCATTTTGAGTGATAATAGTGTTCTATTCAGAATTAAAGCTAAAAACGCTAATAATATTTCTGTTTCGCTTGATAAAGATGCAAAATTCTATATTCAACAAGATGGTTCTTGGATTTGCCACACAAAACCTTTAGTTGAAGGTTTTCATTATTATTGGTTTAATATTGACGGAATGGAAGTTTCTGACCCACAAAGCAATAGTTATTTTGGTTGCGGTCGTATGTGTAGTGCTATCGATATTCCTGAAAAAGGTGTTGATTTCTATAATGTTAAAGACGTTCCTCACGGAAAAGTTGAACAAATGGAATATTATTCAGGTGTAAGAGGTTGCAATTCAAAAGTTTGGGTTTATACTCCAGCAAGTTATGCTCAAGGAAAGAAAAAATATCCTGTACTTTATCTTCAACATGGAGGAGGTGAAGACGAAACTGGTTGGGTAAATCAAGGTAAAGCAAACTATATTCTTGATAATCTTATTGCAGAAGGCAAAGCTAAAGAAATGATTATAGTTATGGCAAATGGAACAATCAATGTTCCAGGAGTGATGCCAGCATACACTGTTGAAGGAATGTCAACATTTGGCGAAGAAATGACTAAATATATTGTTCCATTTATTGAAAAAAATTACAGAGTGATTGCAGATCGTAGTGGTCGTGCGCTTGCTGGACTTTCAATGGGCGGTGGACAATCTTTCTTTACTGGACTTCAAAACACTCAAATGTTTTCTAATATAGGTGTTTTTAGCGCAGGTATCTTTGGAGGAATTCCTGGTAGTGGAAAACCTTTTAGTACTGATAATCTTATTCCTGGATTTAATAGTAATATTCAAAAATATAATGCCGACCTTAAATTGTTTTACATTTCAGTAGGAACAGAAGATCCGCGCGTAAATCCAACCAAAAAAGCAATTGAACAAATGCGTAACAATGGTTTAAACATTACATTCAACACATTCCCTGGCGACCACGAATGGCAAGTTTGGAGAAAATCGCTCGAAGATTTTGTTAAAAAACTATGGTAATTATTTGTTTTTAAATAATTTATACTAATAAAAAACTCATAGAAAATTGCTTTTTTCTATGAGTTTTTTTTATGAAAAATAATTGAAAAATTTGAATAAAATTATTGCTATCCGAAATAATATTTAATTATTGTTGTCCGAGAAAACATTTTTTTCGACCCAAAAATAAAAAAAATTAA
>JAKSUC010000067.1 GCA_024413595.1 Bacteroidales bacterium
TTTCTAACTTTAACGGATTAGGTAAATATAAAGTTTATTTTAACTACAGGTCGAATAATTGTTTTCTCGGACAATAATAATTATTAATATTATTTCCACATATACCACCTATTTTATCAGCAGCACCACTAACATTACCAGTATTGTAACAATTTGTGATGGTTTTAATATTATTTCCACAAATACCTCCGATATTAGCATCATTGTCTGTATTTTCACTAACAACAGAACCTAAATTATAACAATTTGTGATATAATTGTTATTAAAACCACATATACCACGACGGTATTTTGACCTAAAATTTATCTGCGTTTTTTCCATTTACTTTGCCTTCATTATAACAATTGGAAATAATACCACTATAAAAAAAGCCAATCACACCTCCAATTTTATTAGCATCATCTTTTGATGTTGAATTAACTTCTCCAAAATTGGAGCATTCTGAGACGTTGGATGCATAACCACATACGCCAACAACGTTACTAGTTCCTTCAACCTTACCATTATTGGTGCAATTAGAAAATTCTTTACCATTATAAACACTTACGCCTCCAACGTTATTTTCACCTTTAACTTGACCAGAATTGGTACAATTGATAATTGTACCATTATTATAACCACAAATGCTACCAACATAATTTTCACCAATAATATAAGAATCAATAATACTTAAATTTTTAATGGTTCCACGGTCGATATATCCAAACAAACCAACATTGTCTTCAAGAGTAATAATATAAAGACCACTAATTGCATAGCCATTTCCATCGAATATGCCAGCAAAGTAATTTGTTGAAGAATTGCCTATTGGTGACCATTTTTGGAAAGATGTTTATCCTCAGTGGTTAAAACATTTTTATTAATGACAATATCATTCATCAATTTAGCACATGCTTCTCGATTATAATTAACTTCATTATTGAACCAAAAAAGTTCTTCTGAATTATAAATTAAGTAAGGGGATTCTTCTGTACCTTCTCCTTGGGCTCATCAGATCCACCTGCATAGCAGATATTGGTTGCTAATATAAAGCAACACAAAATGGAAAATTTACAAAAGTTAAAATTAAATATTTTTATAGTTTTTTTTAATTAAGATATTTAACATAAAATACAAATCTAATTAAAAATAAACATATCAATTTATTTTTTAGAAAAAAAGATAAAATTTAATATTGATAAGTAATTAGAATAGAAAATAACTAGTATGAATTATAACAATAAACTTTTTTAATATCATCAAAAATCAATCATCAAAAATCCAATAAAAGCTGCAATAATCAATTTAATAGCCTTAGCAATAAAGAAATCTTTTTTACTTTCTGCAAAAAGAGGAATTGCGCCATGTCCATCTTGAACAATACAATTAGCTAATAACACTCCAAAAGGAATACTACCTTCAATAAATAAAGTTATAAATATTAAATGAGGGCCTGATTCAGGAATTAATCCAACTAATAATGCTATAATTAACACATATCCAATATTATTTTCAACCCAAGAATTAACATCAATATATTTATTAATAAAAAATATAATTAATAAAGCAGCAAATGTCCACCCAAATACTTTTGGTAAATGTTTAGCAATAACATGACTAATAATATGTTCTTCTAAAAAATGATCAGGAACAGTAATAGAAACAAACAAAGCTAAAGCAGATAAAACTAAAAATGTGATTGTAACTGGATCTAATCCATGATGTTCGTGATGATGTTGATGTTCTGTTTCTAAATAAATATTAGAATTATGATTTTCAACATTTTCAATATTGTCATGATTATGAATTTCGCCATGATTGTGATTACTTTTTAAAATTCCAGTTAAAACCAATGTAGAAAAAACAATGATAGAAATAATTAAACATACACGTTTAAACGATGGATGTTTTAAGCCATTAAGAGTAGGGCGAAGCGAAATATGTCCTAAATTATCATGATGTTGATGAAGTTCAAAATGATTGTTTTGTCCACAAGTATTGCGACGTTTTTTGGTTATAAAATGAATAACATAACCTAACACTATAGATAATATTAATAAAATAATAGCAATAATAGCAGCTTTGTTAGGCATAAGAGTAATCATAAAAAAAGCTTCATCACCCGTAGTAGCTATCAAGTTTGCCATTAACGCACCAAAACCAATCACATCATGAGTATACAACGAAACTGCAGTGTATGTACCAACACAACCTGGAATAATACCTAAAATAGACGAAATAATAATTTGCAAACTAGTATGAGATTGCATAAATTTATTGGCTGCGCCTTGAGAAATAACGTTGATATATTCAATCACCAAAATCATTGCTAATACAAAAAATGTAATTAGTATAGATTGAACAACAACGTCGTTAAAAAATTCTAACATATTAAACTACCAAAATTTCCACCAATGTTTTTTAGAATTAAATTGTAATTCTTGACCACTAATTTTTTGCCAAATAACTCCCCAATCAGGAATACCATCTAAATTACGATCATCAATATAAATATCAGCGTCAATTTTTCTACATTTAGGATTATCTTCTTCAGGAAAGTTTTTGTTAACTGCATAAAATTCAACGCCATTATTTTTACAAAAATCAACAGCATTAGTCAACAAATCACCTTCGCGACATGTCCACAAAATTAGTTGATGTTCTTTTGATAACATTTTTAATGTTTGAAATGCAAAAGGTAATGGTTTTCCAATACTTGGATAAGCATTTTCAACAATTGTTCCGTCAAAATCAACGGCTATTTTCATAATAAATAATTATGGAGTTACAATTTCGTTACGCATTGAAATCAATTTATTGCACAAATCTGTATATAATTGAGGATCGATGTCTTTATCTATGATACGTTCATAAATTGTTTTTAAACCATTTAGTTTCCAAATCAAAAGTTTTATTTCACTATTATAATAAAAAGCTGTGCTTTCAATCATTACTTCATATAGATAGCTAATTAAATTTAATAAACCTTTCTTTTGATTAATAATCATCATTTTTGCAGAATCAGAATCGTTAGATTTAATAGTTAAATATAAACTTTCAACCCAACCACCATAAACAACAAAAGGTAAAATATTATATTTACCATTTTCATCTAGATAATTACAAGCCGACCAATAAGATTCAGAAGCAATGTTTGATAATGAATCAGAACTACTAATATTATCTTCTAATCGTTCAACAAATTTAATATTATAACCTGCCGAAATATCTAATTTGTCAGCAATTTCATAAGCTGCATTATAAAAGTCTAGTAATTCTTGTTGTTTGCTATAAACCGAACAATATGCAATATCAGCACAATATAGACCCAAAGCCATACCTTGACAATGTTCTTTTGAATATTTTGATGAATTTGATGTATTATTTAATAAATCAACATTAAATGGAACTTGCTCTCCTATTATATACTTAAATAATTCAACAGGCAAAGGTATATCATATTTTGTGTACACCACATTAACTTGTTCTTCTTCCGATTTTTCTACAGATGAATTTAATTTATATTTATTTTTGTTTGAATTGCAACCACATAAACAAATCATCATTGTTGCACTTAATAATAAACATATTACCTTATTCATAATTCTATTACGTTGAATTTTTGTTAGATACATTTAACCGCACCAAAATAATGCAGTTTGCAAATATAAAAATTTTACGGTTAAATAAATAAATTTGTTTAATTTTATTTTTAAGATTTTATTTTATTAACTTTGTTAAAAAATTATAGATTATGACATTAAAATTCTCGTATTATTATTCAGGTGATTATGACATCAACAATTTTTATTGTTTAAAATCTTTAATCGAAAAAGCTAATGTTGATATTTTAGCTATTAGTTTTATGAAATTTCTATTTATTGAAGAGTTTTCGATTAATAAAGTTGAACAATTTTTTTTAAACAACAATAATATTGTTGCATTATATTCTGATTATTATGATATATCAAATGATAAATGTGAATTAATTAAACTTCAAAAATATTCAAAAGGTTCGGTTCGTGATCAATTTGATTTTGGCAAAGTATTTTTCATAAACATTAATCACGCTAAAACTGCTTTAAAATATATCAACAATGATTTAAAATATTGTAGTTTTTATGCGTTAACACTTCAATTAAGTTTATTAGGTGAAATATGTTATATTCCAGAACCTATTTATCAAGTAACAAACACCAACGAACAATCTTTTGAAAAACAAAACTTTGCGTACGTTGATCCTAAAAATAGACAATATCAAATAGAAGCTGAAAATGTTTTTACTCAATATTTAAAACAAATAGGAGCTTGGATTGCTCCAATTGAAAAAACTGTTGATGATTTTGATAATCAAGTTAAACAATTTAAAAACCTTGTTTCTGTAATAATTCCAGTTAAAAATAGAGAAACAACAATTGCCACTGCCATTAATAGCGCAATTAATCAAAATGTAGATTTTTTATATAATATTATTGTGGTAGATAATCATAGTACTGATAATACACCTATAATAATAGACAAACTACGCGAAAAATATGGAGATAAAATAATTCATATTATTCCACAAACAAAAACTTTAGGAATTGGAGGATGTTGGAATTTGGCAATACATAACAAAAATTGTGGTGCTTTTGCAATTCAACTTGATAGTGATGACGGATATTCAGATAATAATGTTTTGCAAAAAATTGCTGACACATTTTTGCAAGAAAAATGCGCAATGATAATAGGCAGTTATCAATTAACAGATGCGGATTTTAAACCTTTGCCAACAGCAATAATAGATCATAAAGAATATACAAAAGAAAATGGACATAATAATGCCTTACGTGTAAATGGGTTAGGAGCTCCAAGATGTTTTTTTACGCCAATTATACGTAGTATAAATTTCCCAAACATAAGTTATGGAGAAGATTATGCTGTGGCATTAAGAATTTCTAGTAAATATCGTATTGTTAGAATTTTTGATGTATTGTATAATTGTAGACGTTGGAGTGGTAATAGCGATGCTGCTCCTACTAGAGCTACTCAAAACATAAATAATGCAACTAAAGACTTTTTTAGAGAAAATGAAATTAATTATAGACGAAATTTAAAATAATTATTCAATACTAAAAATATCACAATGCCAATAGATTATACTTCAAAAGCAGAACTATTATTATTAAATCAACTTAGATGTTCTGATTTGTTTAACAATAATTTTAGAAATATGCATTCATCAATGCAAAGAATTATTGAATTTGACGGATTTAGTTATACACTTCAATTAAACCCAGCACGAATAAAAAGTGCTGCGGCAGATACTAGTAAACCTCTTGATAGTTCAAAATGTTTTTTATGTAAAGATAATTTACTAGAAAATCAAATTATAGAAGAATTTAATTCAGAGTTTTATATAAGTGTAAATCCATTTCCAATAGGCGAAAATCATTTTACCATTATATCTAAAAATCATATAAATCAAGGTATAATGGATATGGTAGAATTATATATCGAATCATCAATGATGTTGCCAAATTATTGTGTATTTTATAATGGACCTCATTGTGGAGCATCTGCTCCTTTTCATCGTCATTTTCAAGCATGTAAAGCCGATTGTTATCCTTTGTATAATCAAATAGAAAGTTTAAAAAGATATACTACTAAAAAAGATGAATTTGTTGATACAATAATTTATAAAATAGACGATACAACACGTAATTTTATATTAATAGAAACATCTAATCAAACTTCAGCCACACATTATTTAAATACAATATTATCCGACTTATCAATAAAATACAACGAATCAGAACCTGAAGTAAATATAGGTTCTACTTATCGAAATGGATATTTTTCAATAACAATATTTCCAAGAGCAAAACACCGTCCTGAAGAATTTTATAAAGACGAAGAACATAGAATTTTATGTAGTCCTGGATATGCAGATTTAGCTGGATTAATGCCTATTTGTTTAGTTCGTAATTTTGAAACTATTTCTCAAGATAATATTAGAAGTATAATGAAACAAGTTTTAAGAAACTAATAATTAATAATAAAGGTGTGGTTGTGGTTGTTATAGATAATACAAGTTATAAGATAGCATTGTAAAAATAATCTATACTAAATAAAAAAGGCGAACATAAATTGTTCGCCTTTTTTATATTATTATTTATATAAAATGTAATGAATGTTTATATAAAAAAATCGATTATTCACATATACTTGCTGCCTTAAATATAAAAGAAGCAAAATATCTATTCTTGTCCAAATTGCATTAAATATCCTTTTAAAAATTGATTTAAATCTCCATCCATTACAGCTTGAACGTTAGAAGTTTCGATATTAGTTCTAAGGTCTTTAACCATTTTGTATGGTTGCATAACGTAGCTTCTAATTTGACTTCCCCATTCAATTTTCTTTTTATTACCTTCAATTTCGGCTTGTTTTTCTTTCTTTTTGTTCATCTCAATTTCGTAGAGATGAGATTTTAATATACGAAGAGCATTTTCTCTGTTTTGCCCTTGAGAACGACTTTCTGTATTTTCTACAACTAAACCCGTTGGAATATGACGAACACGAACACCAGTTTCAACTTTATTCACATTTTGACCACCCGCGCCACTTGAACGAAATGTATCCCATTCTAAATCTGATGGATTAACTGTAATTTCTATTGTATCATCTATTAGAGGAACAACAAATACAGAAGCAAAAGTGGTTTGACGTTTTCCTTGAGCATTAAAAGGAGAAATTCTAACTAAACGATGTACACCATTTTCGCCTTTTAACCAACCAAAAGCGTAACTGCCAGAAATTAAAATAGAAGCAGTTTTTATACCAGCTTCGTCACCTTCTAGAAAATTTGTAGTTTCGGTTTTAAAACCATTATCTTCAGCCCAACGAGTATACATTCTCAAAAGCATTGCAGCCCAATCGTTGCTTTCTGTACCACCAGCACCTGCATTAATTTTGAGGATAGCATCTAAATGATCTTCCTCGTTGCTAAGCATATTTTTAAATTCTAAATCTTCAATTTTTTGTAAGGCTGTTTTGTATAAAGCATCATATTCATCATCAATATTTTCACCTGCTTCACAAAATTCTACTGCAACAGTTAAATCATCAACTGCATTTTTAGCACTATTGAAATCATCAACCCATTTTTTTATATCTGCCGCTTTTTTTAAAAATTCTTCTGCGGCTTTAGGATCGTCCCAAAATCCAGCTTCGTCTGTTTTTTTTTGATTATCATTAACAATATTTATTTTATTGTCAATGTCAAAGATGCCTCCTTAAAGCACCAAGGCGATTAATAATAGATTTATATTCGTCTTTATTATACATTATCTGATTTTTGTAATGGAACCGTCGTAATTTACTTTAACAATACTAGAAGGATCTGATTTGTGATTATCATCTCTACGATAATTAACAATATAATCTGTTTGAGATTTGATCTCATCTTCAATTTCAGAGAAAAAAGCACCAGGTTTATGTCCTGAAATATTTGCTGAAGTTGATACTATTGGTTTCCCAAATTCGGAAATCAAAGTTTTGCAAAATTCATCATTAGGTATACGTATGCCAATGCTACCGTCACTTGCTATTAAATTAGGCGCAAGATTTTTGGCTTCTGGATAAATCACTGTTAATGGATATGTAGCTTCGTCCATAAGTTCAACAGCTTTGAATGGAACAGATTTTACATATTGTTGAAGCATAACAAAATTAGACACTAAAACTAACATACTTTTAGACTCAGGTCTTTTTTTGATTTCAAAAATACGTTCTATGGCATCATAATTTGTTGCATCGCATCCTAATCCCCAAACTGTATCGGTAGGATATAATATTACTTTCCCTTGTTGTAATGCTTTTAAAGCAGCTACTATATCGTTTTGCATTGAAATATATTTTTTGAAAGTGCAAAGATAATAAAAAATAATTGATAATTAATTTATCTATAAATAAAAAAAAACGGTCGACATCACGTCGCCGTTTATATTATTAACAAAAAATATCAATTACTTATTTCTTTTTTACAACTCTAAATCCATAGTTATAATTAGTAAAAGTTGGTTTAGGGCCATCACGACTTGTAACTTTTGTCATATCTTCACTATAATACCAACTTCCACCTCTAATAACTCTAAAGTCACCTTTAGAAGGTCCTTGAGGGTTTCTTTGACTACTACTAGGATATGTTCCATAAAAGTCTAAACACCATTCCCAAGCATTACCACTCATGTCATAAATACCTAATTCATTAGGTTTAAGTTTACCAACAGAGCGCAATCCTTTTTCATTTGTGGTTTCATCATACCAAGCCACTTCATCAATATTGTTGCTACCAGAGTATTTATAGTTTTTACTTTGATTTCCACCTCTAGCAGCATATTCCCATTGAGCTTCGGTAGGAAGAGTGTAAGTTTCGTGAGTGGTTTCGCTCAACCATTTACAAAAAGCAATAGCATCATAATATGTAACATAAACAATAGGATAAGTGTCTATCCATTGCCATTTAACAGCATTGTCGTGCTCTTCGTACCAAGCTTTATTTGGATCAATAGGCATTTTATGACCTGTCGCATTACAAAATGCACGATATTGAGCTACTGTTATTTCATACTTACTAATATAAAAGTCACTTAAATTAACATTATGCACAGGTCTTTCATCAGGATAACCATTATTACTACCCATTTTAAAAGAACCACCTTTAACATAAATCATTGTTGGAGGTATTGTTGTTTGTGCTATAATATTATTTGTAGGTAAAAATATTACAAATATTAATACCAAAATAAAAGTGACAAAATATTTCATGATGTTTTAAAAATTTACACTATTAATTAGCTGATTTAGCCAATCTCATACCATAATTATAGTTTGTGAACGAAGGTTCAGGACCATCACGACTAGTAAGAGTTGCATAATCAGCATGATAATGCCACGAACCACCTCTCAATACTCTATAAGATGTTATTGTTTCGTTTACAGGATTATTTTTAGGACTTCTTGAATAAAAATCTTTAGCATAAAAATCAGTACACCATTCCCAAACATTACCACACATATCATAAATACCTAATTCATTTGCAGATTTAGTACCAACCTTTTGTGGGCCTTTCATTTTACTAGTGTCGTCAAACCAACAAACATCAATAGGATTGTTGCTACCTGCATAAACGGTATTATTAGATTTTTGTCCACCTCTAGCAGCATATTCCCATTCAGCTTCGGTAGGAAGTCTATAACCATTTTTTGATAAGTCACATTCAATACCACCATCTTCGTTCTCGAAGTAACATTTTTCAAGGTTATATTTATCACTAAGCCAATTGCAGAAAGCAACAGCATCAAACCAAGTGATATGGTGCATTGGATAATCATCAACCCAACCCCACCATTTTTGTGTTGGAAGAGGATAATATTTTTTTGTGTCAGGGTGTTCAGCAAGCCATGTACTATCTGGAGGAGCAGGCATTTGATGAGTTCCTCGTTTATTTATAAAGTAATCTTTTGATTTGTCATTAATAAATTCTTTGTATTCTTTAACAGTTACTTCGTATTTACCAATGTAAAAATCTTTTAAGTTTACATTATGCACAGGACGTTCATCAACATCACCTTTGGGAGCCTTTGACCCTGGATTTCCCATTGCGAATGTTCCTCCTTCCACTTTTACCATTTGTGGTTGTGCTTGGCTTGTGAGCGATAAACAGATTAGTGTTGCCGCTATTAAGGATAGTCTATTCATCTTTCTCATTTTATATTTGTTTTATGTTAAATCTTTATTTTGAAAGCTTTTATTGTTTCCTTCAACCTTTACAAACGTTTATCAATTTAATATGTTGCCTTATTTTTATTTTATTAAGTATTTTTACAAATTTAATAAATATTTTTTTATAGTGTATTATTTATTCAATTATTTTTACTTCTACTCTTCTATTTTTTGCTTTATTTTGTTCTGTATCGTTATTGGCAATAGGTTTGGTAGATCCATATCCTGTATATGTTATTCTGTTTGGTTCTATTCCTTGTGATATTAAATATTGTGTTATTGATTTTGCGCGATTGTTGCTTAATTCTTTATTGTGAGATTCTGATCCTGTATTATCGGTATGTCCTCCTATTTCTATTTTTGTAGTTTTATTGTCGGCTAAAAATTTTATCAGTTTATTGAGTTCAAAATAAGATTCTTCTTTTATTGAAAAAGAGTCTGTTGCAAAAAATGTATTGTTTAATACAAAAGTATTGCCTGTTGATATTTTTTTTAATGGTATATCTAATTCTATTTTTTCGATATTTGGGTCTAAATCACATAAACTAAAATTATAACTTTCCATCATATAATCTTGTGCTGATACATTTAGTGCATATTGTTTTTGTTCAGGCAAGTATAATAATATGTTTAAATATCTTGGTTCGGTTGATGATGATATTATTGTTTTACCAGTTGATAATTCTACAACTTGAAACTGAGATACTAAAGGTTGCATATTTTCTTCGTCATAAACAGTACCTTCTACAAATATGGTTCTTGTTGGACGAATATGTTGAGGTATTGATATTTCAAATAAATCTAGTTTGTTTCCTTCTATTCTGTTGGTTGCTAATATTGCGGAATTTCCTAATACAGAAATAGCTAATCGCATTTCATCATATTTTGTATTGATAGGATAACCTAAATTTTGAGGTTCTGACCATTCATCACCATTTTTATGAGAAACAAAAATGTCTTGCCCTCCCATTCCAACACGATAATCTGTCGAAAAATATAATGTTTGATTATCTGCATGAATAAAAGGTGCACAATCATCACCAGGTGAATTTATATTTGGGCCACAATTGATAGGTTGATTCCAATATCCGTTTTCATTAAGTGTTGAATACCAAATATCTTTTTTTCCGTATCCTCCTGGACGATTACTTACAAAATATAATGTTTTGTTATCGGCAGACAAACATGGTTGTGATTCCCAATATTGTGTATTTATAGGAGATGCTAATTTTTTAGGAAATCCCCATTCACTATTATATAATTGCGAATAATATATATCACAACATTTTATCATTCCATCATCACATGTACAACTTGTAAACAATAGTTTTTGTCCATCAGCTGTTAAGAAAGGAGCACCTTCGTTGTTTGATGTATTTATAATAGCTCCAATACTTTTGGCTTGTTGCCAATTTGATTTATTATCTTTTCTATAAGATATATAAATATCTTCTTGAGTTTTAGGTAATAAAGGATTATATGCTGTTTGTGGCAATTCTATTGTATAAGCAAGAGTATTTCCATTAGCAGATATAGAAGGGAAATAATCATTATAAATTGTATTAATGTTTTCACCTAAATTTTTGGGTGATATTTCTTGAGGATGATCTAATTGATATTTTCGAAATTCTGCAATTTCAAGATTATGTTTAACTTCGTTTCTTGTTTTTTCGGTTATTCGTTCTTTTGATAATAATTGTTTATAATAAAAAATTGCAGAGTCGTTGTTATAATCTTTTAAATAAGTATCTGCAAGTGCAAAAATAATTTCTTCTTGATTTTGGTTAATTTTTAGTGCTTGATAATAATAATCAATTTCTTTTTTATATTCATGTTGAATATCTGCAATAGTAGCTAATAGTAAATAAGCGTCAATAAAATTATTATCAATCTTTAATGTTTTTTGTGCTAATGAAATAGACTCATCAAAGTTTTCTGCTTGATACTGTTTAATAGCCAATTCAAAATTTTGATTTGCTTTTTTATTATTAGATTGAGCTAATGACTCAATACTATAAATCAACAATATAAATATGAATATTTGTTTCATAATAAAATAATTTTTGAATTGTAAAAGTTCTTAAATGAATTAATATTCCATCACTTCATTAATCACTTTTCCCGAACTATAATCAGGTGCACATATACTTAAATAAGTGGCTAATGTAGGTGCAATGTCTGTGATACTTATAGAACGATTAACTGTTTTATGTCTTACATTTTTACCATAAAAAATTAAAGGTACATGAGTATCATGACTATATGGAGAATTTTGTGACGATACTGAATATTCTTGCGAAGTTTCACTCACCTCTTGCCAACCTGGAGCAAAGTTTAATAAAATATCTCCTGATTTTTCGCTACAAAATGTATTTTGTGCTTGTTGCCATATTCCACTAGAATAATTCCCTTTTAATAATGAAGTAGAAGGTATAGCATTATCGATACCTTCAAACTCCATCATTAATTGAGCTGCCATATTTTGAACTTCGCTAAGGTTTAAATGTTTTGATTCTATAAGTATTTGATTTAAATAAATATTTCTTGAATGATATTTATCTACCCATTTTGCTTGACCATATAGACCACTCAAATAAGAATTTAAAATAGTCATACTATTTTTACAATTTAATTGTCCTCCTGGAATTCCAAGTTCTTTTAAAAAAGATGGAGCATCGGCTGATCCTCTATCTGAGGTAAAAAACACAATATAATTATTTTTACCTACCTTTACATCTAATGAATCAAGTAATGTTTTTACTTCATTGTCGAGACGTAAATATGTATCTTCCAATTCTATTGAACGTATACCATAAGCATCACTTATATTTCCAGGTGCTGAATAATTTACTACTAGCAAATCTGGAAATTCATCACTTCCAAGTTTTTCATTTTCTATTGTAGATATGGCAAAATCAGTTACTATACTATTTCCGTATGGGGTATATTTCATAATTCCATACTTTATATATTTGGATAATTGTTGAAGATTATAAGGGAATATTGTTTGTCCTGCAAAACCAATCTCATAAATACTATTATCTGGTAAACTTTCAATATATTGACGATTATTTTTTAAAGTATACCAACCTTTTTCGATATAAGAATCACATAAATGTTTATTATTAAAATCATTAACCCATAAAGGCAACATTGGTTGATAATACGATGAAGTAATCCAATTTCCTGTTGAATCGTCTAACCAATATACTCCGTCAGCCAACCTACCTCCTGCTAAAATTGCACTTCTATTATTTAATGAAATAGAAAAAACCTTACTTCGTTTAAATGTTGCAAGTTTAATTTCATCACCTAAAGTTGTACCTCTTATTTGTAATGGTGAAGATTGTCCTGTATTAGATATTGCGCCTACAGATTGATAATTATTGTCTCCTACAGCAGTTTGTACTTTGTTTTCGAGGCGTTCAAACCAAGAATTTCCTATTATTCCATTATTACAAGGATTTGCACCGGTAAAAATTGTAGCAAATCCTGGTGCAGATTCTGTTATTAAATATTCATAATGTGCATTTGTACACGTGGTTCCTTCATTTATTAATCGTTTAATACCATTTTCTCCAAAATGGCGTCCATAACGATAAATACAATCATAACGCATTTGATCTACAACAATGGCTACTACCAAACTTGGTTCTTTATATATTTGAGATTTAGCTATTAATGATAATGTCATTAAAAATATCAATATACTTATTCTAGTTTTCATAACATTTATTTTGAATACAAATTTATAAAAATAAAGAATATCTATATTATGAAATGTAATTATAAAAAAAAAGTTTAACGTTTTAAACGTTAAACTTTAAATAGATGTAATACTCAAAATATAGTTTGTGTATCACAAATGAAAATAATTATTTGAAAATCTAAACATGAAAATTAAAATAGTTTACGCATTAAATTTTTTTAAGTTTTATATATAATAAAAAATTTTTCACTTTTCTAATTATATTAAATAAAACTAATATATATGATTATATAATAAATTCTTATAAAAGAAAATGAATTAAGATAACTAAAAAATAAATCAAAAAAAGTTTGGTAGAATAAAAAAAAATATATTTCTTTGCGGTCAGTAATTGATTAAAAGAGTATGAAAAGTTTAGTAACAAAATATTGGTGGTGGTGCATTCCTTCTTAGATGGGATGTTCACTGTTATATGTTTGTGATAAACGAAAACCGCAAGTGACATCTCACTTGCGGTTTTTTTTTAGTATATTTCAACTTTTGCGCAATTGTTAATTAATATTTTAGTAAAAACTTTTAAAAATTTATAAATCATGGATAATCAAAAGAGATTTTTCCTAACAGAATCAGAAATACCTACACAATGGTATAATATTGTGGCAGATATGAAGACAAAACCACTTCCTATCTTACATCCACAAACCAAAAAACCTATCACAGTAGATCAAATGACAGGTATTTTTAATCGTGCATGTTCAGAACAAGAACTAAATACAACAGATGCTTGGATTGATATACCAGAAGAAGTAAGAAATGAATATAAAAAATATCGTTCTACACCATTAGTACGTGCCTATGGACTTGAAAAAGCACTAGATACACCTGCACATATTTATTTTAAAAACGAAAGTGTTAGTCCAATTGGTAGTCACAAATTAAATTCAGCTCTTGCACAAGCATATTATTGCAAGAAAGAAGGAGTTACAAATATTACCACAGAAACAGGTGCTGGTCAATGGGGTGCGGCATTGTCTTACGCAGCCAAAATATTTGGTCTTGAATTAGCTGTATTTATGGTAAAAGTAAGCTACAATCAAAAACCTTATCGCAGATTGATTATGCAAACTTTTGGAGCGCAAGTAATAGCTTCGCCAAGTATGAGTACACGTGCTGGTAAAGATATTCTTACAAAAACCCCAACTTATCAAGGAAGTTTAGGTACAGCAATATCAGAAGCAGTAGAACTAGCAATGCAAACTCCTAATTGTAAATATGTATTAGGGAGTGTATTAAATCATGTAACATTGCATCAAACAGTAATTGGAATTGAAGCCGAAAAACAAATGGCAATGGCAGGAGAATATCCTGATATAGTGATTGGTTGTTTTGGTGGAGGTAGCAATTTTGGAGGAATTTCGTTTCCTTTTATGCGTCATAATATATTAGAAGGAAAACAAACACAATTTTTAGCAGCAGAACCTGCAGCTTGTCCTAAATTGACACGTGGTGTATTTGAATATGATTTTGGCGACGAAGTAGGTTACACTCCATTATTACCAATGTTTACTTTGGGACATGATTTTGCTCCTGCAAATATTCACGCTGGTGGTCTTCGTTATCATGGAGCTGGCACTATTGTTAGTCAATTGATAAAAGATGGTTATATGAAAGGTGTTGACATTCCTCAACTAGAATCTTTCAAAGCTGCAGAAATATTTGCACAAGCAGAAGGTATTATTCCTGCGCCAGAATCTGCACATGCTATTGCAACAGCTATTCGTGAAGCAAAAAAATGTAAAGAAGAAGGTAAACAAAAAACAATTCTTTTCTGTTTATCTGGTCATGGTTTAATAGATATGACTGCTTATGATCAATATCTTTCTGGAGATCTTCGTAATTATGAACTTCCACAAGAAGAAATTGATAAATGCACGTCTCGTCTTGAAAAGTTAGCATAATAAATAAAACATCTTTAAAAAAAGGAATTAAGATTTTGTCTTAATTCCTTTTTTATTAAATAAACTATTTAAGATCACTAAGTTTTACACCCATAACCAAGAAATCGTCGATTTGTTGACGATTGCCAATCCATTTTTGCATAGTTTCAGAAAGAATAGCTTTTTGTTGTTCCATAGGTAGTTTACGATTAGCAAGAATCATTTCTCTAAAACGCTGAGTATTGAATTTTTCATTATCTTCACCGCCAAATTGATCAAGATAACCATCAGAAAACATATATATAGAAGTATTTTCATCGTACATAAAGTCGTAGCAAGTAAATTCTACTTTCATATCTGGACGTAAAAGTTTTCCTCCAATAGAATAATAATTAGCTTTTAATATTTTGAGTTTATCACCTTGAACCACATATAAATTGTTTTTTGCACCTGCAAACTGGAAACGATGTTGTTTTGTATCTACTGTGCATAAACTCATATCCATACCATCTTCACTTCCAGAATCTTCACTATCTTGATTTAAAGCGAGACGTATTCCTGTATGAAGCATTGTTAATATTTCATCTGGTTTAAATATGTGTTTTATATTTACTATTTCGTGCAACAAAGTATTTCCAACCATTGATAAAAAAGCACCAGGAACTCCATGACCTGTACAATCTATTGCTGTAATAACATATTTATTTTCAAATTTTGAAAACCAATAAAAATCTCCACTTACTATATCTTTGGGTTTAAAATATATAAACATTTGTGGAAGCCATTGTTTTAGTTTTGATTCTGGTACAAGTATATTATCTTGTATTTTGCGTGCATAATTTATTGAATCGGTTATTTGACAATTTTTTTGTTCTATAAGATTTTTTTGTTGTTCTATTTCATCTTTTTGAAATTCAAGTTCTATATTAATACGTTTTATTTTTTTTAGCATTAAATACAAAACAACAATAAATCCAATTACTATTATAGCAATAACAACAAATAATATTATAATACTACGTTGTTTTTCTATCATTTGCAACGACATTTGAACTTCTTGTTTTTTTAAAACCAATTCTTGTTCTTGAATTTGTTTTTGAGCATTTAATAAAGCTATCTCTTGTGCTTTACGGGCGGTATCTTGTTCTAGATTAGTATTTTTTGTAGCTACCTCATTTATTAAAGAATCTTTATAATTAAGTTGTAAATCTTTTTCCTCTACAGTTTCTTCTGCTTTTATTCTTAGTGTTTTTTCTCCTGAATATTGACGAGTAAGTAATGATATTTTAGATTTATTTTTTCTAGATTCGCCATTACTAACCAAATTGATATATTCTATATAGTTATTTAATGCTTCTTGATAATATTCTTTATCTTTGTAAATATCATACAAAGCCTTATAACATTGTATTTGTAAATTATTATCTTTTAAATCTTTGGCGTAGGCTAAACTTTTAGAATATCCGGTTATTGCTTTTTTATATTTATCTAATTCTTTATAAATAACAGCTTGATTAAAATATGTTAAACCTATTAATTTTCGATTGTTGTTTTTTTGTAATAGTTCTAATTCTTTATCATAATATTTCAATGCTGTTTTATAATCTTTTATATTATAATAACATGTTGCATATTGATCATAAACATCACAATACAATAAATAATTTGCGTTGGTTTTGTTGCATAATTTTTCTGATTCTTGAATATTTTCTAATGCTTTATTATTATCAAATTGGAGATAAATATCGCTTAATTTATTATATAGAGATATTTTATTATTGTCATTAGCTTTTTTTAATTGATTTTGAATATCAATAATTTGTTTGCTTTGCTTTTTAGTTTGTGCAAACAAATCACCAATATTACAAATAAATGTAATTACAAAACATATAATAAAGTATATGCGCATAAAAAACAAGAAAAAATATTTTTGTAAATATAATACAAAAAATTAATAATTGCAAATAAAAGAAAGGGATAATATTAAAGAATAGTAATTTCTTGCAGAATTTTAATTGATTATTTATAATGAACATTCGCTTGTTTATTGTAAATTATTATCAATTTTATAAAAAAAGGCGAACTTATAAATTAATGTTCGCCTTTTTTATTTAATATTATTACTGTCCGAGATAAATTCCAAAAACTTAATACGAAGGCTCTACAAATA
>JAKSUC010000068.1 GCA_024413595.1 Bacteroidales bacterium
CAACTCTTGGATCTTGCATCATAAACTTAAATACTGAGTCGTATATCGGATTGGCAATGGTTATCATTTTTAATTAAGAATTAATTTTTTTTGTTTTGCAAATATAATGATTTTTTTGATGATTTACACGTCATTATAAACAACAACAATATAATATTTCGTAAAAAAACAAAATTACAATATTTTTCAAATATTCAATTAACTTACTAATCTTGAATTAATTTATAATTTAAATTATTTCCCCGAAATTTTTCGATATTTTTCGCGTGCTTCCACGGCAAATACGCTTCCTGGATAATCTGATAATATTTTTAAATAATAAGTTTTGGCTGTTTCGGTGTCTTCTAATTTTTCAACCGACAATTCTGCACAACGAAACGATGCTTTATCTGCAAGATTATCGTAACTATATTCATCTGCTACTTTTTTATAATACGAAACTGCTTCGATATATTTTTTTTGACGTTCACAAACTTGTCCCTGTCTATAAAGTGCCTCATCTACCAAACCACTTGATTTAAATTGTGTTGCAACAGAATCAAACGAACTAAATGCGTCTTCTAATTTATTTTGAACAATATACATATCTCCTCTTGCAAATATTTCAAGTTCTTGATTATTAAGTTGATTTTCTGAAGTATCAGCCCCTGGAATATCAAGCACTAAATTATCATTTATCAAAATTGAAAGTTCCATGGCATCATTTGCTACAAGTTTTGAAGTTGAAGCTTTTAAAACATCTAATTGCGACAATGACCATTTAAAACTACCTGTATAATAAGCTACTTTAGCTTTGCGAAGTTTTGCTTCATCTCCATTTTCGTTTTGTTTGTTTTCACTTTCAACTTGAGCATAAGTCATTATTGCATCCCAAACTTTGGTTGTATATAAATAAATATCACCTAGCTCTAATTTTAAATTTGCTTTTAATGAATAATTTAAATTTTTTTGTTCTAATGCTTGATTTATAATATTTTCTGCAACATCTGGTTTATTTAGATAATATGTTTCAAGACGTGCATAATTTATTACATGATTGATAGTTCCTGTATTATATCCATGTTCATCAAATATTGATTTATATTCGCTTTCAAGATACAAAAATTGTTCAACATCATTTATTGTTCCTTCTTTAACTTGTTGATACATTGCATTTAAAACACCAAGTCGAGCTTGTGAATAAAATTGATTTTCTTTACCTTTGGCTAATACATATTTATAAGCATCTGTTGCCGAAGCATAATCACCTGCATCAATTGCTTGCTGTCCTAATGATATTAATCTAAAACCAGGTTCATTTTGTCGTCGATCTATTGCTTTGGCTTGATTTACTGCCATTTTATAGTTCTTTTTTTGTACATAAATCCAAATCAACATATCACTATAAGCCGTTATTGGATTGGTTTGAATTCTCTGCATCAACGACGACCTCAAAATATTATACATTTCGTCGTTAACATCATTATTCAAATAATATTGAAACATATTTTGAACTGACATACGCTGATTTTCATCTTTTTCGATTATGTCTAGTCCTGTTTCGCACATTTTTTTATAATTTCTTGTTGAGGCATACACAGAAAACAATTCTGTATTAAAATCTTTGCCTGTTAAAATGGCGCCTTGAAGAAGGGTTTTTTCTGCATAATCATTTTCATCTGCTTGCAAAAATTGATTACATACACTAATTATTGCGTTATTATCTGTTGATAATGAATTTATTACTGCATCATATTGTTCTGTTGATTTATCAAATTTTCCCTGACTTTTGTATATGCTTCCTAGCATTACTTTGTAGGTTAAATCATTTTTATATGCAGATATTTGTTTTTTAACAACCTTTTCTGCTTTGTCAAAATCACTTGTTTCTGTTAAACATTTGACATAATAGTTAAAATAACTTTTGGATTTTGTTTGATTAAATAAACTTTCAAATAAATAACTTGCTTTTTCAAATTCTTTATTGTTATAATAATTAAAAGCAAGTGATATATCATCTTGATTTTGAGATATTGCATTTATCGACAAAAATATTGTATAATACAATACAAAAAGTATTTTTTTCATTTATAAATTATTTAATAAACTCAAAATTAAGATATTTTGAATTAAATTACAAATAGGGAGTTATTAGGTTTAATAAAACTAAATTATTACACACTTTAACTTTATTATCTTTAATAAATTACATTTTCAATATCACAAAAATGAGAGTTTTTTTTGATATCTAAGATTATTATTTACTTAAAAAAATCTCCTTAGGCAATTCTTCATAAAATTTATTTTCAAAAGCTTTTTGATACAAAAATTCAATTGCAGAACGTCCTATTTCGCCTAAATCTACAGAAAAATCATTTACATAAAGTTTTATGTGACTTTTCATTACATTATCATCCATTTCTCTTGCATTTTCACGAATATATGGCATTGGTGAATCAGGATTTGCAAACGAATATTCTACACTGCGACGAATTATTCTATCAACTTTTTCGATAACTTCTTTAGGTAGAGAACGTTTCGCAATTATTGAACCTAGAGGAATTGGCATTCCAAAATTTTTTTCCCACATTTCACCAAAATCAACTATTTTTTCTAGTCCTTTTGATTTATAAGTAAAACGTCCTTCGTGAATCAACAATCCTGCATCATAATTTCCACAAATTACTTCGTTTTCTATTTTAGAAAACAACATAGGTGTTTTATTTTTGGCTGTTGGAAAAAATGTTGTAAACAATAAGTTAGCTGTTGTGTTAATTCCTGGAATTAAAATCTTTTTTGAATCCATTTCTGATATGTCAAACACATTTTTTGCAACTAACATTGGTCCATTGTTACGTCCTAATGCTGAACCTGAATTTAATATTACATAATCTTTCCAAATATTTATTCCATAAGCATTTGACGAAATTTTGGTAATATCAGGTTTATTTTCTGACACTGCATTTTGATTTAAAACATCAATATCTGCTAGTGAAATTTCAAATTCAAGTCCCTCTGTATCAATTTTATGATTTGCTATTGCATCAAATATAAATGTATCGTTAGGACAAGTTGAATATGCAAGTGTAAGTTTCATGGTTTTAATTTTTATATCACAAAATTATACTTTTTTAGCAAGACTTATATCTTTATTTTATCATTTTTTCAAAAAAATCGTTAACAGAATATAGAGGAATATTTTCGAACCATTCTTGATTAACATAACTACGCATAGAACAACGAATTCCTTTTAATTCTTTTTCTTTAAAATCTATATTTATAAACTGCGAAAATGATTTACTTTTTACATTTTCTTCGGCCTTTACTTCAATAGGAACTACTCGAGAATTACACTGCATAAGAAAATCAATTTCCATTGTTGAATTATCTTTAGAAAAATAATATAATTTACTTTCACTAATTGGCATAAGTTGTTGTAAAACAAAATTTTCTGTAAAAGCACCTTTAAATTCAGTAAACACTTTAGTTCCTAAAAGTATATCTTTAGGCTGTGTTTCTGATAAAGTTGCTAACAACCCACAATCAAGCAAATATAATTTGAAAGAAAAATTATTTGCATAAAATTTTAAAGGCATTGATGGATTTTGACAACGTTCAATTTTATAAACAAGTCCTGCATCTACAAGCCATTGAATAGCAAGTTCAAAATCAGAAGCTCGCGAACCTTTACGAATAAGTCCAAAAACAAATTTTTTGTTTTCTTTAGCTAATTGTTTTGGAATACTTTCCCAAACTTGATGAATACGCATCACCATACTTTTAGAATGCTTTGAAATATCAGCATAATAAGCCTCAAGAATTTCAGAATGAATTTTTCTAACTTTTGAAATATCTTTTGACTTGAAATATTCAGCAACAGCTTCTGGCATTCCTCCTACAAAATAATATTGACGAAGAATATCTATTAATTTTGATTGAACAACTTCTAAAACATCCCATTTTAAATTTTCAACAGCTTGATATAATGCGTCATTTTCATTAGCTTTCAAAAATTCTTTAAATGTCATTGGATACATTCTCAACATATTAACCTTTCCAACAGGGAAAGACTCATTTTCTTTAAGAGAAATTCCAAGCAACGAACCTGCAACTGCAACATGTAATTCTCTTGCATCTTCGCAAAAATATTTTAATGAAGCAATTCCGTTTTTAACTTCTTGAACTTCATCAAAAATCAATAATGTTTTTCCTATAGTAATTTTTGAATTATATTCAATAGAAATGTCTTCGAGAATACGTTTTATATCAAAATTGTGGAATAATTTTTCTACAAACTCATTATTATGACAATTTATATATATATAATTTGAAAAATATTCTTTTCCAAATTTTTTAAGGATATAAGTTTTTCCAACTTGTCGAGCACCTAATAAAATAAGAGGTTTTCGATCTGAATTTTCCTTCCATTTTATTAATTCATTAATTATAAATCTATCCATAATAATGTCAATTATTTATATTACAAAATTACACTTTTATTGGGGAATATCCAAACAAAAACCACACTTTTATTGGGGAATATTTTAGAAAAGCCACACTTTTATTGGGGAATATTTTAAGAAAACCACATTTTTATTGGGGAATATTTAAAAAAAACATATCTAATTTATAAGATTTAAGAGTATGAATTATTCCCCTACAAAAACTGCAACATAAAAATTGGTAAATAAATTATATCAAGATCTTTTTTTAAATCTTTTGTATAAACAACATACTTATTTTTTATACAAGATGAATATTTTTTGCTAAATTCATCAATTGAAGTATGTTTTTTATAACCTGATGATTTTACTTCTAAAGGACATATTTTATTTGAATTATTTATCAAAAAATCAATCTCATAATTATGATTTGAATTTTCGGCAGGGAATGTATAATAAAACAATTCTTTTCCCATAGAACGTAATGTTTGTGCTACTATATTTTTATATATATATCCTAAATTTGCTTCTAATTTATCTGACAATATTTTTTCATATATTTTATTGTCAACAGCATCAGAATCTTTATATATTGAAGTTACAAACAAACCTGTATCATTTAAATACAATTTAAACTTTTCAATATTTTTTGATAATGACATTCCTATATTAGGTTCATCACAATGATAAGCAACATTCACCATCATTGACGCTTCCATATCATTCAAAACTGATAATATTGTTTCTGCACGTCCATTTTCTATTACAGAAGATACTTTAAATCTACTTCCTCCATGACTTAACTGACTTGCTATATTTTTAAACATTAATGAAGCTCGTCCTGTGGTATCAATTTTAACAAGATCTGTTTCATAAAGGTTTAAAATTGTGCGTTTCATTTCGTCAACACATGCAAAATTATTAGTTTCGATATATTCATTTACAGCTTGAGGCATTCCTCCTATCAACATATATAAACGAAAATTACGAATTATTTCTCGTGTAACAACTTCGCCTATTGGTTTTTGAGAATCAAAACATTGTTTTAACAATGGTACAGTAACTGTATCTCCTAACGCCCAACGAAATTCTTCGAAATCTAAAGGAAACATGTTTATTGTTGTTTCTTCTGATGGTATCACAATATTTGTCATATATTTTCTTATACCAATTAAAGAACCTGTTTCGATATAATCATATCTTCCATCTGCAACCAAATATTTTATTGCTTGACGTGCTAATGGAACTAATTGTACTTCGTCAAATATTATTACAGACTGACGTTCAAACAACTGAACTTTATATATCATTTGTAATTGAACAAACAAAAAGTTTAAATCTGAAATATCTTCAAATAATTCTTTTGTTCGCTTAGATGCTTCGGCAAAATCAATAAAAATAAATGATTTATATTCGTTTTTAGCAAATTCTTTAACAATTGTAGATTTGCCAACACGACGAGCACCTTTTATTACTAAAGCTCGTTTCCCTTTTGCTGTTTTTTTCCAATCAAGCAACTTGCTATATATCTTGCGTTTAAAAATCATAATTACAAAATCCCCAATTTGTTTTGATGCAAATATAACAAAATCCCCAATTTTAAACAAGCAAAATCTTACAAAATCCCCAATTTCAAAACATAAAAAACTAACAAAATCCCCAATTTTGGGCAAAAAAAATCCATTGTAAAAAATTACAATGGATTTTTATATAGATTTTACTAAATTACTTATTTAGCAGCTTCTTCTGCAGCACGTTTTGCAGCAAGTTTTTTCAAAACTTCTTCTTGTGTAGCAGCATTTAATTTTTCGTAATTGTAGAATTCCATTGAGAAGCTTGCACGACCTGAAGAAATGTTTCTTAAATCGTTAGCATAACCGAACATACCAGCCAAAGGAACATAACCTTTAATTTCGGTTAAACCTTTACGGTGTGGGTGTGGACCTTGTTGTTCAATTCTACCACGACGTTTGTTCAAGTTACCTACGATATCACCGATATAATCATCAGGAGTGATAACTTCTAGTTTCATAACTGGTTCCAACAATACTGGATGAGCTTTCATGAAAGCTTCTTTAAATCCGATTGAAGCACAAGTTTGGAATGCAAAGTCTGAAGAGTCAACTGGGTGGAAACTACCATCAAACAAATCAACTTTAACGTCAACAACTGGGAATCCAGCAAGTACACCTTTTTCCATTGTTTTAACGATACCTTTGTCAACTGATGGAATAAATTCACCAGGAATGTGACCACCTTTAACTGAGTTGATAAATTCATAACCTTTACCAGGGTTAGGTGTCATAGTCATCTTAACTTCAGCGTATTGACCTTTACCACCTGATTGTTTTGCATATTTGTAAGACTCTTCGATTTCTTCTGTAAGAGTTTCACGATAAGCTACTGAAGGTTCTCCAACTTCAACTTCAAGTTTAAATTCTTGTTTAACACGATCAACCATAATTTCAAGGTGAAGTTCGCCCATACCTGCAATTACAGTTTCGTTTGTTTCTTCATCGTATTGTGCTACAAATGATGGGTCTTCGTTAGAAAGTTTGTGAAGTGCTTCACCCATCTTTTGTTGATCTTTCTTATTTTTTGGAGATACTTTTAATTGGATTACTGGTGGTGGAACTGTGATAGACTCCAACAATACTGGATGATCTTCATCGCAAAGAGTATCACCAGTTTTTGTTTCTTTTAAACCGATAAGTGCTACAATATCACCAGCTACAGCTTCTTGAATTTCTACACGGTCTTTAGCTTTGATTTTGAAAATACGACCAATACGTTCTTTTCTTCCTTTATTTGTATTTTCAACAGTCATACCTGGTTTTAAAACACCTTGGAAAACACGGGTAAATACTTGTTGACCAACAAATGGGTCGTTGATTAATTTGAAAGCTAAAGCTGCTACAGGAGCATCTTGTGTAGGTTTAACTTCAATTAAACTTTCTTGATTATCAGGATCTTTACCATGAATACTTGGCAAATCAAGTGGTGAAGGTAAATAATCAACAACTGCATCCAAAACAAAATGAATACCTTTGTTTTTATAAGATGAACCACAGAATACTGGTGTAAATGCTAAATTGATAGTAGCTTTACGAACTGCAGCTTTGATTTCTTCAATTGTGATTGTAGATGGATCTGAGAAATATTTTTCCATTAAATTTTCATCTACTTCTGCTACTTTTTCTAACAAGAAATCACGTGCTTCAAGATAATCGTTTTCGTATTCTGCAGGACGATCGATTTCTTCATATTCTTTATCAACAAATTTATAACATTTTCCTGTTACAACATCGATAACAGCATAAAATTCTTCTTCTGAACCGCAAGGAATTTCCATTCTTACTGGTCTTGCATCAAGAATTTCGTCCATTTGTTTTACAACTGAATCGAAATCTGCACCAGAACGGTCCATTTTGTTGATATAAGCAACACGAGGAACACGGTATTTTTCTGCTTGGTTCCAAACAGTTTCTGATTGAGGTTGAACACCACCAACAGCACAGAAAACAGAAACCAATCCGTCAACAACGCGCATTGAACGTTCTACTTCCATTGTAAAGTCAACGTGTCCTGGGGTGTCGATAAGGTTCAAATCATAACCTTTCCAATGAGCAGAAATAGCAGCAGATTGAATGGTAATACCTCTTTCTTGCTCTTGTTTCATAAAGTCCATGGTTGCTGCACCGTCGTGAACTTCACCGATTTTACGGTTTACTCCGGTGTAGAAAAGGATACGCTCAGAAGTTGTCGTCTTTCCAGCATCAATGTGTGCGGCTATACCGAAGTTTCTTAATTTTTCAAGTGACATTTGTGTTGTATAATATAATTATTAATTAATTTTCAGGATACTGATTACGTTTTGTTCTTTGTTCAATATCACAATATTTCGGGTTGCAAAATTATTATTTTTTTTTTTTCTACACATTTTTAATTTCATTTTTTTTACAATTTAACATAGTGTTAATAATTTGCGTGCTTTTTAATGCGTTATTTCATTTGTTTATATATTTTAGATTACTTATTTTAACATTTTAATTATATTATAAGGTGTTAAAATTTTATTGATAATAATTAATTTAATTTATAATGAAAATAAAATCTTTAAAAATTGCATTGTTGGGTATGGCGTTACCCTTGATGGTGACTTGTGAAGACTCTACTTTTATGGAAGGTAATGCCACTGAAAGAATTTCGTATCTGTATTTAAACTATTGGAATACTGACACTTTAAATAATGAGTCGAGCGTCTATGGTAATTGTCCTCAAATTGAATTAGACGAAGATAACACTTCTGCTGACGTGGTGATTGATTTTGAAAAAACGTTTACGGGCAAACTTGAAAGTAATAAAACTGCTAAAATTATTATGGACAACGTTAGAATTTTTGACGATTTCGGTTCTTACAAAATCAAAGAAATTAAAGTTGAAGAATTGCGTGATGGTTTTTGGATTATGCAATCTAACAACGAAAACCCTGTTACTTTTCAAGACTTGGAACAACTTGACGTTGCTATTGTTATGGACAATAGTAAATATCTTGACCATCAATTTGATAATATGAAAGCTAATGCTATTTCTTTTATCAAAACAGTTAATTCTAATATTAAAAACGCTAAATTCTCAATTGTTTCTACCGCTGGTGGATTTGATAACATTAAAGTTACAAATTTAGCGGAAGCAAATTCTGCTATTGAAACAATTAATAAGATGGAAAAAGATGATTATAGTTTCCTATTTTCTGGTTGCAAAAAAGCCATGGACATGCTTAATACTGGAACTAGTTCTAGCAAAGTTATGGTTTATTTTGGTGCTGGTAACTATAGCCAAACTGACACCATTTCTAAAAACGACATTGAAGATTTATTAAAATCTGACAAATACAATAAAATTCAATCTTTTGCAATTGGTTATAGCGACGAAGGTCAACTTACTTCTGACACTAAAAAATTTATTTCTTCATTCTGTATTAGAGGATTTGCTTTATATCCTACCGAAGGCGACAAACTAAAAGAATTTTTCAATTACTTTTCTCATTCTTTAGCTTCGGCATACAACATTATATATACGCGTGAAGCTACTAAATTTAACCAAGACAATAAACAACAAATCAGATTTAGATTAATAACTGAACAATTATAAAGAATAACACCATGAAAAAAATAATAATATTTTCACTATTATTAATAGTGTCAATTTCAATAAAAGCACAAGAATTCTCAACAGAAATTTCAGTTGGATATGGACGAACATGTTATGATCTTGAACAAATCAACGACGGTCAAACTGGTTTTGTACCTATTTCAATTTCTTTTTTAAGCAAAGTGGCAGAAGGTGTTGAAGTTGGAATTCAAGCTAGAGCAAACGCATATAGTCCAACTTTTAAACAAAAACATCCTTACACTGATGTAAAAGCATATACTCAAAAATATCGTGGGGTATACACTACTGCTGTTGGTAGATATTACGCACCAATAGATTTCCCTGTTTATGCACAATTAGGTTTTGGTGCTTTTGTTGGTGGGCGTCAAAAAACTATTTATACAAAAGAATATCTTGAACACGAACCTTGGCTCAAAGATGAAGTGAGCAAACTACGTCGTGAAACAATTAAATATCGTCCTGCTTTTGCTTTTGAAATTCAAGCAGGAATTTTAACTGGATTTGATGAAAATCTCAACATTTTTTTCAGATATAGCCATCACAAAAACAAAATTAAAGACCTCGACAGCGACTCTGGCTACAAAGCTGGAGATATTATGCTAGGCATAGGTATAAAATTTTAGTTTTTTAAACAAAAAAAACGATTTTTTAATCAAAATAAACAACAAAACATTGAGAATTGAAAAAAAAATTCAATTCTCAATTGTTTGTAAATCTGTTTTTTATATAAAAAGATATATTTTTTTTGAAAAAAACTTCAAAAAAAATTTGGAAGATACCTAAAAAAACATTTACATTTGCATACAATTTCCAAGCGGGTGTGGCGTAATTGGTAGCCGCGTTAGACTTAGGATCTAATGCCTCACGGCGTGGGGGTTCGAGTCCCTTCACCCGCACTGAAATTCTTAAGACCGCCGACATGGAAAAATCATGTAGCCGGTCTTTTTTCATAAGTATATTATTATAACATTAGGCAAAAGCCTTTTTAGCATTATAAAACAAGTTACTTTAAATGGACATTAAATTTAATAATATTGATGAGCTTAACGCCTCAATAAAAATAACTTTGGTGGGTGAAGATTACCAAGCCAATGTTGATAAATCTTTAAAAGAATATCAGAGAAAAATTACAATGCCTGGTTTTCGCCAAGGTAAAGTTCCAATGGGACTTGTAAAAAGAAATTATGAAAAACCAATCAAAGCTGAAGAAATCAACAAAGTTTTATCTAAAGCTCTTTTTGAATACTTAAAAGACAACAAAGTTGATTATATGGGTGAACCTCTTCCTAGTTTAACCGAACAACCAACTGGCAGTTTTGATAAAGATACTGAATTTTCTTTTACTTTCGACATTGCATTAGCTCCTAAATTTGAAATCGCAGTTGACAATAATTTAAAACTAAATTATTACAATATATCTGTTAACAACGAAGATATCGAAAAAGCTATTGAAGGATACAAAAATTCTTCTGGTACTAACGAACCTGCTGAAATTTCATCTGAAAAATCTTTATTAAAAGGTGAAGTTTATCAAGTAGACGAAAACGGTGAACGTATTGCAGAAGGTATTGGTAACAAAACTTCTATGCTTGTTGAACACGTAAAAAATGCCGATGAAAAAGCTAAATTCATTGGTAAAAAAGTTGGTGACAAAATTTGTTTCGACCTTAAACAAGTATTCCCTAGCGAAAACGAAGCTAAAGCGGTTTTAAACAATAATATGATTGACTTCAATACTATTAACGCAAACTTTGCTTTTGCTATTGAAGAAATTTCTGAATTTGTTAAAACTGACCTTACTCAAGAATCTTACGATAGATTTTTTGGTAAAGACAGAGTTCATAACGAAGAAGAAATGAGAGCTGAAATCACTGCTCAATACCAAAAACATTATGCTGAAGAAGCTGATTATAAACTTTATATTGACGCAAGAGAATCTTTAGTTGAATCTGCTAAAGTTAACGTTCCAATGGACTTTATGAAACGTTGGTTATTAACTCTTGAACAATATAAAGATTACACAAAAGAACGTCTTGAATCTGAATTTCCTGCTATGGAAAAAGATATGAAATGGAATCTTATCGAAAACAAACTTGCTAACGACAATAAGATTGAAGTTTCTGCCGACGACGAACTTGAACAAGCTAAAAAAATGATTATTGCAGAAATGGCTCGTTACGGTGTTACTGAATATTCTTTCCCTACTGAAATGCTTGACAACTTTGCTAAAGAACGTCTTGCTAAAGATCAAGAAAGAAGAATGGTTCGTGGTGCTGTAATCAACGCTAAGATTACTAAATTAATCAAAGAAAAAGCTTCTTTAGAAAACAAAGATATTACATACAGCGATTTTGTAAAACTCTTTGAAAAATAATTACGATATTTGAACTAATTACAAAAGAGTATTTTTGTGGATAATTAATTCACAGAATACTCTTTTGTGCTTTATTAAACCTACATAGAATGAATACAAACGACGAATTCAGAAAATATGCTGTCCACAATCGAGGAATTAGTGGCAACACTTTCGATCACTACGCCGGATATATTTCCAACATGACTAGATCGGTTATTGAAGAACGTGATGTTCCTTTTAGAGAAGTTGACGTTTTTTCAAGACTTATTGCTGATAGAATTATTTTTATTGGCACCGAAATTTCTGATCAAGTTGCCAATATTATTCAAGCTCAACTTTTATTCCTAGAATCTACAGATCCGTCAAAAGATATTCAAATATATTTTAACACTCCTGGAGGGTCTGTTTATAGTGGATTAGGTGTTTATGACACAATGCAATATATTTCTTGTAACATTTCTTGTACTTGTACTGGAATGGCTGCTTCTATGGGAGCGGTTTTACTTGCTGCTGGTACTAAAGGTAAAAGATATGCGCTTAAACACTCTAGAATAATGATACACCAACCTGCTGGATATACAGGTGGTCAAGCTTCTGACATTCAAATTGCTGTGAATGAAATTTTAAAAGCTAAAGCCGATTTATACGATATTTTAGCTTATCACACTGGTCAAACTGTTGAAAAAATTGCACAAGACTCTCAACGCGATTTTTGGATGGGAAGCCAAGAAGCAAAAGAATATGGGCTTATTGACCAAGTGGTTATTCGCCAGAAATAATTATTGTTTTATCAACTAAAAAAATTCTGTCATGTATAAATTAGAAGACGACGATAATAATCAAGCCAACAATGGTCTTGACAAAATTCTTAACGGAATTTCTTCAATTGATTTCAACAAAAAATTTCTTGAAAACCGTAGCATTTTCTTATGGGGTGCTGTTATGGACGACACTGCAGAACAAGTTGTAAATCGTTTATTATATCTTGAAATGAAAAACCCAGGAAAACCTATTACATTTTTTATTAATAGTCCTGGTGGGTCTGTAACTGCGGGTATGGCTATTTTAGACACTATGAAACTTATTAGTTCGCCTGTCAAAACGGTTTGTATGGGGTTGTGTGCTTCTATGGCTTCTATCCTACTTTCTGCTGGTGAAAAAGGTTCTAGAACTATTTTACCTCATGCTGAAGTTATGATACATCAACCTAGCATTGGTGGATATTTTCAAGATAAAGCATCTAATCTTGAAATTCATGCTATACAAATTGCCAAAACTAAAAAAATTACTGCGGAAATTTTATCTCAAAATTGTGGACAAACATTTGACAAAGTGATGGCTGATATTGAAAATGATCATTGGATGGATGCTAACGAATCTCTTCAATATGGTATTGTTGATAAAATTGCGGACAAATTAGAATTTTAATTTTAATTTTATAATACAAAAAAAGGCGAACTTGTTAGTTCGCCTTTTTTTGTTATAATATAGTTAAAACTTTCTAACTTTCAATAATCTCTACAAAATCATCTTTTGATTACTTCTAAAATTAAAGTTTTTCAATATCTTCTTTTGATAAACCTGTTGCTATTGAAATTTGATCAATTGAGATGTTCATTGATTTAAATTTTTTAGCAATTTCAAGTTTTTCTTGATAGGCTTTTTCTCGCTCTTCTTTACGACCTTCTTCTATACCTTCTTTACGACCTTCTTTACGACCTTTTTCTATTCCAATTTCTTCGCCTTCTTGTTTTGCACTATAAATAGTGTTATAATAATCTCGATAATCTTTCAAACTATCTCGATATGCTAGTAACTCAGAAGAATTATATTTTGAAATTTCTGCCAAATTAAATAGTTTTTTAAAGATTGCTTCTCTTAATATTTTGGGACGATCCATTAAATGATATAGATTTTTAATGGCATATAACCATTTATCTATCATATTGGTTAATTCTTCTTCTTTTTTCTTAAATTTGGGCATTTCGATGTTGATGAATTCTAACTTGTTTGAATATTCACAATCATATTCATCATATTTTAATCGTGCATGAGTTATTACATTGGTATGTTCTGGTTCTTTATCTAATGTAAAATTTAATACTCCAATAATATATACTTTTTTTAGTTGATAATCCCATGAACCTTTTTTGTCTCCAATTTCATATATGTAACCTTTTTCGGCTTGCTCTTGTATTGGAAATGTAGAATAAAATAATGTGCGATCTTTAAAATTTATTTGACTTGCTTTTTGCATTTCTACTACAAATCTCTCATGCTTTTGATTTTCACAATACACATCATATATTGCTTTGCGGTCGCTTTCTATATTCGGTAGTTTTTCTGAATTAAGATGTTGTATATCTGTAATAATATTTTCTCCATCTAAATTTAATAAAGCATTTAAAAAACTTATTAAAAATTCTTTGTTGGCTGGTGTTCCAAAAAACTTTTTAAATGCAAAATCTGTATAAAAATTTATATATCTTTCTATTATTCCTTCTGAACACATGTTTTTTATAGTTTAGTGTTGGAGTTTTATATTTAATATGGCAAATATAGAAATTATTTTAAATAACTACAATTGATTTTTGAAATGAAACTTTCCTTCATATTCGTAAAATATGTATTTGGGTAACATTACTATTATTCAATAAAAAAGGTGAACTTTATTGTTCACCTTTTTATAAACTAATTAATAATAAATTTGAGTATATGCGCTCAATTAATTCTTAATTATATTAACATGTTCTGAAACATTTCCAGTTCTAATAATATAGTTTCCTGTATTGTTTAGTGGAATTTCTATATGAGTAGAAGATGGTTTTATGGTTTTTATCAATTTACCTTGTAGATCAACAATATAAATTATGTCGGTTGCATTGTCAATGTAGATAATATTTGAATAAGACCAAATCTTTACTTGGTTAGCTTCAAATTCAAATATTCCTGTTGGTAGATTATCTAAATCAGATACTCCTGGCAAATCTACACTTGACCAAGTATTACCTTTAAAACTTTGGCCTTTTATTTCACAACCTTGTGATAATAGATTAGCTACTTCTCCTGATTTAAATTGTTCTGCGGTTTTGGCTTGACCATCAGTATTGGTTTCTGACAAATAATAACAATTTTGAACATTTGCATTAGCTGAAGTTGCGCCACAAATTCCAAGTTCGTTTTCGTCTTTATCTACTACATAACCAAGACTATAACTATTACAAACAACGCCATCTTGAACACTTCCTGCAATTGCACCTACATTTGTGTTACCCTTAACGGTGGCTAGATTATAACAATTTTCGATTGTTCCATTGCTTTGACCACAAATTGAACCTACATTGTTGTTACCTGCAATATAAGAATCTTCAATACCCAGATTTTGAATTACTGCATCTTGAGCAACAACTCCAAACAAACCTACATTATCTTGTGATTTGTCATCTATATAAACTCCTTTAACTGCATGACCATTGCCATCAAAATTTCCTCTATAAGGACATTCTGGTGTTCCTATTGATATCCATTCTATTAAATTATTTGAATTTAATGCAAATGGAGTTTTTGATTTTGATAGTCCAAATTTTGACAATTTAGCTAAACAATCTTCATTGATTACAATATCATTTAATAATATGGCATTGATTGTTGGATCTGCATTATTAACTTGCAATACAAACCAGAATAAATCTTCTGTTGATGAAATTTGATAAACTCCATTTATGCAATTTGGTTGAGGATAAGGATTTTCATAGATTGTATTTGCTAATATTACTTCAAATGTTGTAGTTAAATCTGAATATTTAATTGTTATAGTTTGAGAACCAATTGTTTTTGAATCAAATCCTAACACCTCGCAATCTTTTAAATCAATTGCTTTATAAGTATTATTATTATAAAATGCAGAAATTTTGCCTCCTGTTAAATCTAATTCTTCTCCTAAATAATATGTAGTTTTTGCAGGTAAAGTCATAATTGCTATTGAAGTAATATATTTTGCAGAAACTGTTACATTAAATGTAGTTTTTACATCTCTATATTTAATTATCAAAGATTGTCTTCCTATTAAATTAGAATCAAATCCAGAAATTTCACATTTCGAAATATCTATTCTTTCAAATGTGTTATCATCATAAAATATTGTTACAATGCCATTTGAAAAATCCAACTCTTCACCTTCAAAATAAGTTGTTTTTGTAGGTGGTGTTGTTAATGATATTGATACAATTGTTTTTTCTATTACTTTTACATCAACATCAAATGTTGTAGTAACTTTATCATATTTAACAGTCAAAGTTTGTTTTCCTACTTTATTAGCATCAAAACCTATAACTTCGCATTCTGTTAATGCAATGGTTTCTGTAGTTTTATCATTATAGGTGATTGTTACAACTCCATTTGATAAATCCAACTCTTCACCTTCTACATAATTTGTTTTTGGACTTGTTGTAATTGAAATTGATGCTATTTCTTTATCGGCTGATAATCTTTCAACAGTCCAACCTTTTGGAATGTAACTTGAACCATATTGAATATCTAAATCATCAGGACAAATGAAAATACCTGTTGATGATACATTATTTACCCAATTTACAGTACAACTATAACCCCTTTCATCAGTCCATGCTGAAAAATTAGCTTTTATTGTTTTTAGGTTTGTACAACCAGAAAACATATTTACATAACATCCATAAGCTAATTTCGTAGCAGGTAATTCTGGCGCTGTGGTTAAGGAACTACAACTTGAAAACATACCTGAATAACAATCATCAGCTAATTGCGTAGCAGGTAATTCTGGTGCTGTGGTTAAGGAACTACAACTTGAAAACATATCTCTATAACAACAATCAGCTAATTTCGTAGCAGGTAATTCAGGAGCTGTGGTTAAGGAACTACAATTATAAAACATATGATCATAACAATAACCAGCTAATTGCGTAGCAGGTAATTCTGGCGCTGTGGTTAAGAAACTACAACTTGAAAACATACCTGAATAACACCAATCAGCTAATTGCGTAGCAGGTAATTCAGGAGCTGTGGTTAAGGAACTACAACTTGAAAACATATCTGAATAACAAAAATCAGCTAATTGCGTAGCAGGTAATTCAGGAGCTGTGGTTAAGGAACTACAACTTGAAAACATATCTGAATAACAAAAATCAGCTAATTGCGTAGCAGGTAATTCAGGAGCTGTGGTTAAGGAACTACAACTTGAAAACATATTTCTATAACACCAACTATCTAATTGCGTAGCAGGTAATTCTGGCGCTGTGGTTAAGGAACTACAACTTGAAAACATATATTCATAACAAAAACAAGTTAATTGCGTAGCAGGTAATTC
>JAKSUC010000069.1 GCA_024413595.1 Bacteroidales bacterium
TGATATTTGTAGATTTGCAAAAATATAAAACTTTAGGAAAGCCATTAAACAAAGGCGCAAACAAAATAGCAGATTTATGGTTAAAGTTTCTAACAGAAATAGATGATTATACAATAGATGCAGATCCTCAATTACTAGATAATCCCGAAACATCAGAAGCACTAGAAATAGTTGAACAAGCAGCATATTCAGCACAAGAACTAGAAGCTTATAATAAATATTGGCTTGATATATCAACAGAACGAACTGCATTAAAAGTAGAACGCGAAGAAGGCAGAGAAGAAGGCAGAGAAGAAGGCGAAAAAATAGGAATAGAGAAAGGTAAAATGGAAGGAAAGATAGATATGGTTAAAAATTTATTATCTTTAGGAGTGGATATAAAAATTATTGCAAGTTCTTCAAGATTGTCTGTAGAAGAAGTTTTATTAATTAAAAAAGGTATTAATTAATAAAATTTGCTATAAAAAAATAACAAAACATTGCATTATAATAGAAAAATTAGAAATTATTGATAAATAAATCAATAATTTCTAATTCGTAATAATTAAAAATCTTCGTCATTTGTATAGATAACAAAATTTGATAAAGCAATCAATTTTTTTGAACAAGTACTATTTGTTGAAGCCCCATCTTCAGTAGTTACTCTTTTTCCTGTTAAAAAATTAAAAGAATCTGTAATTTTAGTTTCTGCCCATCCGTCAGCACTCCAATTTTGATAATATGTTTTTCCTATAAGAAAAAAATCATTGTTTTGATATCTAAATAGGTATACACCACTAGCAAATGGACTCCAATTTGGAGGAGCACTAAATATAGTTTTTGAAATTCTTAGTAATCCTTTGTTGGTGATTTCTATTTTAATTTCATCACCATTTTCAAGACCTTTGGGACAAATACTCTTATTATATTCATTCACCTTTTTATATTGATTGTTTTCTGTTCCAAAATATACAGCCATTGTAGGTTGATTGTTATCGCAATTCAGAATATATGGGTCGTTAGGGTCGTTCATATTGGGAATTTCTTCTTTAGAGATATTTTTTTTATCGGTTGGATATGCAATCACAATCATATCATTAATACCATCTTTATTTATGTCACCTATTGCTGTTAATGTATCGTATGATTGAGAAATTCCAGACAATGGATTATTAGTTAAATCGTCGAATACTAATCTATCTATATTTGAAGTAATTCCCGATTGTGCATTAACACTAAAACAAGTAGTTATTGCTAATAAAGTAGAAAAAAACTTTTTCATTTTTTTTATATTTTTTTTAATGATATTAAACAAATAATAATACGCTAAAATTATGAAAAATATTTTTGAAATATAAATTATAAATTCATATTTTTGTTTTTTAAACAAATAATCAAAGTATTTATTTATAATTATTAATATTTATAAAAATTATGAAAAAACAAATTTTAAATGTAGCTATAATAGGCGCATTAGCATTAAGTTTTCAATCATGTTCAAATTCAGAACCAGGAACTTTGTCTGGATTGTATTCTGTTTCAGAATCACAACAAGTAAAATTTTCGAGTGGTAATCTTCAATATGATGTAACTGCTAAAGTATGGAAATTTGCTGATAATCAATGGAATGTTTTAGGTTCTAAAAACAACGAACTAGATAATAATAGAGAAGGATTTACAGGAGTAATCGACTTGTTTTCTATCGGATCAGCTGATAATGCAACATTAGACGAAAGTGAAGCTGAACACCAATTTAATGAATGGGGCAAAAATCCAATAGCTAATGCATCAAATAAACCTAACGAATGGCGTACACTTTCTGCAAAAGAAATGGAATATGTGTTTATGAAACGCCCTAATGCAATGCAACTTATCTATCCTGCAACAATTGATACAATAAAAGGTATTGTTCTTTTGCCTGATAATTATACAATTAATAAATCTAAAGTATTTATAATGAAAGAATCAGACTATAAAGGATGGTCTTCTATTGATTTAATAAATTCTGATAGTTTATTTGTTGCTAATAAATATACTTATGATGAATTTAAAACATTAGAACAAGAAGTTGGTGCAGTATTTTTCCCTTTTGGAGGTCAAAAATTTACAAGAATAAAAGATAATGTAGATGGTGGATATTGGACAACAGGAAATGATAGAGGTGCAAGCTATTGTTCATTAACAAATCGTAGTGTTTGGCCTGATAGAGGCTGTTCTTCTGATTGTTTCAGATTTTCAGTGCGACTTGTAAAAGATGTTGTAAGTAAATAATTTTAATATTTAAATTTTTAGCGATGATAGTTTTGTCATCGCTTTTTTTGTATCTAATAAAAAGCCCCAATTGTTATTTTCAATTGGGGAGTGTAAACAAAAACAAAATTTATAATCTATGAACTACACTTTAAAAACGGCAAATATTATTTATTATTATATAAATGTAATAAATAAAATAATATTGGTGTTTTATTATCAATTTTAATATTTATGAATAATAAGGAATAAAAAAAAGAATAATGAAATTTATTAAAATTTCATTATTCCTTTTTTATTTAAAACTAATCAAATAATTCTATTTAGGACCACGAATAATTCCGTGTTTAGATTTTTTAATAAAGTTGATAATTTCGTCACGTTCTTCACATTGAGGAATTTCTTCTTCAATTTTAGTTAATGCTTGTGTAGTATTCAAGTTTTGTTGATAAATAATTCTATAACAATCATGAATAGTATTAATTGTATCCTGAGAAAAACCTCTTCGAGTTAGTCCCACAATGTTGATACCGCTATATTGTATAGGTTCACGAGCAGAACGAACGTATGGCGGAACATCTTTCATAACACCAGCTTTACCACTAATCATACAATGTTTGCCAATATTAGAAAATTGAAGGATAGCAGAATTACCACCAATAACCGCCCAATCATCTATAGTAACTTCACCTGCAATTTGAGTATCGTTACTTATTACAATATGATTACCCAAAACACAATCGTGACCAACATGGCAATATGCCATAATTAAATTGTTGCTACCAATAACAGTTTTTCCTTTGCTTGCAGTACCTCTATTAAGAGTAACACATTCGCGAATAGTGTTGTTATCTCCAAGTTCTAGTGTTGTATATTCACCAACAAATTTTAAATCTTGTGGTACAGCACCAATAACTGCCCCTGGGAAAATACGGCAATTTTTGCCAATTCTTGCACCAGACATCACATGAACATGTGATATCAATGTTGTTCCATCGCCAATAACAACGTCGTCGTCCACAACGCAGAAAGGACCAATGTTGACATCCTTTCCTAATATAGCTCCTGGATGTATTTCGGTAAGCTTATGTATCATAATTTTAATAATAATTATCTATTTTTTTGTATCATTGCTGTTAATTCGCCTTCACTAACAACAGAACCATTAACAAATGCTTGTCCTCTCATACAAACGATTCCTCTTCGAATCGGTTCTAAGAGTTCTAGTTTAAATACTAAAACATCACCTGGCACTACTTTCCCTTTGAATTTTACTTTGTCTATTTTAACGAAATATGTTGAATAGTGTTGCGGTTCGTCAACATTGTTTAATACTAATATTCCGCCTGTTTGAGCCATGGCTTCTATTTGCAATACGCCTGGCATTACTGGTTCATCAGGAAAATGACCTTGAAAATATGGTTCGTTGAATGTTACATTTTTTACTCCTACTATTTCGGTTTTTGACATTTCAATAATTTTATCAACCAACAAAAATGGATAACGATGAGGCATTATTTCTTTTATGCGATTGATATCTATTACTGGTGTTTTAAATATATCAAATTCAACCTTTTGATTTTTCTGTTTAGACTTTTTTATTTCTTGACGAATTAGTTTTGCTAATTGTACATTTGAAGCATGACCAGGGCGTGTTGCTAGTATTTTTCCTTTAATTGGCATTCCTACAAGTGCTAAATCTCCAATTAAGTCTAATAGTTTATGTCGCGCTGGTTCGTTTGGGAATATTAATGCTTCGTCGTTTAAAATTCCTCTACCTTTTGCATTAACATGAGGACGTCCTAATTTGTCTGAAAGTTTATCAAGTTCTTCTTGAGACATTTCTTTTTCGATAATGACAATTGCATTATCAAGGTCGCCACCTTTTATAAGATTATTGTTTACAAGAAATTCAACTTCTTTTAAAAAACAGAAAGTTTTGCAAGGTGCAATATCTTCAACATAGTTTTTAAAAGAATTTAATGTTGCATATTGGTTTCCAAGAACTGTTGAGTTATAATCAATCATAACATTAAAACTGATATTGTCGTCAGGAAATGTCATGAGTTCAATACCTTTTTCTTCGTCGCTATAACTGATATTGTTTTTAACCACATAATAAACTCTTTCAGCTTCTTGTTCAATGATTTCAGCTTCGATTAAAGTTTTTGCGAAAGTTGCAGAACAACCATCTAATATTGGAGTTTCAGCAGCTGTAACTTCAATAATTAAATTGTCGATACCTAAAGCCGAAACAGCTGATAAAACATGTTCAACGGTTCCAACTCTAGCACCATTTTCTTCCAAAGCTGTACTTCTAGATGTATCGGATACATTATCAACAATGGCTTTTATTTCTGGTTGATTTTCTAAATCTATTCGTTTAAATCTTAGTCCATAGTTTTCTGGTGCTGGTTTAAATGTTAATTCTACTGGAACACCAGTATGTAAACCGCGTCCTTTTAATGTTTTACTTGCTTGTTTAATGGTTTTTTGCTTTTCTGCCATTTTTCTTCTTATTTAGTGTTTAATTTGTCTTGCAATTCTTTTATTTGTTTTTGAAGTTCATATACTTGTTTATCAAGTTCTGGTAAACGTTTAAATATAATATGACTTTTATAAAAACTCTTTAATGGCATTGCTGGAGATCCGAGATATGTGGTTGAATCTTTTATTGCAGAATCAATACCAGTTTGTGCTCCAATTTTTGCACCATCAGCAATTGTTATGTGACCTGCAAAACCTACTTGACCGCCAACCATACAATTATTTCCTATTTTTGTACTTCCTGCCACACCACATTGTGCTGCCATTACTGTATTTGTTCCAATTACACAATTGTGACCAACTTGAATTAGATTATCTAGTTTTGCTCCTTTGGATATACGAGTATTTCCCATTGTTGCGCGGTCGATGGTTGTATTTGCTCCTATTTCTACATTGTCTTCGATAATTACATTTCCTATTTGAGGTATTTTGGCATAATTACCATCGCTTTGTGGTGCAAATCCAAATCCATCTGCGCCTATTACTGTGCCTGCATGTATTGTTACATTGTTGCCTATTACGCAATCTGAATATATTTTTACTCCAGGATATAATGTTACATTTTCTCCTATTGTTACATTTTTGCCTACATATACTTGTGGATATGCTTTAAAATTATTTCCTATTTTAGTGCCTTTACCAATATAAGCAAATGCTCCGATATAAACTTTTTCTGGAATTGTTACTGTACTATCTATATAAGATGGTTGTTCTATTCCTGATGGTTGGGGTTTTGATTGTTGATAAAGATTTAATAGTTGCGCTAAACATTCATACGAATTGGCAACTTTTACTAATGTTGCTTTTATTTCTTGTTCGGGAACAAAATCTTTGTTTACCAAAACAATTGAAGCATTTGTACTATAGATATAGTGTGTATATTTTGGATTTGACAAAAAAGTTAGCTGTCCTGGGTTAGCCTCTTCTATTTTTGCTAGAGAACTAACAACAGCATTTTCATCGCCTACTACTTCGCCATGAAGATATTCGGCTATCATTTTAGCTGAAAATTCCATATTTTATGATTTTTGCACAAAACTAATAATTATAATTGAATTTGAATATAAAATGATTTATTTTTTAAGAAAATAAATTATTCAAAATATTATAGATATTGTAATAAAATATCAAAATCAATTTTATCTAATTCTTTTACCATTAGCAAATTTAACAATAAAAGCATCACTGAAACCTTTACTTCTGACGAGTTGTAGTATTTGTGCGCATTCAGCTTCTGATTTTTTGCACCCAGCTGTATATTTATAAGAACTATTATCTGTATAATAATCAACATCAGGAATACCTTCTAACATAGGATCTGTTGGAGATATAATATTCCAACTTACCTTAAACTGAACTTTATATATAGTATCTTGATTTATATCTGATTGTGCATAATTATTTGAATTTGAAGTAGGATAAATTCCTTTTCGTGTACAAGCCATCAAAACTGATTCATTTATTTGTGAGGCATATCCAATTTTAAAAGGTAGTGGTTTGGAATTCTTTAATTGTAAATCTCGTTTTAAGTCTTCTTGTTTAAAATAAGAAAACACTTTCATAGGACGTGTATAAGTACCAAATATACTAACGTCAAAATCTTTTTTTACTCTTGCATAAGCTAATCCTGATTCGTCTTGTAATATTCTATCAAATTGTTCTGTAATAATTTTTTGAATAATAGAAAATTCTCCACCTTGTAATAAATATGAAGCTGATTTTAGGTAACAAATTTTGTTTTTATATGAATTAACAAAAAATGGGAATTCAAATTTTCCTGATAAAGAAGGATTACTAGAATCCATTCTTAAATATACAATAGATCTTTGTTTTGATTCTCCATCTTTTACAAAGGTGATTTTATAGCCATAAGGATGTTTAACAGGTTTTCCATCGCTAACTGTTAAAACTCCTTTTTCGTTTATGTATACATCTTGATAAGAAGTAATTAAACAATTTTCCATTGCAAGAGTATATAATATTAAGTGAATTGTTCCATTAAGAGTGATATTTTTGAAATCGTCTCTCATATGACTTGCCACAAAAAAACCATATTTGTTTATATATCTATATGAATATAAAAGTGAATCAAGATATTCGCGTGTTTGTTGTTCTGTTAATTGGTCAGGCATAGTTAATGAACCTGGATTTTCAAGTCCTTGGAGTATATAGTTTGTTTCATTTGGGAAAAATGCGAATGCAAAAACTAAATCTGGACCTCCAAATGGATAAAATAATGTTGTTGTATCGTTACTAAAATCAGGTATATTGTTATTACACCATTCTTTTATAGGTTCTAGTGTTTTTGATTTTAAGTCTGCCCATTGTTGTTGAGCTTTTATTGCATAGTCTTGATAAAATGCTGTGCTTTGTTGATTCGAAAATTTATCAACAGATTTTCCTGCTAAAAATCTTGCCACATCATTGGCTGGAGGCAATTCGCTTTGATTTAGATATATTGTTTCTGATGTTGAATCTTGTTGATTATTGTCTATAAATAAATTTTCAGCATCAGATTTTGTATTATTATTACAACAAATAAAAAAAGAAGAAATAATAAAAATAGTTAATAATGTATTTTTTTTCATATTTAATTATATCAAACAGAAACTATTAATAATATTTAGGTTTTGCATTAAATATACTACCAGGTAATTTGTAATGAAAGCAAATCATTGTAATAAGATAAGCATCATTATATCCTGAATTACCTCTACGCATGTGTCCTGATTTGTAAGGTGCAGAAGGATCAATTAAATTATTATTTTCATCAACGTCGAAATGTCGATCCGCAAATTTTGTTGTTAATTCGTTAGGTGGAGTAATTCCTTCTTGTTCATAATTAAAATAATAGTCTGAAGAAACATCATCGATATAGTCTGATGTGGTATAATGGTTTGAAATTTCAAGGCTTATTGCCATTTTATTGTTTAAACTATATTTAACCCCTAATCCTATTGGAATAGAAAATGCAAAAGTTTTATAAGTACTTTTTTCTGTAGGAATAGTAATAGTATTGCTATATTCATCAACCACTTTCATTACCACACCTGTTCCTTGACCTTCGGTGCAAAGTGGTTGAAGTTTATACCATTTCCCATCTAGTTTTCCTTTGGGATTAAACATAATAGCATCAAATCCTAAAAAGAAATATGCTGATATTTTTTTTCTCCATTGACCAACAGATTCAAATGTATTGAATCTTGATATTCTTTTTTCTTTAACAAAATAATAATCAGCGGTAAATCCAAATTCAAATAAATTACTTTTAAAATTTAGATTACGAGCTTGACGATAAATATTTGCTGATTCTGCGTCATCTCCATGAATCATTGAATATGTAAAATGTGCTCTTGCTGTAAGTTGTTCTAAACAACGATAAGCATATCCTAATTGAAAAGATGGACGAGTACATGCCAAATCTACATCTCGTATACCAAAAAAGTGAGCAGCTTCACCTTTTCCTCCTCCGAGGTCACCCATAAAAAAATTATAGCCTACACCACCAAAAACACTTTGACGTTCACTTTTCCATCCACTAGAACTTGTTTTTTGTTGTGAATATCCTGATGTTATAGAAACTATTAATAAAAATATTATTACAATACCTTTTTTCATCTTTTTTTTATTTTATATGATGTTTGTAAGCCTAATTTATTTGAAATATTATTTCTTAAAAATAAATAACGTATAATTTTTTGTTTTGATATTTTGAAATCAATAAAATTATTAATTCTCTTAATTTCTTTTATCCATACCCCATAATAATTTATTGCGCAAAGTTGTGAAAAATCCATCATTGTTTAGCTTCACTAGTTTAAGTTTTTTCTGAGATTTTTTTAATATTAATTCTTCTGAAAATGCAAAACATGCTTGTTTATAATCTAATGACGCTAAAAAATTTCTTCCACGACCATCGGCTTTTAGTCTTAAAACGCTGTCGTCAGATATTACAATTGGTCTTACCGACAAATTGTGAGGCGAAACAGGTGTAATAACAAAATTTCCACTACCTGGGGTTATTATTGGTCCGCCTGCGCTTAATGAATATGCTGTACTTCCTGTTGGTGTTGCAATAATTAAGCCATCTGACCAATATGTATTTAAAAATTCATCATTTAGATATACATTTATGCTTATCATCGAACTTGAGTTTACTCTCATTATTGTAAGTTCGTTGAGTGCTATGTTTAAATCTCCAAATCTATTATTTTGGCAATTTAATTCTAATAGTGTTCTTTCTTCTATTTGATAATCTCCTTTTAAGAGTTGTACAAATGCTGAAGATAGTGTATCTTTTGATACTTGTGCTAAAAAACCTAAGCGTCCGCTATTTATTCCTATTACGGGAATATTTGCTCCTAATGCGTAAGATACACTTTCTAATATTGTGCCATCTCCTCCTACACTTATTAATAAGTCAAGATTTTCTGGCATTTGATTGCTATTGTTAAATGTACCAGTTATTTTTGGAAAAAAGAATAATTCTTTGTTTATAAAGTTTAAATACTCTTCATGAACGTATATTTCTACATTATTTTTGTTTAATGTTTCAAATATTTTATAGATTGAATCATTAAAATCATCTTTAAATTCACGTCCAAATATTGCTATTTTCATTTCAAAATATGAATTATTTCAAATTTCAAATTTAGCAATAATCATACACTTTTTTTATGTATTTTATATTAATTATCAGTTAATAGTATGATTTCCCATTTTTTTATATTTATTATTTGATTTTGTTATAATTGATTTAGTTTTTTATTCTATGATTCAATATCAAATCTAAAAAATAATTCATTTTTTATGAAGTTTTTGTACTTTTGCATTTCAAAAAATAAAAGATATGCTTAAAGAAACATTAGAAAATCTAATAAAAAATAGTAGTTCTTTAATCACAATACAAGAAATTGCTATAAAGATTTTAAACAATCAACGAATTTCTGTAAACGAAGCATGTGAATTATATCATCATGCACCACTTTCCATGTTAGGAATGTTGGCTTTTAATATAAAACAACAAAAAAGTGGTGATAAAGTATTTTTTAATCGAAATTTTCATATAGAACCGACAAATATTTGTGTAAACAATTGTAGATTTTGTAGCTACAAAAAACCTCAAGGAGATACCCAAGCATGGGAAATGACGATGGACGAAATTCTTCATAAGGTTTCACAATATAAAGATAGTGGTGCTACAGAATGTCATATTGTTGGAGGCGTTCATCCTGATAGAGATATTAATTATTACGGAACTTTAATAAAAGAGGTAAAAAAAATAATTCCAGGAATTGTTGTTAAAGCTTTTACTGCTGTAGAAATAGATTATATGATAAAAAAAGCAGGAATTTCTATCGAAGACGGTTTAAAGCGATTAAAAGAATGTGGATTAGAAAGTATACCAGGAGGCGGAGCCGAAATATTTGATGAAACACTTCGAAATAAAATTTGTCCTGAAAAAACAAGTTCGCAGCGTTGGTTAGAAATTCATAAAACTGCACATCAACTTGATATCAAAACAAATGCAACAATACTTTATGGACATATTGAAACAATAGAACAAAGATTTGAACATCTAAATCGTTTAAGACTATTACAAGATGAAACACAAGGTTTTAATTGTTTTATTCCATTAAAATATCGTCACGAAAATAATAGTATGTCGCAAATAGGGGAGACCCCACTTATTGATGACCTTAAAACATACGCAATTTCAAGAATATTTCTAGATAATTTTCCTCATATCAAAGCATATTGGGTTATGAGTGGACTCGAAACAACAAAACTAGCTCTTCAATATGGTGCAGATGATATTGATGGAACAGTTAATAATTCAACAAAAATATATAGTATGGCTGGTGTTAGTGGAAAACCAACTATGACTGTAGAACAAATTGTTGACGCTATAAAACAGGTAAATTTAATTGCCGTTGAGCGTGATACATTTTATAACGAAATAAAAATTTATAATGATTGAAATATGTAGTCTTGCCTCTGGAAGCAATGGTAATTGCTATTATATTGGCAACGAAACTGAAGCTATTATTATTGATGGAGGAATCTCGCATCGAAAAATGATGCAACGTATAGAAGAGGTTGGTATTAACTATTTAAAAATTAGAGCTGCTTTTGTATCTCACGAACATCACGATCATATTGCAGGATTGAGAGTTATTTCAAAACGTTTAAATATTCCTGTCTATTTTAGTTGGGGCACTTATAATGCTACAATAAAAAAAGAACGTCCTATTGAAACAATAATTTTTAATGACGAAAGTGTTATTAATATTTCTGACCATATTAAAGTGTTTCCTTTTAAAAAGAAACATGATGCAACTGACCCTTATAGTTTTAGAGTAGAAATTGATAATGTTTCAATTGGAGTGATAACTGATATTGGAATTGCTGAGCAAAATTGTCAAGAACATTTTAGCAAATGTAGTGCTGTCTTTTTAGAAATGAATTATGATCCTGAAATGTTAAAAAATGGACCTTATCCATATTATTTAAAACAGCGTGTTGGTTCAGATTTAGGTCATTTATCAAATTTTCAAGCATTAGATTTAATAAAAAACTATTCATCTCCAAATCTTTCGCTTATAATAGCCTCTCATATTTCTGCTGAAAATAATTGTTCTGAAAAAGTTTTAGAAACATTGTCTGAAATTTCTTCAAAATATACCATAGAATTAGCGTCTCGTTATCAAGTAGGAAAGGTGCATGTGATATAAATTAATATATATTATAAATATATATAATCCGTTATTTTTAATTTTGAATTGCTAAAATATTAAAACAAAAATGCTTCAAAAAACAATTATTTTTATTATTATATTGAGTTTCAATATAAATAATTTATTTTCACAGAATGTCAGTTTTGAATATAATGAAGCTATGATAATATAGGAAGAATATCAAACCATATAGATAATGTTCATACCATAAATTATAGATATGAAAAAGATAAAATAACAGTATCAGATAATGGAAGAAAAACAATTTCTATATATGACGATTGGGGAAATATAAAAACTATAATAGAACCTGATGAAAATTATATTAATTATTTATATTCTTCAAATGGAAACCCATCTTCAATAATATCTAGTGACGCAAAAGTTAAGTTAAATTATTATCCAAATGGACTACGAAAATCAATAACAGATTCAGATGCAGGAACAGAAAAATATGAATATGATTCATTTGGAAATATTACAAAGTATACAAACTCCAAAGGTAAAACAACAATTAATTTTTATGATAAAGGATTATTAATAAAATCAATTTGTGATACTATTATAACAAAATATGAGTATGATATAAAATCCAGATTAATAAAACAAGAAAACGATAACTCATCAATTAGTTATATATATGACAAATATGATAGACTATATTTAGAAACATATACAATAGATAAAAATAATTTTGTTTATCAATATAAATATAATCCCGAAGGTTTATTAACATCAAAAATATTTCCAGATAAATCAGTAGAAAGATATATATATGATAGTTATGGAAATCATTATAAAACAATGCTAGATGATAGAGAAATTTGGACATTAACATCACATAACACAAATACACAAGGAATATTAAAAACCGAAAATATAGGAAATAATATTTTAAAGAAGTCGTTAATAAATCAAAAAGGAGCACTAGAAACAGTAGAATTTTATTCCACAAAAAATAATAAAACATTATCAATAAATCAAAAATATCAATATGATAAAAATATGAATATAACATCACGTATAATAAATGGCAAAGACCAAGAAAATTTTACGTACGATGAAACAGATAGATTAACAAAATACGATGAAAATATAATAACATATTCAAAATCAGGCAATATTTTAACAAAAACCAATATAGGCGACTATGAATATACATTAAAACAACCACATGCCTTGTCTTTTGTATCCGATCCCAACAATCTAATAAAACCATTTTCTATGACAATTGAATATACATCATTTAAAAAGCCAAGTAAAATAATAGATACCAAACCCGATGAAACCCTTAGAACATATACAATAACCTACGGACCAGATCAAAATCGCATAAAAACTGAATTTATAGATGAAAACAAATCATTACTAACCTATTATTTACCAGATTTTGAACAAGAAAATCAAAATGGACAAATAACAACACGACACTATATTTATTCGTCAGCAGGAATATTATCGGCAGTAAACTTTCGACAAGGAGATAAAAATGAAACATATTTAGCCATAACAGATAATCAAGGCAGTATAACCCAATTGTATGACAGTTTGTTGCGAATAAAATATACAGCAGAATATTCCCCATTTGGAGTTAGAACCATTTTAGAAAACAATCTTGAATATAATTTTCCGCGTGGCTACACCATGCACGAGCATCTCGACGAGTTTGGTCTAATAAATATGAATTCAAGACTATACAGTCCTTATTTGTCGCGTTTCCTGAGCCCCGACCCATACATTCAAGACCCACAAAACTCGCAGAACTTCAACCGATATTCATATTGTCTTAATAATCCGCTGAAATACACCGACCCGAGCGGGGAGAAATGGTGGCATTGGGCATTGGGTGCTTTTTTGTTAGATCCAATAACGACATCTATTACAGCTTGTGCCACAGCAACCGCAGCAATTGGAACATATTCAACAGTGGTGGCAACTGGATTAATTCCGTTTCAAGGCACACTTACAGCAGCCACAATTCCATCAAAAAATTATTGGGGCAAAGTAAAAAATGCTTGGAATATAGATTTAGGACTATTTAAAAGTGATAGTTTTGGACATTTAATGTCTCGTTTCTTATGGGAATATCCACAAACAGGAGTGGGGAATTTTTATTCTAATTTTAGAAACATTATTGGCAATGTTGACAGAGTGGATTATTACAAAGGCGCAACATATTGTACTAACGAAAATTCTGATAAAAACGATGGTGTTACTTTGGGCAACTATATCAACATAAATATTGATAATGAAGTGACAGGCGATTTTGAAAACTACCTAATAACTGCGCATAATGGCTTGTATATGCACGAGTATGGGCATACAATACAAGGTCGGCATTATGGTTTCGCCTATCTGTTTTCGGTAGGCTTACCAAGTTTGTTTAGTGCGAAGAAAAGTCATATAGTAAAAACTATTGAATACGAAGGTATTAAATATAAAATAAGTTCACATTCCAAATCATGGTTTGAACGAGAAGCGAGCGCTTATTCAAGAGATTATTTTGGAGAAAAATGGACAAGAAATCCCATAATAGAAATATTACATTCAACACAAGGTTTTTAACTCGATAATAAAAATGAAAAAAATAATTATATTATTAATTACAATTTGTTCATTATCTAGTTGTCGTTTTTATATGGATGAAGATTTTGACGATTTAGATTTCAAATTTGAAAATAATTCTGAAACAGATATTCAGTTGCTACTATTAGAAAATAATTCAGACACTGTGTTACCAAATTTATTATCCAATCTATTGATAACATATTCTGTTTCAGCCAATAGTTGCAAAGATATTGTTATAGGGAATTGTGATTATAAATCATTATCAATATTTATATTAAATAAAAATGTATTTAATAATAATTCATGGAACAATATAAAAGATAACTATTTAATAGAACAAAGATATTTTTTATCAAAAAAAGATTTAGAAACATTAAATTTTGAAATTCCATATCCGCCTTCATCTAATATGGAGAATATGAATATAATAAAATGGAAATAATTATGAAAAAGTATATATTTTTTTTGCTGTTATTATTTTGTATCAGTTGTCATGAACCAAAGGAAATATTCGAACCTCATGTTAAAAATAATACAAATTATTCAATAGCAATACTAATCGGTCATGAATCACGCTATAAATACGTAAAAGATACGATTTTGTATGGAGATTTTGAACAATATGTAATAGAATTGATAAAGCCAAATGAAAACTCTTCTTTATATTATACATTAATAAATAAAGAGTTATCGCAAACTGACACCCTTTCACTTTTTATTACTAATGAAGATTTGTTTTATTCAAATTCATGGAATGACATCTGTGAAAAATATTTGATATTGTGTCGATATGATTTATCGGGAAGGGATATTCAGCATTTAAATTATATAATCTCCTATCCACCCTCTCCAGAAATGCGCACAATGCATATTTATCCGTCTTACGATGAGATTTTAGAGAGGTGTGAAAATAAAGAAAACTAATAAACTTTCTTACGGAAAAGTCTGCGGAGAGTTTTTGTCCGTTCATAAAAATATTATAACTTTACTATCAACAAAAAAAGGTGAACCATGGAACAGAAACACAATTTTGACGTTTACACCGTGATACTCCTTAGAAATTATGGCTTTAGACCGTCATTGTTTTCTTATTATTTAAATAGATAATTATGAAGAAATTGTTATTATTTATTATTATTTGTTGTTGTAATATTGTATATGCACAGTCTGGCTCTGATGTTCTTGCAATCATTCGAAACGATAGTTTGTTTTTATATGATACTGATAATAAAATTACTACGTATTTAACGTTATTGCCATCAGTAGGAAAATGGCATTTTACTAATGTTGAATATGCGTCTGGTATCTCAGATGTTTGTTTGTGTAATAATGATACTACCTTAATTTACAGAATTGAAAACAATAGTATTGTTTCTTTATCATTAGTAAATGGGAAACGTAATCCTTTACGTATGGTAAGGTATTATACAATTGAGGATGATATTATTGTAGAAGAAAATGGAAGAGAGCCTTCTGTCTTTTTTAAATCACGCATAAATAAAAGTGCTACACCTAAGAATGTAGAAAAAATAGGAGAGAGGCTATACCATGATACTATTGCAATTTTGGGATGTCCATTGCCCAGAAATTCTAGAGAAGAATATAATGTTTGTGACTTATCTCCAAGTGGGGACAAATTAATAGTATTGTATTGCGTAACAAAAAATTGTGGAAAAAAACAATGTATTATCCCAGTTGTGTGCGAGATCGATATAAATAGGCGAAGCATAGACAGAATAAATATTAAAGGGTATAATGCCAAATATTCACCATCAAGCAAATACTATCTTTATTATCAGACTAAAAGGTTTGGTAAGGATTTGTTGAATGTTTTTTGTGTTTATGATTCTGAAAACAAAGAGAATATCTTTCTTGAAGGAGTAAAAGATGCAGTATGGATAAACAGAAATTTAGATGTTGTTCTTTCAAGTAAAATGTACTATATTTATATGGCAAATTTATGGAAATAGCCCTTGTATGTTAAAACTGCGAATAGTCAGAGACAAAAAAATTGCATATCTTGGAAAATCGTGGTAACTTTGGCAATCAGAAGCAAAAAACACAAAAGTAAATGAGATCCGGCATCAGGACAGCCCCATGGGGTCAGCGGAAGGTGATATATAATGCCATGGGCTACAATATCCCGCGTGGCTACACCATGCACGAGCACCTTGACGAGTTCGGTCTCATAAACATGAACGCACGTCTTTATGATCCATACATCGCCCGTTTCCTGAGTCCCGACCCATACATACAGGATCCAGAGTACTCGCAGAACTTCAACCGATATTCATATTGTCTCAACAATCCGCTTAAATACACCGACCCAAGTGGGGAGAAATGGTGGCATTGGGCATTGGGTGCTTTTTTGTTAGATCCAATAACGACATCTATTACAGCTTGTGCCACAGCAACCGCAGCAATTGGAACATATTCAACAGTGGTGGCAACTGGATTAATTCCGTTTCAAGGCACACTTACAGCAGCCACAATTCCATCAAAAAATTATTGGGGCAAAGTAAAAAATGCTTGGAATATAGATTTAGGACTATTTAAAAGTGATAGTTTTGGACATTTAATGTCTCGTTTCTTATGGGAATATCCACAAACAGGAGTGGGGAATTTTTATTCTAATTTTAGAAACATTATTGGCAATGTTGACAGAGTGGATTATTACAAAGGCGCAACATATTGTACTAACGAAAATTCTGATAAAAACGATGGTGTTACTTTGGGCAACTATATCAACATAAATATTGATAATGAAGTGACAGGCGATTTTGAAAACTACCTAATAACTGCGCATAATGGCTTGTATATGCACGAGTATGGGCATACAATACAAGGTCGGCATTATGGTTTCGCCTATCTGTTTTCGGTAGGCTTACCAAGTTTGTTTAGTGCGAAGAAAAGTCATATAGTAAAAACTATTGAATACGAAGGTATTAAATTATTAGTGTCCGAGAAAACAATTTTTTCGACCTAAAGATAAAAAAATTAAGGC
>JAKSUC010000007.1 GCA_024413595.1 Bacteroidales bacterium
AAAATACAATTGTAGTCAACAATCAAAAAAAGGTTATTGATGAACCAATTCCAATAATTGCAATTTATCTTTTAGGACATAATTTAGATAACATTAAACAAGCAATCATAAAATCAAAAATAGATTTTGTAGATTATCAAAATAAACCAATAAAAGGTTATCAAACCGAAAGTTTTATAAAAGGCTTGATACATAATTTGATAATAGTACAAATAAAACGTTTACCCGAAAAACCAAAAACAAAATTAGAAGAAATATTATCAGTATTTAAACAAGATAATCCTAAAACAGACAACAACAAACAGTTGTTAGATATTTTAGACTACGACAACAATTCCGACGAATATAAAACAATAGTAAATTGCTTAGTAAAAGCCATTTCAAATAAAAGTGTTCGTAAACATATGGAATTAGAAGACACACTTCGTAGAGAAATAGAACTAAATGAAGAAACTAATAAATTGAATTTTGCAGAAGGTTTAGAAAAAGGCGAAATGATTGGAATAAAAAAAGGACGAGAAGAAGAAAAGCTAGAAATGGCACGTAAGATGAAAGCAGACGGCATGCCTTTCGAAATAATTATCAAATATTCAGGCTTGTCCAAAGACGAAATCGAAAAATTATAAATTATTAAAAACGTTTGTGAACAAATTTAGATGCTATAAGGTTAATGTTTTTAGTATATTGATATTTTTAGATTTATAAAAATTACCCTTTATATTTTTTTTCAGGAACAAAAAATAATAACCCACCTAAAACAATAAAAGCAATAAACACATACCCATAAATAGTAATAATCTCTTTACGCTGATTAGCAGTTTCATAAGCCACAATGTTACTTATTTTATAATCACAATCAGCCAAATATCCATTTTTAGATTTTTCAAAAATAGCAGCCACTTTAGTGTCAAAATTAATATATTCACGTCTAATAACAATTGTAGGATCACCTTTAACCACTCTTCCCATTAATGAAAAAGATTTGTGACAATAATTAATTTTAATTTTATTACCCTCAGTAACAACTCTAACATTTTGAGGATTAATATATTCATCAACAATACAATCAATATTTTCAGGAGAAATCACAGCATTTAATAAAGTATCGTCGCATTTAATTTTAATAAATTTTGCGCACCCATTCCAATTAATCAAAACATTTTCGCTGTTGTCAGGCCATTTAACCACAAGAGATAATGCACCTTTTATAATACGTTGATTACTATCAGGCATAATAATTTCATCATCCGACAGAATATCAGCCACTAAACAAGCATTTTCATTTTTGTTAATGGCAGAATTAAGACCAGAATAATTAGTAATTAAACACCCTTCTAATCTTTGCGACGATTTAGAGAAAAATTGACAAATAAATCCAACAAATCCCACTAAAATTAGCATCGTGCCAATAAAGCAACAAAAAATAGAAGAGTGTTTTTGATTATAAAACATTACGAAGCAATAGAAATATTATTAGATTTATTACGTTCGCTAGGTCTGTAAACATAAGCAATACCGTAATAAGTAGCTTGTTCACGTTTACGTTCAGGAGTTTCGTCAGAATAATAATCTTCAATTTCGTTCCATAAACGTGTAATAAGTTCATCACATTCAGGACGCAAAGCAGACACTTTATCGTTAGCTCTTACACTGATACTTTGAAGCATTTTTTGAAAATTAAGTTTTTCAACAAATTCATCAAAATAAACTTTAACAACAGCAATTTTAGGATTTAAAATAGGAGTACCACGTTTAATAATACGTTCGTTTTCGCCTTTAATAATACGTTTACCCCATTCTAAAACATCAGCTTCTGTGTTTAAATCAGGCACTTTGCTATCGTTAGGATCTATTCCAAAGAATATTCTAGCTTCAGGTTTAATTTCACCTCTAATAATTGCAAAATTAAATACTTGAATAAAGTGAGAAATATATAATCTTGCTTTTTTAAGCGACTCAGTATAATCATTGCTCTTAGCCACTTGACGTGAGTGAGCTTCTTTTTGCATCATTATAGCTTGTTCAAAGATTGGTAAAAATCCTTGAATTTTAACGTGAGTTGATTGCTTGAAAGCAAGCATATCAGGGTCATATTTTTTGCCGAGTTCTAAGGCACGTTTTAGTGCTCTTACTCGGGCTACATCGGTGGTAGGTAATCTTCTGTATGGCATGACTTTCGGTTTTAATGATTAATTTATTTCTTAAAATGCAAAACTATTGCCATTATTTTGTTTGATGATTATTACGATAGTTTTATTTTTGAATAATTGTATGTTATAATTAACTTGTATCGCTTATTTATATTTAAAACACTTTATATAAGTATGTTGATATAAATATCTGAATATCCGAATAATATCTATTTAATAAAAAATATATATTATTCTCATTAACATTTTTTTTGAAAAAAATAATTTATTTTATTATTTTATTATTTGTGCCAAAAAATTCACTATATTTCTACCTTAAAATTATAATAATTAATATTCAATAATTATGTTTAGTTCAGATGTTTATCAAAAACGTAGATTAAAATTAAAATCACTTGTTAAAAAAGGAATAATAATAATTCAAGGAAATACTTTGATACCATATAATTATCCCAATAATACATATCCATTTCGTCAAGATAGCACATTTTTGTATTATGTAGGAATAGATAATCCAGATTTTATAGCAATAATTGATGCAGAAAGCGAATATGAATGTTTATTTGGTACAGAAATAACCATCGACGATTTAATTTGGACAGGACCACAACCATCTTTAGCGGAATACGCAAGTAAATCTGGTTTTGAAAAATATGAAAACATATCTAAAGTTTATAATCAAATAAAAATTGCAAAATCATTAAATAGAGAAATACATTATATTTCACCTTTTAATAGTGAAATGAAAATATTGCTTTGTAATTTATTAGAATGTAATATCAGTCAATTAGAACAAAATCAATCAAAAACATTGATATCTTCAATAATACAAATGCGAAAAATAAAAGAAGATATAGAATTAGAAGAAATAGAAAAAGCTGTAAATATAACAGCACAAATGCACAAAACAATAATCAAATTAACAAAAGAAGTAGATTGTGAAACAACAGAAAATAGTTTATTAGGCGAAATGTATCGAATATTTTGCAATAAAGGATATTTTTATTCATTTCCACCTATAATAACTACACATGGAGAAATATTTCATAACTCACCATCAAACAAAATATTAAGTAAAGGAAGATTACTATTAGCAGATATGGGTGCAGAGACAAAATCTCATTATGCAGGAGATATGACAAGAACAATACCTGTAGGAAAAAATTTTTCAAATCGACAAAAAGATATTTATAATATAGTTCTAAAAGCCCAAAAATCAGTAATAGAGTCTTCAAAACCAGGAATTTTGTGGAAAGATATGCACAATCGAACAGCACGAATAATAACATCAGGACTTAAAGATTTAGGATTGTTAAAAGGAGATACCGATGAAATAGTAGAAAAAGGAGCATACGCATTATTTTTTCCACACGGATTAGGACATTTGCTAGGATTAGATGTACATGATATGGAAAATTTAGGTGAAGAAAATTTTGGATATAATCAAAACATCAAAAGAAGTGAAATCTTTGGACCAAGTAATTTGAGATATGCACTTTCACTAGAACCAAATATGGTTATAACCAACGAACCAGGAATATACTTTATACCAGAATTGATAAATCAATGGAAACAACAAAACAAATTTGAAGATTATATCAATTATAAAAAAGTAGAAAAATATTTAGATTTTGGAGGCATACGAATAGAAGACGACATTCAAATAACACAAACAAATTGCAAAATAATAGGAGAGGAGGTTCCCAAAACAATCGACGAAATAGAAAATTTTTCTTAAAACTATAATCACCCAACAATCACAAAATATTTATTAACAAATCATTAATTTTTTTTGATAAAAATTTGGAATTTTAAACAAAATATAATTATTTTGCATAAATAATAGACTGTAAAAAATGAATAGAAAATCACATATTATTCTTTCAATTATAACTGCTTTCACTTTTACATTATTAACAGGAATATTAATGTATTTAGCAGTTAATACAGTAAATAGTGAAATAACAAAGATATTATTTATTGTTGGTTTATTATTAATCTTCATAATTCAATTTGCCATACTATATTTTGTATTTAATAAATTTATACTTCAAAGTTTAAAAGACGTTTATGGTTTTGGCGATGTAGTAGTAAAAAATACAGATAAAGAAAAAGATAAAGATAAAGAAAAAGAAAAAAATACAGAATTAGTAGACTTAAAACTAGGCAATATATTAACTCAAGTAAATGACGATGTAGCAGATTGGGCAAAAGATCAAACAAAAGAAATAGCATTATTAAAAGCAAACGAAAAATATCGAAAAGAATTTTTAGGCAATGTATCACATGAATTAAAAACGCCATTATTTAGCATTCAAGGCTATATCACTACATTAATAGATAGTGATTTAGAAGACGTAGATATTAATATGAAATATCTAAAACGAGCCGAAACTAATGTTACTAGATTAATTCAAATAGTAGAAGATTTAGGCACAATAGCTAAATTAGAAGCAGGAGAATTGAAACTAAACATTGAAAATTTCGATATAAAGAGTAGTATACAAGATGCTTTAGATTTGTATGATATAAAAGCAAAAAATAAAAATATCAAATTAGAATTTGCCAAATTTCCTTCAGGCGAAGTAATGTGTAAAGGCGATAAAGGAAAAATTTATGAAGTAATATCAAATTTGATAGTAAATTCAATAAATTATGGAAATGAAAATGGCAGAACTACCGTTTCTATATTTGATATTGAAACAAAATGGCTAATAGAAATTCAAGATAATGGAATAGGCATTGCAGAAGATGACCTACAACGAGTTTTTGAACGTTTTTATCGTGTAGATAAAAGTAGAAGTTCAAAAAGTGGCGGAACAGGACTTGGATTATCAATAGTAAAACATATAATAGAAGCTCATGGTGAATTAATCACTGTAAGGAGCAAAATAAACGAAGGAACAACATTCTCATTCACACTTAAAAAAGCTGAATAAAATGCCAATGGAAAGCAACAACTACAAAATCCTGTTAGTAGATGATGAAGAAGACATTGTAGAATTCTTGTCTTACAATCTTACTAAAGCAGGCTTCAACGTTATTACTGCCACAAACGGTAAAGACGCTATTAAACAAGCTAAAGAGAATAATCCTCACTTGATTATTCTAGACGTGATGATGCCAGAAATGGATGGTATTGAAACATGTGAAGAAATCAGAAAAATTCCAGCTCTTCAAAAAACTGTTATTGCATTTTTAACTGCGAGAAGTGAAGATTATTCTCAAATTGCAGGTTTTGAAGCAGGTGCTGATGACTACATTACCAAACCTATTAAACCAAAAGTTTTGATTAGTAGAGTTTCTGCTCTTTTAAAACGTTTTGGTATGGGTGATAGTTCTGCTAATTCTGACGATGAGTCTACTATTATCAATTTAGGTAATCTTATTATTGATAAAGAAAAATATACTGTTATTCACAATGGTGAAGAATTAGCTTTGCCAAGAAAAGAATTTTCTCTTCTATTACTTTTGATTTCTAAACCAGAAAAAGTATTTACTAGAGATGAAATCTACAACGCTATTTGGGGTGATAACATTGTTGTTGGTGATAGAACAATTGATGTTCATATTAGAAAATTACGTGAAAAAATTGGTGATGATTATATCAAAACCGTTAAAGGCGTTGGTTATAAATTTGTTGAATAATAGTTTTGTAAGTTTCAGAACTTTTTTAAAATATTAAATTACGAATTGCGATTTTTTCGAAAATTTGCAATTCGTAATTTTTTTTATATATAAATTTTATTTCAAGACTATTTTCAATTAACTTATGTGCTTGAAATATTCTAAAATATCATCCCAAGTTTTGTAAGGATCTTTACCAAATTGAAGAAACCCACCCATAAAATCTTGAGCACCATTAACATTGCGATCGTCGATGAGGAAATCTCCATAATTTAGGTTTTTGTGATGTGTTAAAATCAAACGACGAAAAGCAGGAACACCAAGCCACTTTTGAACCCACAATAATTTATCAGTCCATGCCGAAGGATTTCCGTAAGGCGCACTTGATAAAATATATGTGTCATATTTTAAAGATAAAGTTCTAAACGCTTTTATAGCACTAGGCATAGGTTCAAGATTTGCAAAATAGTGTGGAATATCATAAACATGACCTTCATATTGCTTTAAAAGCGACTCTTCCACTTTAAAAACACCTTTCTGATAATCAACCAAAGTATCATCAAGATCAATATAAAGAATTTGACGTTGAATTTTGTTTTGTTTATCATCAATCCAATGAATAACAGGAATAACAGAATTCAACAAAATTTTATCATTTAAACGATGCTCACCATCAAATTTTATAGCATTAATATAATGAGCAGAAAAAATGTCAAAAGTATGTACTACAGGATCTTTATCACCAAAAAGTCCATAGACACGATTACGTTTTTCGTTTTCGTCAATTTTTGAAAAACTATTATCCATAATAGTTTTAAACTCATTGACAGTATCTTGAGTAACCCAAAATTCAGTTTCACCATCTTGTCGAGGGTTAAGCCATTTTTGTTTACCCATTCCGTGAAGTTTTTTTAGAGTTTCGCCAATTTGAAAAGCAGGATTAACCACAATTCTGTCAAAGCCATAAAGTTGTTCGGTATAAAGTCCACCCATTGACGTACCAATAATTAAATCAGGCTTTTGCTGTTCACAAATATTATGTAAAAGTTTCATTGCTTCTATTGGACTTAAAGGTAAATCAGGAGAAATTACTTCAGTATTAGGCAAAAGAATACGTAAATTTTTAGGAGTTCCACTAGCACCAGAAGAAGCAAATCCATGAACATACAAAATTTTTTTTCCCTTCATCATTTCGGGAAACTGAATTAAATTATTGGTTTCCATCTTTTATAATCTATTTTTTTACAAAATTAATAAATTTATTTTGTTGAAACTAGTACGCATATAATTCTTATTAAAGTTAAATTATAATATTTTTATTAATTGAATTTTTTGTAATTAATTGTAAATAAAATGATAAAGTTGCAAAATATTGAAATAAATCGAAATAAGAATTAAAATATTAACAAAATCACGTATCTGATTTTTTTGGAATTTTATTTTAGTTTACATAATTTTGAAAAACATTTTAAGCATTAATAATTATGGGAAAACTAATAAAACCCAAAAACTATAGTCCTATTCTAGATTTAAAGCAAACCGAATTGGGTATCAAACGAATAAAGGACTTTTTTGAAGGCTGTTTATCAGCAGAATTAAAATTGCGCAGAGTAACAGCTCCGCTATTTGTACTTCAAGGACAAGGTATCAACGACGATTTAAATGGTATAGAACGTCCTGTTACTTTTCCAATAAAAGATTTTAATGATCAAAAAGCAGAAGTTGTTCACTCATTAGCAAAATGGAAAAGATTAACCTTAGCCGATTATAATATAGAAAGTGGCTATGGAATTTATACCGATATGAATGCGATTAGACCAGATGAAGAACTCGACAATCTGCATTCGCTATATGTAGACCAATGGGATTGGGAACGTCATATCGAAAATGAAAATCGTAATATAAATTATTTAAAAGATACCGTACGTAGAATTTATTCTGTAATGATAAATACAGAATATGTTGTTTACGAAATGTTTCCTCAAATAAAACCCAGTTTACCAGAAGAAATATTCTTTATAAGTGCAGAAGAATTACGTCAACTATATCCAAATTTAACTCCTAAAGAACGCGAAGATGCTATAACCAAAGAACATAAAGCAGTTTTTATTATGGGAATAGGAGATAAACTTGGAGATGGAGAAAAACACGATGGTCGCGCTCCTGACTATGACGATTGGTCAACACCAAACGAGGATGGTTTTAATGGTTTAAATGGAGATATTCTTGTCTGGAACGAAATTTTAGGACGTTCATTTGAATTATCTTCAATGGGTATTCGCGTGGATAAAAAAGCTTTAGAACATCAACTTAAAGTAGAACATAAAGAAGAACGCAAACAATTATATTTTCATAAACGTTTGTTAGAAGGCACATTACCAGAGTCAATGGGAGGTGGAATTGGACAAAGTCGATTATGTATGTTGTTTTTGAAAAAAGCACATATTGGCGAAATTCAATCAAGCCTTTGGTCTGATGAAATGAGAAAAGAATGTAAATTAGCAAACATTCCTTTGATCTAAATTTATTAATGGTTTATATAGAGAGTAAAAGAAAATTTTTCTTTTACTCTTTTTTATTCTCCAAACTTTAATTCACCATCAATTTGACATGGTCCGTAAGTTAAACGATGAAGTGGACAAACACCATACTGACGAATAGCCAGACGATGATCTTTTGTAGGATAACCTTTATTTTTTTGCCAATTATAACAAGGATATTCTTTTGAAGCATTAGTTATCCATTCGTCACGAAAAGTTTTAGCAAGAATAGATGCAGCTGCAATTGATAAATAAAGTGAGTCGCCTTTAACAACTGTTTTATAAGGGATTGTTTGATAAGGTTTAAATTTATTTCCATCAACAATAATAAATTTAGGTTGAGGATTTAACATTTCTAAAGCTCTGTGCATAGCAAGAATTGACGCATTTAGAATATTTATTTTGTCAATTTCAATATTAGAACACGAAGCAACGCCATACGTAATAGCATCGCGAATAATTTCTTCTCGAAGAGCAAATCTTTTTTTCTCGCTTAATTGCTTGCTATCATTTATTTTGTCGTTGAAATAGTCAGGAGGAAAAATAACAGCTGCAGCAAAAACAGGTCCTGCCAAACAACCACGTCCAGCCTCGTCACAACCTGCTTCTGGGTATAAATCTTGAAAAAATTTGTCCATATTATTGTAGATTTTATTTATTTACCGATTTTTGGGGCTAATATACAATTATTCGCCAAAATAATAAGGGAAAAAGTATTGTTTGTTAAGTATTCAATAAAACTTATTTAATAATAATTTCAAAATCGTATGGTTTAATTTACCAATTTATTTATTAGTAATAAATAAAATCACCTATTTTTATTTACTATTAATAAATAAAAATAGGTGATTAAAAAAATATTTGTTTGTAAATGAATTATTTATCCATTAATTTCAATTCCACTATAACCAACTTTTCCGCTTAAAGGAGGATTGTTTTTATAAATAGATAGTTGAATTCTACCAATTTGAGGAATTTCAACTTTTAAACGTTTCATAATTCTGTATGCAACATTTTCGATGAGTTTAGCAGAAATATTCATTTCTTGTTTAATTAATTCATACACAATAGAATAATCAATTGCGTCTTCGATGTTGTCAGACATTCCAGGTGTTTGAGTGTCAGCTTCAAAAGAAATATTAACAGTGAAATCGTTTCCGTTAATTTGTTCTTCTTCGCTCACTCCAATTTTAGAGTGAAACTGCATATTTCCCAATACTATTCTTCCCATTTTATCTTTCTTTAATATTACAAAGATGATAAATTTTGTTGAAAGGAAATACTAAAAAAGATTAATTTTAATGAGATTTATACAAAAAATTCAACACCTAATAATGTAATGTCATCGAACAGAGAGGTGTTAGAACGTTGAATATCTAATTCTTTAATAATATCGGAAATAGTATCTTTGATAGATTTTGAGTTTGCAACATTTTTTTCAACCACTTTTTGCCCATAGTCAGGAATGTTTTCTTTTTCAAGTTCAACCACTCCATCAGTAAAACATAAAAGTTTACATTCGTGGTCTAAAACAATTTTTCCTTCTGTTACATTAGGAATTTCGTCCAGCATTCCAACTCCAGGACAACCAGCAGTAAGATATTCTAATTTTCCAGTTTTTTTATAATAAATAACAGGAGAATTATGTCCTGCGTTAACGTATCTAAGTTCGTGAGTATTAAAATTATATCTACCAATGAATAATGTAATAAATCTATCTCCATTAGCATTTCGAACAATAATTTTGTTTAATCGACGAACAAGAGTTGTTAATTCCATTTCAGGAATAAACAATGCTTTTAAACTTGCTTGAAAATTAGACATTAAAATAGCAGCCGACATACCTTTACCCGAGACGTCAGCAATGCAGAAAAACATTTCGTCTTTAGATAAATAATCAAAATCGTAATAATCACCGCCCACTTCAAAATGAGGAAGATAGAATGGATTTACCGACACTCTATTGTCGTTAGCAAAAATGTCAGCTTTCGGAACTAACATTTTTTGCATTTCAGAAGCCATTTCCATTTCTTTTTTTATACGTTCTTGTTGCATATTAACTTCGATAAGACGTTTATTTTCGATAGCAACAATAATAACGTTTGTTAACGTTTGTATAAAATGAATGTGTTTAATAGAAGGGCTAATTCCAGTTTGTTCTTCTTCAAAGTCGCCAATTAAAACGTATGCTAACGGGTTGTTGTCTTGAATAACAGGAATAATGAAATCGAAAGCACTATATTTAGTTTTAGGAATAGACAGAGTAATTTCCATGTCGGTGAATTCAACTAAATCACGTTCAGGATCAATATTACAATATTCTTTAGGAGCAACTCCCGATTTAAGAATAATATTCCATTTTTTATTTTGATAGCTATAAATTAAAACTTTACCAATATGTAGTTCATCAGTAAGAAGAGTGCAAAAAGTATCTAACAATTCTTCAACAGAGGAATTGTTGTTGATTGCTTTAGTAATATTAAGCAGTGTTTTTAACTTGTAATTACTAAATTTCAACCTATCCAGAGACGATTTGGCATTGGATTCAGTCATATTAAACTGATAAATAGTTGTTTAATTAATAGCACAAATATACCAAAGTTTTTTAAAAATAAAAAAAAATGTGCGACAAAAATGTCGCACAAATTATTTTTTTTTGAATAACAATTATTTAGCTCTTTCAACGTAAGATCTATCTCTAGTGTCGATTTTAATTTTGTCACCTTGGTTAACAAACAAAGGAACACGAATTTCAGCACCAGATTCAACTGTTGCAGGTTTTAAAGCGTTGGTTGCAGTATCACCTTTAATACCTGGTTCAGTGTATGTAACTTCCATAATAACGAATGCAGGAAGTTCAACAGTTAAAATTTGATCAGTTTCTTCTTGTAAAACTATTTCAACTTCTTGACCATCAAGATATAAATCAGGATTTTCAATGTGTTCAACAGGAACTGTAATTTGTTCAAATGTTTCTTGTTGCATAAAAACAAAATCTTCACCTTCTTTGTATAAATATTGGTAAGGACGACGAATAATTTTTGTAATGTCAATTTCGTGACCTGCTGTTAAAGTTGGTTCAAGAATTCTACCATTTGTTAATGATTTTAATCTAGTACGTACAAATGCAGGACCTTTACCAGGTTTTACATGTTGAAAGCTAACGACTGTATAAATATCATTGTTATAATTGATACATAAGCCGTTTTTTAAATCTGCTGTTGTTGCCATTATGTTTTATATTTTATTTTTTTTCTTGCGCCAAAAGTATATAAATTCTCAATATCATACAATTGTAAAGATTTTTTTTTTTTTGAAAATTGTATTTTTTTTTAAATTTGATAACCTCCAATTAAAATATCGTCCATTTGAATAAAATCACCGCGCCAATTGTCGAAATAGTTTAATAGTTCTTGTTGTTGTTGAGTTGAGTTTAGTTTTTTTTGATTAAGTTCAATTAGTAGATTTTTGAAACGTCCGTATGTAATTTTTTTGTGAGAATTTCCGCTAAATTGGTCAGGAAATCCATCTGAAAACATGTATATATAATCTCCTTTTTTTGCTTTTGCTTCAATTGTTTCAAATTCTTTGAGTTTTGGATATAATCCAATTGGATTTCTAACCGCTTTAAATTCAGTAAGTTCACCATCGCTAACAAGATACATTGGATTGTTAGCACCTGCAAATTTTATGTCAAGAGTTTTTGTGTTTAAAATACAAAGAGCCATGTCCATACCGTCTTTTGGATCCATGGTTCCCATTTGTTGTTTTAAAGTGGTGATTATGAAAGTTCTTAGATTTTCTAATATGTCGGAAGGTTTAGTAAAAATATTAATATTAGCACACACTTCGTTTAATAAGGCAATACCTAACATACTCATAAAAGCACCAGGAACGCCATGTCCTGTGCAATCGGCAACTGTAAAAATAACTAAATCGTCTTGACGTTTCATCCAATAAAAATCACCAGAAACAATTTCGCGTGGTCGCCACATGATAAAATAATCAGAAAAAGTTTCTTTTAAAATATCCGTTGATGGTAATGCAGCATCTTGTATTCTTTTAGCATATTGAATGCTATCAGTTAATTCTTTATGTTTGTTTTCTATTTCTTTTTTAAGAATAGAAATACGTTGTTTGTCTTTTTGAATAGAAATACTCATATCCCACAATTTTTTGTTTCGTTGAGATAAGTCTTCTTTTTCTAATTCAATTTTTTTCTGTTCTACTAATTTGTTATCTTCTTGTATGTTAGAAAAATCATTGTTTTGAGAAATTTGTTTAATAGTTTTATCTTCTAAAAGTTGATTATAAATGTAGTTAATTCTAGTTAATTCGCTATCATAAAACGAAATTTCTTGTTTGTATCTTTTTTCGATTTTTCTATTACTTTTGATAATAGCACGACGCTTTGTTACTATTACTATAATTAATGAAATAAGTAATAATAACACAATAAATATCAATATAATATCTAAAATAGAAAAAATCACAATTAATATAAATTATTACCTATAATTAAATTGATTTCCTTTTCAGAAAGTTCTGAAATTTTCATATTATTAAGTTCATCAGCATAATGATTAATATCAGTATTCCAATATCTAATAAAGTTTTCTTCAGTAAGAACAAAAACAATACCTTCTGAATTAAAATTAATTTCTTTTATTGGAAAATTATGTAGGCACATGTCGTCAATTTGAAAAGGTTTAGCAATTATGTCTTTAGAATTAATTAAAGAAATTCTATTGTCTGAAGAAGCAATAGCTATATATTTAGTTTTTTCGTCAAAAACAATTTTATTAATTTTAGAATGAGATGCTAAATTATCACCATCTTTAGTACCTGTTGAAATGTTTAAGTATTGAATATTTCCATTAGAAAAACATATAGCTAATTGTTTATTGTTAATAGCAGCCATATCAACAGTTTTCATATTGTTTTGGTGAAAAATTTCAATAATTTTATTATTAGTATAATTCCATTTTAAAAGAATAGCATTGGCAGTTAAGATGTATGCTTCGTTACGACCGTAAGAATATATACTAGCTATTGAATTTTTAACATTATAAAAAGCAATAGGTTTTCTATCAGGATCTTGTGGATCTATAACAAGACATTTACCATTTTGATATGCAATAGCTAAACTGTTTCCATCAGACGAAATAGAAGCACTTTTTATAATATCACCTTGAATATCAAGTTTTGTTTTTTCTTGTTTATCAATATCAATAAAATAAGAAGAATTTTCAGTGTTTGTATAAACCAAATATTTAGAAGAAATAAATATAGATTTTTTTACAATTTCTTTGCTAATAAATTGATTAATACGTTGAATTTCGTGAATTCTTTTTGATATATTATTATATTCAATTATTTGAGCATTTTCGGTAAAAATCCATAAATTATTGTTTAAATCAATATAAAACGAAGAAATAGGTTCGTTTGTAACTTTAAGAGGTTTAAATAAGTTGTTGTTGTCAAAAGTGTAAAGCATAGCTTCAAAAAGTTCAGCGTCGTTATGAGATATATTGTTATTTTTGTTATAAAGATATGCCGTATAAACCATTCTTAAATTCATTTTTTTATCGCCATATTGACCTTTAGCTTTCATAGCTAAAGTGTTGGAAATAGCAATTTTGTAATATTTAGAAACCGAGTCATGTGCACTTTGAGCGAGTAGTTTTTGTTGTTCGGCTATTTCTCTAGCATCGTTAGCTACCATTCTTTCGAATTCAGCGTTACCCAAATTATTCATAGCCAATTCTCTAAGAGAGTCAGCTTCGTCTCTTCTATGTTCAGCCAAACGTCTAGCTCTTTCAGATTCTTTTTGAGCTTTTTGAGCTTGTAAAGCCAAAATTCTAGCAGTATCACGTTGAAATTTAGCATCATTATTAGCTCTTTCAGCCATTCTTTGAGAGTTTTCAGCAATAAGTTTTTGACGATTTGCCGAGTCAGCTTGTTGTTGAGCATAAATAGATTTTTCTTCAGCATTTTGTTTTTCACTTAAAGCCCAAGATGACACAATTATAAGAGCTATAACAAAAGCAGTTAGCGAAAACATAGCAATTGTTATTTTTCTACGTTTAGAACGTTCTTGAGTTTGTATAGCTTCTTCGCTAATTTCTAGAAAGTCTTGACAATTTTCGTATTGAGTTTGAGCATCTCTAAGTTTTTTTCGAGCAGAAGATTGACTATTATCGTATTTTAAAAATCTGTATTGATTAGGTTTACTGATTATATACCAATTATTAAAATAAGTGTAAATACCAGAAGATAACAGATATTTAGGATTACAATCACTATTGAGCCAACGGTTCATTTGTGTAGAAAAATCGTGATAATCTTTCAAAAATGTAACCTCTTCTTCTTGCCACACAGTTAAACGTTGCCAGTTTCTCAGTAATGCTTCGTGAGTTACGTCTAAAATTGTATCTCCAGATAAGTATTGAGTATCAATCCTATTAGGATCAATAAAAGGTTGAATTAAAGAGTTTTCTGGTGTTCTAAAGATATTAATAACACCACAAACAGTAGCATTTGTAATGTTATCTTTGTTAATAATACCAGTAATTTCATTTATTGAGCAACGATTTCGAACTTGACGATTGTTGTCAACTTTAGTTAATGATTTGAAAACAGTTTCAATAATTTCTTTACTTTCATCAGGATTTATGCTTTTTTCAGCCCAAACAGCATTTTCAAGAAAATAATTATAAGCAGATTCGTATAAAATGCCAGCATGAGCATTTAAAACATTATTGATACTTGGATTTTCAAAATATTTATATTGATAATCTGGTAATTGGCAAAACCATTGATTAAAATCATCTAATTCTTCGTTACTTAAAACATCAGTTGAAATACCAGCAATTTTTGCTAAATGAATTAAATCTAATTGTTTTTTGCCATTATCGGCCATTTTCCACAATAAATTTAAGGCATGTTGCAAAACAGGTAATTGGTCAAAACTGCTGTTAAGATTATTTATGATGATTTCAGTTAAACGAGACGAAACACTACCACCAGCTAAAATAGCAGGTTGTTCTATAACTTGTCGAATTTCAGTTCTTTTTAGTTGAGGAACAAAAAATTGACTATATGCAATATATTCAGGAAGATTTTTAAATACAGTACATTGACTAATAAAGTCACTTCGCATTGTGAATATCACATAAATAGGTAATTTTTCGATTATTGATATTCTAATGGTTTCTAATAAAAGGTTAATTGTAGTGTAAGATTCTTCAGAAGGAATACCATTGTTAAAGTTTTCAGAATTTGTGAAAATCTCTTCAAATTGATCAGCAATTATTAATAAGTTTTTACCTCTGTTAGAAATATTTTCACCTTGATTAACAAAGTAATCTGAATTTTTATATAAGTCAACTAAAGACGAAAACCCAAGTTTTAATTCGTTTAAAGTTTTTTGGTTATCACAATTTAAATTTTCAGAAAACGATTCACTTAAAGAATATAGTGGATTTTTTTGAGGTTTAAAATCCACAACAATCCAACTATTAAACGTAGATTTACAAAATCCAGCTCTAATATTAGGAACAACTCCAGCATAAACCATTGACGATTTACCATCACCGGAAGCTCCAGTAATAAAAGCCATTTTGTTTTCTTCTAACAACTTAATAATTTGACGTATGTGCAAATCTCTACCTTTAAAGAATATGGATTCATGTTCAGTAAAGGGGCGTAAGCCAGGATATGGACATAAGTCTGTTGTCATTTTTTATTGTTTTCTAAAATATTGTCATAATACATTTTAATGTCTAAAGGCAAAATACTTTTTTCGTTAACAATTAAAGGAATAATTTTTTTAAGTTGATTAAAATTTTCAGTATTAGCGTGTTTGCTATTAGCCACAAATAATAATGGAACTTTACTGCTATTACCACCGATATTTTTCCAAATTTGCTGAGCAAAAGATTCTGCCCAATCTTCGGCGTAATCAAAATAAATTATTCCTAATTTACAATTTTGAATTTGTCGAGAAATAAATTCTGCATAATCAGTATTTGTAGTTATGTCAACTTCTAATTTAATAATAGTTTGAATATCTTCTAACATTCCAACTATTTCAAGAGAAGTGTCGTGGTCTAACGAATTAAAAATAAACAATATATCTGCTTTTTCGGTTTTTGAAGTTACTTGAGATTTTGTGTTCATAATAGAACGTAAATCTTCAACAAAAACAATTTTTGAAGTTAAATCAGAATATATAGTATTTTCAGCAATATCTCGTTTAATTTCGTTAATATATTTGTTATTTTCAGTGATATATCCTAAAGGATTCCACAAAAACATTTTATAGTTGTTGTTTCTTAAATCTTTTGCAATTTTATAATGAGTACTCGCAAAAGAATTATTTGAATTATATATATCAGAATTACCTAAAATATGAATAGAACAATCTGTATTTTTCATAATATTAAGTTCAGTATCATAATCACCATTTTCATTAGATTCTATAACAGATAAACCAGCCTTAACAAGAATTGATTTCAATGTTTGGCGAAAATTTACCATATCAGGCGAAACTGATGCTAAAAATACTGAAATTTGTTGAGTATATAAATTCAAAAACATAACTGACAAATGTAATGTAAAATATTAGACAAACCAAATGCCAATAATAAAAAAATTAGTATTAAGAATAAATATATCAAAATTCATTCTTCTATTTATACATAAGCAAAAAAGATTTAACTGATATTATTTTTCTAATCTTATTATTTTTGACCAAACTATCAGCATTTTCGCAAGAAACCATACTTGTAAAATTTCGATAATTTTAAATGATATTTTAGAAATATATTTAATCGACTAGTTAAAAAGAGATAATAATACACTAATAAATTAAGCAAGATATGTGTGAACTAGTAAAAATAAGTAATACTGCAACAATTAACGGTTTAAAATACATCGTTGTTTTAAAGACCTATTTTGTATAATACAAAAATAAATTAATGAAAAAACATTAACTCTTACTGCCCAAAACAAAACTAATATTAACTATATTTATGCGTATAATAAAGATTATCAATCATTTTTTAATTGATAAAATATATTAAAATAAAAGTACATAAACTAATTTTTTTTTGTCCATTTAATACTTTTCCATTAATTTTGCAAGAAATATAAATATATCAGAATTTTAAAATAAAAACATATACCAAAATGGGAAAAAAATTTGCCGAATACAAACAGTTTAATCTGTCTGAAATTAATAAAGAAATCTTAGACAAATGGCAGAAAGAGCAAACATTTAAGCAAAGTCTCGAAACAAGAGAAGGCGCTCCAGACTTTATATTTTATGAAGGTCCACCTTCCGCAAACGGCAAACCAGGTATTCACCATATTCTTTCAAGAACTATAAAAGATTCAATGCTTCGTTACAAATCCGCAAAAGGTTATTTAGTTAACAGAAAAGCAGGTTGGGATACACATGGTTTACCTGTAGAATTAGGAGTAGAAAAATCACTCGGCATAACAAAAGAAGATATTGGAAAATCTATTTCGGTTGAAGATTACAACAAATCTTGTAGAAAAGCAGTTATGCAATTTACCGAAGAATGGAAATCTATCACCGAAAAAATAGGTTATTGGGTAGACTTAGATCATCCTTATATTACATACACAAGCGATTATATCGAAACATTATGGTGGTTGTTGAAACAATTATACAACAAAGGTTTATTATATAAAGGCTATACAATTCAACCATTTTCACCAGCAGCTGGAACAGGTTTAAGTAGCCACGAATTAAATATGCCAGGTTGTTACAAAGATGTAAAAGATACCACAGCAACAGTTTTGTTTAAAGCTATTAACAATACACCACAATCAAAATTAGTTTTTGAAAGTGATGATGAGGATGTAAGATTAATGGCTTGGACAACAACACCTTGGACATTATTTAGCAACACTGCTTTATGTATGGGTCCAAAAATCACTTACGTAAAAATCAAAACAATAAATCAATATACAGGTAAAAAAATCAGTGTAATAATGGCGAAAGACCTAGTACACTCATATTTCCCTGAAAAAAATAAAGATTTAACATTTGAAGATTACAAAGAAGGTTCAAAAGATGTTCCTTATCAAATAGTTAATGAATATTTAGGTAGCGAATTGGCAGGAATGAGATATGAACAATTACTTCCTTATGTTCAACCAACAGATGGAGATGCTTTTAGAGTAATCACAGGAGATTTTGTTACAACAAGTGATGGAGCAGGAATAGTTCACATAGCTCCAAGTTTTGGTGCTGACGACTATCGAGTAGCAAAACAAAACGGAATTGGTTCATTAACATTAGTTAACCGTCAAGGAAAATTAGTTGAAGGACTTGGTGAATTTTCAGGAAAAGTTGTAAAAAAATCTTATGATTCAACAGGAAATACCGACGTTGATGTAGATATAGTAGTAGAACTTAAAAAACAAGGAAAACTTTTCAAATCAGAAAAAATAACACACTCGTATCCACATTGTTGGCGAACAAATCAACCAATACTTTATTATCCACTAGATTCTTGGTTTATTCGTACTACAGCCGTTAAAGAACGTATGATAGAATTAAATAAAACTATCAATTGGCAACCACCTTCAACAGGAAGTGGACGTTTTGGACAATGGCTTGAAAGTCTTATAGATTGGAACCTTTCACGTTCAAGATATTGGGGAACACCTCTTCCAATTTGGCGCACAGAAGATGGTAGCGAAGAAATTTGTATTGGTTCGTTTGAAGAACTAATGTCAGAAATTGAAAAATCAATCAAAGCAGGATTTATGCAAGAAAATCCTTATAAAGATTTTGTTGTAGGTGATTATTCAAAAGAAAATTACGAAAAAATAGATCCACATAAACCATACATTGATAGTGTAATTTTGGTATCAGCATCAGGAAAACCAATGAGAAGAGAACCAGATTTAGTCGATGTTTGGTTTGATTCAGGCGCAATGCCATACGCACAACTACACTATCCATTTGAAAATAAAGAACTATTTAAACGAGTTTTCCCTGCATCATTTATAGCAGAAGGTGTTGACCAAACACGTGGATGGTTCTTTACACTTCATGCAATTGCAACAATGGTATTTGATAGTGTTGCTTTTAAAAATGTAATATCAAACGGTCTAGTTCTTGACAAGAACGGAGAAAAAATGTCAAAATCACGAGGAAATAGCGTAGAACCATTTTCAACAATTGAAAAATTTGGTTCAGATCCCGTTCGTTGGTATATGATAACAAACGCATCACCATGGGAAAATCTAAAATTTGACATTGATGGAGTTGACGAAATAAAACGAAAATTCTTTGGAACACTTTATAATACATATTCATTTTTTGCATTATATGCCAATGTAGATGGATTTACATATAGTGAAAAAGATGTTCCAATTAACGAACGTCCAGAAATTGACCGTTGGATTTTGTCATTATTAAATACATTAATTAAAAATGTAGACGAATGTTTTGCATCATACGATATGACAAAAGCAGGACGTATGATACAAGATTTTGTAACAGAAAATTTAAGTAATTGGTATGTACGTTTAAATAGAAAACGTTTTTGGGGTGGTGAATATAATACAGACAAAATATCAGCATATCAAACATTATATACATGTCTTGAAAAAGTAGCACAATTGATGGCTCCAATATCACCATTCTATTCTGACAAAATTTTCCAAGACTTAAATGCAGTAACAGAAAAACATAAAGGATCAGTTCACATCGCAAATTATCCAGTATGTGATCAACAAACCATAGATCAAAATTTAGAAGATCGTATGGAAATGGCACAAAAAATATCTTCAATGGTATTAGCATTAAGAAGAAAAGCATCTTTAAAAGTTCGTCAACCATTACAAAAAATAATGGTTCCAATTTTGAATGCTGATATGGAAGAAAAGATAGAAGCTGTAAAAAAATTGATTCTTACAGAAGTAAATGTAAAAGAATTAGAATATTTGCATCAAACAGCTGGAATATTAACCAAAAAAGTAAAAGCCGACTTTAAACAATTGGGACGTAAACTTGGCAAAAATATGAAAAACGTTGCCAATTTATTAGCAGAACTATCCCAAGAACAAATTGCCGACTTTGAAGCAAAAGGAAGTATCGATTTGGATATCAATGGCGAAAAAGTAAATGTTTTGGTATCAGAAACCGAAATAACTTCAGAGGATATACCAGGACGTTTGGTTGCAAACGAAGGACGTATAACAGTTGCTCTTGATATCAATATTACACCAGAACTCAAAAATGAAGGATACGCACGAGAATTGATTAATCGTATTCAAAATATGAGAAAAGAAAGTGGATTTGATGTTACAGACAAAATAAAAATTGAAATAGTTTCAGTACCAGAAATAGAAGGAGCACTCAAAGATTTCAAAGAATATATTTGTTCTCAAACACTTACATCGTGTCTTGAATTAAAAGACCAAACAACCATTAGCGAAGGAGCAATAAATACAGAAATTGACGAACAAACTTCAACGTTAATTCGTATATCGAAAATATAATTTTTAATAAAGACTTCTTTTAAAAGAGAAGTCTTTATATTTAGTAATAACCAAAAACCACAAAGCTATGGCCGAAGAAAAAGTCAGATACTCAGATGAAGAGTTGGCAGAATTCAAAGCTTTAATTCTTGAAAAATTGGACCAAGCCCGAAAACTTTATAAATCGTATCACGATATTATAACAGAAAAAGACGGAAACGACACAGTTGATACAAGCCCAACGTTTAAATCATACGAAGAAGGGTCTTCGCTATTGTCGAAAGAACAAGCTGGTTCAATGGCTGAGCGTCAATTAAAATTTATCAAAGCTCTTGAAAATGCGTTAATACGTATTGAAAACAAAAGCTATGGAATTGACAGAAATACAGGAAAATTAATTCCTAAAGAACGTTTACTTGCTGTTCCACATGCAACATTAAGTGTAGAGTCTAAGAATAACGAAAAAAAGTAATAAGTTCTTGCTTTATAAAAAACGGGAATGAATTAATTCATTCCCGTTTTTTTTGTTAAATGATTTAATAATAATATTTTATAAATTAAAATAAAATAAAACTTGCTATACAAAAAATAATTGGTAATTTAGCGACCTAAGTTTATATTAATATTAACAATGAATTCTTTAGTTAAAAAGTCAATAATAGTCACATTATTAGTGGTAATAGTAGATCAAGTATTAAAAATTTGGGTAAAAACCCATATGTATTTAGGAGAAAGTAGTTATGTAAATTGGGGATGGAGTTTTAGTGGATTTCAACTTGCATTTACAGAAAATGCTGGAATGGCATTTGGTTTAAAATTACCAGGAAATATTGGAAAAATTATATTAACAATTTTTAGAATTGTAGCTATTGTAGGCATAATATTCTTAATTAATTGGTTAATAAAAAAAATAAAACCTAAAACAGGTTTTATTATTTGTTTGTCTTTGATACTTGGAGGCGCAATAGGAAACTTGGTGGATAGTTTGTTTTACGGAATGATATTTGGACCATCAGGTTATAGTGCTAATACTATAGCGGAATTTTTACCAGCTGATGGCGGTTATTCATCATTTCTTCATGGTAAAGTTGTCGATATGCTTTATTTTCCAATCATTGATACAACATTACCAGAATGGGTTCCATTCAAAGGTGGAGAACATTTTGTATTTTTTAGTCCAATTTTCAATTTTGCCGATTCTTGTGTTACAGTTTCTGTTTTTGTACTTATTTTGTTTCATAAAAGATTAATTCCTCAATTAGAAGAGTATGAAAAAGAACAAGAAAAAAAGAAAAAGGCAAAACAAAATAAATAAAGATTTGATTTAGTATAAATAAAAAAACGAATTATAAGTTTATAATTCGTTTTTTTTTATAAATAGAGATTAACGTTACTCAACCAACTTTTTGTATTTAAAACGAGTAGGAATTGTATCCCCCATGCGTTTTTTATAATTTTCTTGATATTCAGAATAGCTACCTTCAAAGAATTTTACTTGAGAGTCGCCTTCGAAAGCAAGAATATGAGTTGCAATACGATCCAAAAACCAACGGTCGTGACTAACAACTACTGCACAACCTGCAAAATTTTCTAGACCTTCTTCTAATGCACGTAAAGTGTTAACATCTATATCATTAGTAGGTTCATCGAGAAGAATAACATTAGCATGTTCTTTTAATGCAAGAGCTAAATGAAGACGGTTTCGTTCACCACCAGAAAGAACTCCACATTTCTTTTCTTGATCATTTCCTGAAAAATTGAATTTAGAAACGTATGCACGAGCATTTACTGTTTTATTTCCAAGTTGGATATTGTCAGTTCCTCCAGAAATAACTTGAAAAACAGTTTTTTCAGGGTCAATAGCAGCGTGTTGTTGATCTACGTATGCAATTTTTACAGTATCACCAACAATAAAAGTACCCTTATCGACTTTTTCTAATCCCATAATCAAACGGAAAAGAGTAGTTTTACCAGCACCATTAGGACCAATAACACCCACAATACCGTTTGGTGGTAATGTAAAATCAAGATTTTCGTAAAGAAGTTTATCACCGTATGCTTTAGAAACACCATGAGCTTCAATCACTTTTTCACCTAATCTAGGACCGTTAGGAATAACAATTTCAAGTTTTTCTTCGCGTTCTTTAACGTCTTCGTTCAAAAGTTTTTCGTAAGCAGAAAGACGTGCTTTTCCTTTAGCTTGACGTGCTTTTGGTGACATATTAACCCATTCCAATTCACGTTCAAGAGTTTTGCGACGTTTTGATGCTGTTTTTTCTTCCATAGCTAAACGTTTAGATTTTTGATCAAGCCAAGAAGAGTAATTACCTTTCCAAGGAATACCTTCGCCACGGTCAAGTTCAAGTATCCAACCAGCTACACTATCAAGAAAATATCTATCGTGAGTAACAGCAATAACAGTACCTTTATATTGTTGTAAATGTTGTTGAAGCCAATCAATACTTTCAGCGTCGAGGTGGTTTGTAGGTTCGTCAAGCAAAAGAACATCAGGTTCTTGCAACAACAAACGACATAAAGCTACACGACGACGTTCTCCACCCGATAGAGTTTCAACAATTTGATCGTCAGGTGGACAATTTAATGCACCCATCGCACGCTCTAATTTGCTATCAAGATTCCAAGCATCACAATGATCAAGAAGTTCGGTAAGTTCTCCTTGACGTTCAATGAGTTTATTCATTTCGTCATCATCGAGAGGCTCTGCAAATTTTTCGTTGATAGCTTCATATTCGTTTAATAAGTCTACAATAGGTTGAACACCTTCTTGAACCACTTGTTTTACAGTTTTGGAGTTGTCGAGTTTTGGTTCTTGTTCTAAATATCCAACAGAATATTCAGACGCAACAAAAGCTAAATCACCATCAAAATTTTTGTCTATTCCAGCAATAATTTTTAATAAAGTAGATTTACCAGAACCATTAAGTCCAATAACGCCAATTTTTGCTCCGTAAAAAAACGAAAGATTAATATTGTTTAAGACTTTTTTTTGCGGGGGAAAAGTTTTGCATACCCGCGACATAGAGAAAATAATTTTTTGATCGTCTGCCATGAGTGTGTTTATCTTATATTGTTTATGATAATTTGAGACTATATTATATAAGGTGTATTAATAAAAAAAAACTGCATTGAAGAATTAATAAAATTTATTCATTTTCATTAAGAAAATCAGCAATTTCATCGATACTCTTTAACCATTTACCACCATTTTTTACTACCATTTTGCCTATAGCAGTAAGTGATTTTTCTTGATGATCACTAAAAGTTTTGTCGTCATCTTTATTTAAAACGCAAAATATTGTTTTATTAGGACGTTTATTAGAGTCGTCAATAACTTCGGCAACTGAATAAAAGCCAGTCATTTTTGGTGTAATAACATATAAACAATAATCACATTTTTCGCGTTCATCTAATTCTCTTTTATAAGCTTCATCATTCCATTCTGGAACAACTGGATCGTAATAATCTATTTTTAATTTAGGTTTTATACTTTCACGCCATTTAGAATTATTTGTTGTACCTCCAAGAAATACTTTCTTTTTCATTTTATAATGCAGTTTTTTGATTTAATAATATATAAAATATGCAAATAGTTTGCCTAATTGTCAATATTGATGATTTAGTTTGTGGGCATAAATATAGTGAAACTTAGTTTAAAAAACACTATTTTTTTCATTTTTTTTTTTCATCTTTGTATTGAAATAAATTATCAACAAAATGAAAATTGCTGACATATTACAAAAAACCGAAAAAACACTATTTTCTTTTGAAATAGTACCACCTCTTAAAGGTCATAGTATTAATAGTTTGTATCAAAAAATTGAGTTATTAACAGAATTTAATCCACTCAATATTAATATTACATATCATCAAGCAGAAACAGTATATTCTCCAGGAGAGAATAATATTATTTTTAAAAAAGTTGTTAGAAAACGACCAGGCACAGTAGCATTAGCAGCTGCTATTCGAAATCGTTTTCCAAATGTTATAACTGTTCCACATTTAATATGCGGAGGTATGACTCGTGAAGAAATCGAAAATATTCTAATAGATTTAAATTTTTTAGAAATAAATAATATTCTCTTATTAAGAGGAGATGCCCCAAAAGGCGAAAAATATTTTATACCAGAGCCAGGAGGACACAAACATACAATTGATTTGGTAAATCAAATAATGGATTTAAATAAAGGAATTTATTTAGACAAAGATTTAAAAAATACAGAAGCAACAAATTTTTCAGTAGGAGTTGCAGGTTATCCTGAAAAACACATCGAGTCTCCCAATCCTGAATTAGACATGCAATATTTAAAAGCCAAAGTTGATGCAGGTGCAGAGTATATTGTAACACAAATGTTTTTTGACAATCAAAAATTCTTTGAATGGGAAAAACGTTGTCGACAAGCAGGAATAACAGTTCCTATAGTACCAGCAATAAAACCATTAGGTAAAAAACGAGATTTAGAAATAATACCTCAAGTATTTAGTCTTGATATGCCAATGGATTTAGTAAATGCTGTTAATTCAGCAAAAGACGATTCTGCAGTTTATCAAATAGGAATTGAGTGGGCAATACAACAAAGTAAAGAATTAATTCAGCATGGAGTTCCAGCAGTTCATTATTTTTCTGTGGGACGTACTGAAAATGTTAGAGAAATAGCCAAAGCTGTATTTTAAAACGGTACATTGTTTGCTTTTAAAAAAAATATTAAAAACACACATTTTTTGTGTGTTTTTTAGTAATACATGCTATTTTTTTTCATATATTTATAGCCAAAATTGGATTTAACATGAGACAGTTGATAAATAATTTAAGTATAAAGAGTAAGATTCTATTAGGATTCTTTTTACTCACTGCTATATATTTTATTTTAGGTATTTTTCAATACAATTCATTAGAAAATGTTAATCATTCTAATGAGTCTATTAATTTTGCAAAAGATATGAATTCAACTGTAGCAAAAATTAAATATCTTTTGGCAAAAGATGTATTAGTATTAAGAAATTTTAGTACAGCAAAAGATAATAAAGAATATACTTCTCTTAAAAAAGAACATGATGATTTCAAAGAAAAAATATTTGAAGTTTTTAATTCTGTACCTAAAATAACTGAACGTAAATTTATAGATTTAGCATTACGTAAAAATTTTACTGATACTATTAATATAATAAAAAATATATATAATGATGACTATTTTATTTCATACGAAGAAATAATAACATCGCAAAAAAAGATAATTAATCCTATAGAACTCAAAAACGAAGTATTAGAAAGCGAAAGAATAAAACAATTTGAAAAAGTTAATTTAGTAGAAAGTGATTCAACTGGAAACAACCAATTTTTAGTAAAACGTTCTGATGCAGATATAGAAGAACAAATTCAAGATAATCTTAATGAACTGAAATACGAACAACGTAAACATTATCAAAAAATAGTTCGTCATGTTAATGAAATTGATAAAATGCTATCAATTATAGAAGCAAAATCAAATACAATAAGTAATAAAGCTGTTTCTGAGGCTGTTTCGTTGGGACGACATAATATTAAAACTTTCATAATATTTTTATTTATAGCAATTAGCTTATCAATTATTCTATCTTTCATAATTTCAAATATGATAGTTAAACCGTTAGAAAAATTGATGAAATATGCTTCTCGATTATCAGAGGGAGAATTACCTGAATTTACAGAAGAAATATATAATGATGAAATTGGCGAAACTGCAAATTCAATTTCACAATTAACAGTTGGTCTCCAAAAAACTTCAGAATTCGCTCATGCAATTGGTCAAGGAGATTTTAGTAGTAATTATCAACCTCTTTCAGATAAAGACGTTTTGGGAAACTCTTTGTTAAACATGCGTAAATCATTACAACAAGCTAAAGAAGAAGAAATTAAACGTCAACGTGAAGATGTTCAACGAAATTGGACTACTGAAGGCTTAGCTTTGTTTGCAGAAATTCTTCGTCATCATACCGAAAATGTTGTTGAATTATCTGATGATATTATTGTTAATCTTGTTAAATATTTAAAGGCAAATCAAGGTGGAATTTTTATTTATCAAGATATTGATCCTGAAAATGTTTATCTTGAATTATTATCTGCTTATGCTTACAATAGGAAAAAATATTTTAAACGTAAAATCAATATTGGTGAAGGTTTAGTTGGTGCAGCAGCAGAAGAAAAATATACAATATATTTAACTGATATTCCTGACGATTATATTGAAATAGAATCTGGTACAGGTAGTGCAAATCCAAAATCTTTGTTAATTGTTCCTTTAAAAATAGAAGAAGAAGTTCTTGGAGTTATTGAACTTGCTTCTTTCAATGAACTTAAAGATTATGAAATTGAATTGGTAGAAAAAATTGCAGAAAGTATTGCCTCTACTCTTTCAACTGCAAGAATCAATACTAGAACCGCAGAACTTTTGGAACAATCTAATTCACAAACAAAAGTGATGAAAGATCAAGAAGAGGAAATGCGTCAAACCATTGAAGAGATGCGTGCAACTCAAGAAGATTCTTTACGTCGTGAGGAAGAATTTTATAACGAACTTAAAGAAATTGAAGCTATTAATAAAACACTTGAACAACAAACTTCTTTACAAGATAGTGAAATAGAAAAATTAAAAAATAATTATTCTACTTCAATGAAATTGGTTAAAGAACGCGAAAGTTTTGAAAATAACTTATATAATATTATTTCTGGAGCTGTAATTACAACAACTGATGAGGGTATTATTACTTTAGTTAATGATCAATTCTCTTCTTTACTAAAATATAAGAGTGCGGAAGTTATTGGTAGAAGTGTTTATACAATTTTAGGTTTTAATACTAACGAAGTTGAAATGTCAAAAGTATTACAAGCCGAATTTGGGAATATTGTAAACACTAAAGGTCGTGAAGTTAAAATTGCAAACAAAGATGGTGAATTTGTAATATTCTGGTTGTCGGTAACTGCAAATATTTTTGAAGGGAAGGTTTTGTATACTTTGATATTAAATGATTTAACCAAATTATCAGAAGAACGTAAGCGTTGTAAAGGTTTTGAAGAAGAATTACTAGTTTGTAGATTTGAATCAGAAAACAAAACACAAACATTAGAATCATTACTTCAAAAAAATAAAATTGAATTACCTGGTTTTGAAACTGAATATACATTCATAAATTTTGAAGATTATAGAATAGGTTTAAACATTATAGATTCTCAATTAAAGAAATGGTTTGATTTGATTAATAAAATATATGGTGTGTTTAAACGTCATGAATCTCAAAAAAATATATTAGCTGCAATTGATGAATTTATAGATTATACAGGTTATCATTTTGGATTTGAAGAAAAATATCTAAAAGATTTTTCATACGAAAATTTTGATGAATATAAATCAACTCATGATCAATTTATTTTATCTATATCTTCTTATCGTCAGTCATATAGTGAAGGAGAAAAAATATCTTTGATTAAATTAGTGGTATTTTTAAAATCATGGGTTCAATATTATATTTCACTTCATGACGAAAAGTTTATTAAATTATTTAGAATTAACGGTTTATCATAATAATGTAAAATTTCAAAAAAAAAGCATTGAATTAAATAAATTCAATGCTTTTTTTGAAACCTAGACGGGATTCAAACCCGTACCTCAGGAATCGGACTCCTATATTCTATTCAGCTTAAACTACTAGGTCGTGCTTTCTTTTTCTATTAATTCTAGAGGAAGTTTTAGACATTCTTTATAACCTAAACCTTCATCAAGCATGTCCTCGTCGTAGCTTTCATAAATCCATTTTATTGAGATTTCTTTTCCTAATTTGATAAATTCTTCTAATTTGGCCAACATTTCGTATATTACTTTATTAGAAGCTGAACTTAATATTGAAAATTCAAATTCAACATTTATATTTCCATTCCATGTTGGTATTTTTTCTGCTAATATATTGATGATTGGCACATAAAATTCTACGGCATTTTCTGGAAATGAAGGGCCTTCTATTCTGACAAATAGTTTTTCGCCATCAATTATTATTGAAGGTGTGTCGTCTGTTGATGAAATTATTATTTTTTCTTCGTTTACCATATTCAAATTGTCGTTTTTGTGCTTTTATAGCAGTTTTAAAAATAAATTCAAAATTACGAAATTTTAATGATTTGTATATAATGTTTCTAAAATTATTTTTAAAATATTTGTTATTTCTTGATTATTAATATCATTTATATTTTCATACTCAATATATTCTGGTTTTTCGTTTATAATTTTGGTTCCTACTAAATTTACACTTCTTATACCGGCAATTGAACTTATTATTGTGTTGTCGCCATAATATGGACGTGATATTATGTCGCTAAATAGATTTTCTAATCCATTTTTTTGGGCAACTATTTTTAAAAATTTTAAATGTTTTGATGCAAAATGGTTTGAATTTCCATCTGTTATAAATGTTGTTCCTTTTGATGTGGGGTTTACTAAGCACATTCCATATTCGTAATTTATATTCTTATTGGTTAAATAATTTTTAGTCCATAATTGTGAGCCTTGACAATATGCTAAATAATGATTTATATCGCTTTGAGTGTTCAATAAATATCTACCATCAAAAAATATTATATCAAATCCTTTATCTATAGGATTTTCTTTAATTGTTTTGCTTAATGTTATTAATAATGCAATTGCGGAATTATAATCTATTGAATCTTTTTTTTCTGGATTTTGATCATAATTTGTATATAATAATATTCTTTCTTGTTTTTGTGGATTTATTTTACCAATTATATTGTGTATTTTTAAAGAATCACAATCAAATGTTTGAATATAAACAGTATCTGAATATTTTTTCATGTTTAAAAAAATGAAATTCATAGCAGAATCTCTATTTTCTGTTCCACAAAATCTGTTGGTAAATTTTCCTATTTGTTTTATTAAAAATAAAGTTGAATCGCTATTTATTTTTATATTTTCGTTTATTTCAGGTGTTCTACAACATATTGGTAATAATGAAATTGTAAAAACAATAAATAAATCAAAAAAAAATTTTTTCATTATTAATATTTTTTTAAAAAAACATTTGTTTTAATATTTTTTTTATTATTTTTGCAATGTCGAAACAGAGTATTTATTTTGTTTCGCTTTAAATTAGACATTTTTGTTTTTTGAAAGCCGGTTTATATTGAAGCAGGGAGGACGAAGTGATTTCGCCCTCCTTTTTTTATGTTTTTGCTAAAACAACAATAATTGTGGATCGTCAGAAATTCCATTAAAATTTTTTCCTAAATGTTTGTATGCAAATTCTGTAACCATACGTCCACGAGGTGTACGTTTTATTAAACCTTCCATTATTAAATATGGTTCATATACCTCTTCAATAGTTCCACTATCTTCACCAACTGCAGTTGCTATTGTGTTTAATCCCACAGGACCTCCTTGAAATTTATCAATTATTGTACATAAAATTTTATTGTCCATTTCATCAAGACCCAAAGAGTCGATATTTAAATTATCAAGTGCGTATTTTGTAATTTCAAGGTCAATTTTACCATTACCTTTTACTTGTGCGTAATCTCTTACTCTACGTAGTAATGAATTAGCAATACGTGGAGTTCCTCTACTTCGAGATGCAATTTCACCTGCGGCAGGTTGATCTATTTCAGCATTTATAATTTTTGCAGCTCGCATCACAATTTTTGTTAAAACTTCTATATCATAATATTCTAATAATAAGTTTATTCCAAATCTTGCACGTAAAGGAGCTGTTAATAATCCTGCTCGTGTTGTAGCACCAACCAAAGTGAATGGATTAATCGAAAGTTGAACAGAACGTGCTGCAGGTCCTTTGTCGATAACTATATCGATTTTATAATCTTCCATTGCTGAATATAAATATTCTTCAACAACAGGACTTAATCGGTGAATTTCGTCAATAAACAAAACATCACGTTCGTCAAGATTAGTTAATAATCCTGCTAAATCTCCAGGTTTATCAAGTACTGGACCTGACGTAGTTTTCATACCTACGCCTAATTCATTTGCTATTATATTTGAAAGTGTTGTTTTTCCTAAACCAGGAGGACCGTGAAATAATACATGGTCTAGTGCTTCTCCTCTCATTTTGGCTGCTTTAACAAATACTTCAAGATTTTCTCTCAATTTTTTTTGTCCATTAAAGTCATCAAATGAAAGTGGTCTTAATTTTTTTTCGAATTCTTTTTCTTTTTCTGATATGTTAACTTTTCTAATATCCATAAATTATTTGAGTTATTTCCTTTGTTTGTTTTTTTGATATATATCACATATTTCTTCTATCACTTGGTCAATTGGTTGATATCCTGCTGTTAATGTATTAATACTTTTTTCGTTACTATACAATTTAAAGTTTGTTAATGTATTTATTAAATCGTCGGTTAGTTTAGGATTTTTCTTTGTAAAGATAGTATTTATTTTCAAAATATATTTAGCTAATGTTAAAATAAATTTGTTTGCGTTATATTTTGGGCGTTTAACCTTTAAGCAATCTGCAAAATCAAATAATATTTTTGAAAAACAAAGATTTTGAGAACTTACTATATATTTTTGTGAGTAAATCTTTTGTTTTGTGAGTGATAACATACATTCAACTACGTCGTTAACTCCAACAAAACCTGTTACGCCTTGTGTATAGAAATTTATTCCTTTATCTATTTTTTTTATTATCGAAGAATAATCTGAACACCAATCTCCTGGTCCTAAAATAACACTTGGACTAATGATTGCTCCTTTTAATCCTTCTTCAAAGCCTCTCCAAACTTCCATTTCTGAAAGAAATGCAGCTTGTGAAAAATATGAATATTTTGCTTTTGGGTTTCGTTCACTATTTTCGCTAATTTCTTTACATTCTGGTTCATCGCCTAATGCTGCCACATTACTAACGTGACAAAAATATTCAACACCTGCGTCTATTGCTGCATCTATAAGAATTGATGTTGCTTCAACATTTACAGAAACTACATCGGAGTGTTTTTTTCCTTGAAAAATTACAGGCCATGTGCAATTATATACTACTTCTGCATCTTCTAATGCTTCTATTAATGAGTCTTTATCAAATGGATCTGCTTCTACCCATTCTATTTCTGTATATATATTTTCAAAATCTAAAAAATAGTAGCTTAGTATTTTTTCAAATTGTAATGTATTACTATTTTTTCTTTTAAGAGCTCTTACTTGTTTGCCTTTTTTTAATAAAGAACATATTGTATGCGCTCCTAACATATTATTTGCACCAATAACAATGTCCAATTTTTACCCCCATTTTTTGAATTTGTAAAAATATATTTTTATTTTTAATAGTTATATTTATTTAATTGAATTTATTATTAAGAAATGATACTATATTTACCCGTTAGCAGAATTAAATTATAAAATCCTCTCTACTTACAACTCACAACATACTATTTACTAATATCTACTATTTTTTTATAAAATTATATATGTTATTATTTGTATATTTTTTTGATAATTTATTTTAGTTTATCGACAATATATTATAATATATAAGTTAATTTCATATATATCAACGCTATATACATTACAACATGATTTAATATATTGTGCACTATACGGTTTAATATTCAATAATTTTATTAACTAATATTACCAATTATGCTATATTATGCGTAATATTTTGTATAATAATAAATGGGTTAGCTATTATAAAAATATTTTATCTTAATACATATATATATATTGATATATATGATAAAATCTTGATTATTAAAATAACTTGTTTAGCTAATATGTATAAATATAATAGTATATTTCAATATTTGTTTTGTATATATAATACATCTTTATGTGATAAACTGGTATCAACTAGCTTTTGTGTATTAAGTTTTAGTGTATATCTAAATTAATTTTACTATTCATGATACAAGCTTAAGCTATATTCTAACTCGATTTCACTTATGATAAAATAATATTTCTATATATATAACTTAATTAGCTATACACAAATAAACTAATTTATATTTAGCTTATTCGGTTTTTAATAAAAAAAATAAAATATATATCAAGCAAACTTGATAAATTATGATAGTAAAAATATTTTAGATAAGGTGATATCAATATAGGAAATAACAAAATTTTAAAACTAATTAGCTATATGAAACTAGCAAAGCACTTAAAAACGTTTTTGTATTAGTATAATTGAGTTAGAATTGATGTTAATTTCGTAAATATAATAATAAACAACCATTTGGCGGAATTAAAATATAGCATCCTCACTCCGTTCGGCATCTCTTACTCTCTTAGAGTAATAAAAAACAATTAATTATGCCAATTGGTTATATTTTTAAATAACTAATAGATATATTATATTGTTAAAAAGATTAATTTTGTTTTTTTAAAAATGAAAGATTTTTTTATCAAATTTTGTAATGGAAATATTAAAAATCATAGGCGGTTTTGTATTGTCTTTAATAATTAGTTTGGTTTCAATTCCTTCTATTGTTACTGTAGCTAAAACAAAAAAACTATGCGAATTGCCACAAGGGCGACATATACATAAAGGAGTGATACCAACTTTGGGTGGAGGTGCTATTTTTGGAGCATTCTTTATTCCTATTTTTATTTTTGTTGATGATGTTAATAGTCAATTTCTGCATGCGTTTACTGCTTCAAGTTTAGTGTTATTTTTTATTGGAATTAAAGATGACATTTTAATAATAGCTCCTAAAACAAAATTGTGTGGACAAATATTAGCTGCTATTATTATTTGTGTTATCGGAGATATTAGAATTACAAGTTTACAAGGTTTTTTAGGTATCCAACAAATTCCTTATTTCGTTAGTATTATTATATCAATAGTTATGGTTGTTGGTGTAGTTAATGCTTTTAATTTAATTGATGGAATTGACGGATTAGCTGGATTGTTAGCTGTATCTTCTTCTATTTTATTTTCGATTTGGTTTTATTTTGAAAATAATTTTACAATTTGTATTTCAACAGCTTGTTTTGTTGGTGCAATTTTGGGCTTTTTGCGTTTCAATTTATTTTCTGAAAAAAATAAATTGTTTATGGGAGATACCGGTTCTCAATTAGTTGGTTTGTATTCTATTGTATTAGCTATTTTGTTTATAGAAGCTAATTCTAATACTGATGTTAATAATATGGTTTTAGGTTCGCCGATTGTTGCTTTTGCAGTTTTATCTGTTCCTATTTTTGATGTTTTAAGAGTTATGTTTATTAGATTAGTTTTAAAACGTTCAATTTTTTCACCTGATAATAATCATATTCATTATAGATTATTAAAATTAGATTTTACACATAAACAAACTGATATTATTTTAGTTTTGTTTAATATTATATTTGCCATTTTTGTATGGTGGTTGTCTGATTATTTTTATATTAATCGTTTGGCATTGATTGTGATACTTTTATTAATGGTTTTATTTCATATTCCACAATATTTTATTTCTCGAAAAATCAACAAACTCAAAAAAAGATGAGGTATTTATTTATATCAATCATATTGTTAATTAGCTTGGTTAAAAATGCTTATTCTCAATCTTTTTTTCATAACTTTAATAGTTCTGAAGAATTTGTTGATGAATATAATACTTATTTAAATTCATATAATATTAAAAATTATCATTCAGCTATTTATCCTCATTTTAAACAAAATAATGAGAAAATAAATAATCAGTTAGATATCAATTTGCTACATGATTTATCTATTGGTGGCGATAACAAAAATATTATATATAATTCTTTATTAGGAATTTCTGCTGATTATTCATTAAACAATAAATTATCAGCAAATTATTCATTTATTGTTGGTATTAATAAATTTCCAAATTATTTATCTATTTTAAGTGATAGTATAAAGTATATAGCAGGAGCTGGTGATTTTAAAAAATCTGGTGAAAATTATAAAATGTTTTATCAAGAATTTTATTTAAATTATAATTGTACACCATATTTAAATTTTATATTCGGCAAGGGCAAAAAGTTTATTGGAGATGGATTTCGTTCTATGTTTTTATCTGAGTCAAATAGTGGAATGTATTATTTTGATACTCATGTAAATATTGATAATTTTAAATATATTTTTTCAGTAAACTATTCCAAAAGTTTAGATACAGAAAATAATCATAATCGTTCTAAATATTTTATTTATCATTTAATAAGTTGGAATTTAACAAAAAACATTAATCTTGGAGGTTTTGAAGCAGTTGTATTATCACGTAGAGACTCTTTGGATAATAGTAAATTTGTTGATTTACATTATATTAATCCAGTATTATTTTTACGTCCAATTGAATATTCATTAGGATCTCCTGATAATGTTTTAATGGGAATATTTGGAAAAATAACAATAAAAAAACTTCATTTTCTTTATGGACAAGTTATGTTAGATGAATTTAATTCTTCGTTTCTTAAAGGAGGAAAAGATTGGTGGGCAGATAAATTTTCTTATCAATTGGGAGCCAAAGGTTATATAAATAATTTTTTGTATCGAATAGAGTATAATTTTATTCGTCCATATATGTATTCGCATGAAAATGCCATTACATCTTACACAATGTTTTCACAACCAATAGCACATCCATTTGGAGCAAATTTAAAAGAGTATGTTGCACAACTTAGATATGTAAAAAATAAATTTGATTTTAATCTTATTGTTGATTATGTAAAATATGGTTCTGATTTTGACACTATTAGTTATGGAAATAATATTTTAAGAAGTTATGTTTTACGAAAAAATGATTACGATAATTATATACTTCAAGGAAAATTAAATAAATTAGTTGATATTTCTTTCACAACAAAATACCAACTAATTAAAAATAAAAATATATTTGCATATTTATCATTGGTATATCGTCGCGAAACCGAGAATAATTATTTTATTCAACTAGGATTTAAGACCGATAGATTTTTCTTTGATAGAAATATTTAATTGACAATAAACATATTATATAAATACATTTAAATAAAAAAATTCATGCAAAGAACAACAGACTTTCTTGTAGTGGGCAGTGGAGTAGCTGGACTCTGTTTCGCTTTAAGAGCAGCAGAAAAAGGCAAAGTGCTAATTGTTACAAAGGCGTCTGTAACTGACGCAAACACAAGATTTGCCCAAGGTGGCATTGCCTCTGTTACTGGCAAAGGTGATACTTTTGATAAACACATTCATGACACAATGGTGGCTGGTGATTTTTTATCAAAAGAAAACATTGTTAAAATTGTGGTTGAAGAAGCTCCTGAACGTATCAACGAATTGGTGGAATGGGGTATTGAATTTGACAGAAAAAGCGATGGTTCTTTTGACCTTCATAAAGAAGGTGGGCATAGCGATTTTAGAATTCTTCATCACAAAGATAATACAGGTTTTGAAGTGGAACGTGCTTTAGTTGAAAAAGTTAAGTCAAATCCTAATATTACAATGGTTGATCATTTTTATGCCATGGAACTTATAACTCAACATTATCTTGGCAAAACGGTTACCCGTTATGATGACGACATTGAATGTTATGGTATTTATGCTCTTAATACTAATACTAATAAAGTTGAAAAAATTCTTTCTAAAGTAACTTATCTTGCAACTGGCGGTATTGGTAACATTTATCAAGTTACAACAAATCCTCCTATTGCTACTGGTGATGGAATTGCAATGGTTTATCGTGCAAAAGGTGTTATTGACAACATGGAATTTGTTCAATTTCACCCTACTTCTTTATATCATCCTGGCGAACGTCCTTCATATTTGATTACTGAAGCCATGCGTGGTTTTGGTGCTATTCTTAAAACTATTGATGGTAAAGAATTTATGCACAAATATGATGAACGAGGATGTCTTGCTCCTCGTGATATTGTGGCTCGTGCCATTGATAACGAAATGAAAATTCGTGGTGATGAATACGTTTATCTTGACGCTACTGGAACAAATCATGAAGCTTTAAAAGAACATTTTCCTAATATTTATGAAAAATGTTTGTCTATTGGTATCGACATAACTAAACAACCAATTCCTGTTGTTCCTGCTGCTCATTATTTATGTGGTGGTATTCGTGTTGACGAATATGGTAGAACTACAATTAAAAATTTGTATGCTGGTGGTGAAACTTCTTGTACTGGTCTTCATGGTGCTAATAGATTAGCTTCTAATTCATTACTCGAAGCTTTAGTATTTGCACATCGTTCGGCGCTTCATTCTTCTAATTTATTAGATAAAATTTCTTTCTGTGAAAATATTCCTGAATGGAATGACGATGGAACTACTTTGAACGAAGAAAATGTGCTTGTTACTCAATCGTTTAAAGAACTTCAACAAATTATGACATATTATGTTGGTATTGTTAGAAGCAATGAACGTATGAAACGAGCTTTTGATCGTTTACAAATTCTTTATAACGAAACTGAAGAACTTTATAAAAAATCTATTATAACTGTTCCAATTTGCGAATTGCGTAATGCTTTGGTAACAGCTTATTTAGTTATTAAAGCTGCTCGTCGTCGTCGTGAAAGTATTGGTTTACATTATAATATTGATACTCCAAGAAAAAAATAATTTTATTTTAATTATCAAACGGATTGAGAATATATTTTTCAATCCGTATTTTTTTGTTTAAACAATTGACATAATTATTAATTTTGCGTATTTTTACAACAAAATACTTAAAATGACTAATACAATATCAAATATAGACTCAAAAAATAAAAAAGTTCATTTTTTTCAAAAATATGAGCATCTTGGTGATATTTGTTTTTATTTATTGAAATATTTTAATCTAATAAATTCAATATCAACATTGATAATGATTATTTCTGCTTTTTTTTATGATAATAATTCAATTCTATTTTTATCTCCTTTCTTTATTGTGTTTTTTAGTATGTTTTTATTTGCTAAAAAAATTAACAATAAAACTTATTATTATTTGTCGTTTTTAATTAGTTTAGTTGCGTTTAGTATATTTATTTGGGTAGTTAAACCTTACGAAATTGTAATTATTTCTTCTATATTAATTACAATTTTAGCAGGCATAATTCTTAGATTTTCTTTATCTATTATTATTACCATTATTTTAGTAACATCTCAAATAATCTTTATTAAATATAACGATATAAACGTTTTATTTATAATTGAATATTCTATTTTTATATTAATTTTAAATATTCTTTGTAATATTATTTCTCATATTTTAGTAAAAAATCTTAAAGAAACTTCTGACGAAATCACAAGTAGAGAAAACGATGTTTTAGAAAAACAAGAGTTTATTTCAAAACTTTCTCATCGTATTCGTACTCCATTAAATAATATTTTAGCCATTGCTAATTTATTATCTGATACAATTTTAGAAAAAAATAGACCATTATTAGACTCTATTATTGCTTCGGTTAAAAATATTACTGATATTGCAATAACTATTGATGATGAAACTACTTTAGCTAATGTTGTTTGTCAAAATTCTGAAAATGATGAAAGTACTTTTGATTTGCTAACAATGATTTTTGATTTAGCTGAAATTTCCAATACTGTAAAAGTTAAGATCAATGTTCCAGAAAACATTCCTCAATTAGTTGGCGATGCTGTTAAAATTAGAAGAATATTTTTATGTATTTTTGATTTTTTTGGAAAATATTCTAATCAAGATATTTGTTATTTAACTATAAATATCAATAAAGTTCGTTTACCTGAATTACAAATTAAATATCGTTTTGATATTAGTTCTAAAATTAATGTCAATATACCTGAAAATGAAAATGTTTTTGAACTTGATATTGTTAATCAGTTAGCCAATTCTTTAGGTGGAAATATGAAATGTCGTTTTGATGATGATAAAACTTTCATTTATTTTAATTTGTGTTTCAAAAAAGAAATCGAAAACGAAAATTCTACTAATAATCAAAAATATTTTTCTAAATCTAGTAAAGGATTTATAGATTTAAATTCAAGTAAAAATATTTCTGATGCTAAAATTTTAATTGTTGAAGATAATGTTGTTAATCAAAAAGTTATGGTACTTAGTTTAGAGAAATATGTATTCTCTACTGATATTGCTTTTAATGGACAAGAAGCTATTTTAAAATATCAAAAAAATGATTACGATATTATTTTAATGGATATTCAAATGCCTGTGATGGATGGATATGAAGCAACACGTAAAATTCGTGAAATTGAACTATCTACCAAACGTCATATTCCTATTATTGCAGTAACTGCTAATACTTTAGCTAGTGATAAAGAACGTTGTTTTCGCAATGGTATGGACGATTATGTTAGTAAACCTTTTCATATTGACGAAGTGGTTAAAAAAATAACTAAACTTTTAAATTCTTAGTGTAAAATTCTGTTATTGTTTTACATATAAAATCTATTTCTTTTGTTTTTAGTTCATAATATAAAGGTAGTCTTAGTAAACATTCTTCATATTTGTCGCAATTTTCAAGTTTTTGACCTTGATATTGATTTTTATAGTATGGACTTTTGTGTAAACCTAAATAATGAGAAACTGCTAATATATTATTATCTAAAAGATATTTAGCTAACTTAGTTCTTTCGTCATTATTCCTACAAATTATATAAAATATGTGTCCATTAGTTGGGCAATTTTTATCTATTTCGGCGCATTTTATAAATCCTTTTTCTTCTAATCTTTTTAGGTTTTTGTAATATTTTTCCCAAATATTAATTCTTTTCTTCTGAATGATATCTGCTTTTTCAATTTGAGCATAAAGAAACGCTGAAATCAATTCTGACGGTAAAAATGAGCTACCTAAATCTACCCATTCATATTTTTTTACAAAACCTCTCGAAAAATCAGCACGATTTGTACCTTTTTCCCAAATTATTTCAGCACGAGAATACAATTTTGGATCATTAATTACCAACATACCACCTTCGCCTGAAATTATATTTTTGGTTTCGTGAAATGAAAAAGTTGCTAAACTTCCAAAACTTCCCAATGGTTTTTCTTTATAATATGAGTCAAATGCTTGAGCTGCATCTTCTATTAACATGATATTGTGTAATTTCGCTATCTCACATATTTTATCCATATTACAAGCAACACCTGCATAGTGAACTACAACAATAACTTTAGTTTTAGGCGTTATATTTTTTTCAATTTCGTTTTCATCAATATTCGGATTATTTTTTTTGCTATCTACAAATATAATTTTAGCTCCACGACGTACAAAAGCTAATGCTGTTGATACAAATGTATAACTTGGCATTATAACTTCATCGTCTTTTTCTATATTTGCCAATAAAGCACACATTTCTAGTGCGTCTGTGCAACTTGATGTTAATAAGCATTTTCCAAAATTATATTTTGTTTCAAAATATTGTTGGCATTTGTTTGTAAAATATCCATTTCCAGAAATTTTTCCCGATTTTACAGCTTCTTTTATATATTTGGTTTCGTTGCCACACATAAATGGCTTATTATATGGAATATTTTTCATATTTGATTTTATTTTGTTTTTTCCAAATTATTTATTTTTCTATTTTTACAAAGTTATTTTTTGTTTTTTTAATTACAAATAAAGTGAAACGCAATTTAAATTATTTTTTTGAAAAACATTCATTTTTAGTGTTAATTCTGCTAATAATTTTAGCAGGTTTATTTTCTATGTATAAGTTTTTTTCTGCAGAAAACTTGTTCTTTTTTACAGGATTAGCTGACGACTCGTGTGCATTAACCATGGTTGATATAATGTCTGAAGCTCGTATGACAGAAACCAATTTTGACTCAAATTATTCTTTTTCTGCTGGTATGGGTGATGGAGTTTTTCAACACATTCCTGCAGATCCAATTAATTTTATAAATTATTGGATTAAAAAATTAATTATTACAATAGGAGGGGAGTCTTCTCTTTCTGTTGGATATTTTTATTTAAAATTTTTATTTTCATTTTTAGGTGCAGGGATTTTTACTTTTTTATGGTTACGAACCTTAAACGTTAGTAAATTTTCATCATTAATTGGTGGTTTAACCATGGCTTTTTCTAGTTGTATTGTTGTTCTTTCACCATGGAATATTGAAATTTTTGGTTTTTATTTAGCTTTTTATCTTTTTGCATTTGAACAACTTTTATTAAAACACAGATTTTACTTTTTTCCGTTTGCTGTAGCTTTGTTAGCCACTTCGCCATATCACCTTTATTTGTATTCTTTATTTTTATTTATATATATGATTTTTAGGTTTTTTGTTATTAAAATTAAATTTAAAAATCTATTTTTTATTCTTTTACAAGTATTTTGTTTGGGTATAATAGGATTATTAATTAGTTGTCCAGATTTAATTCATTCTTTGCATATCCAAATGTCAGCTCCTCGTATTAGTGGAAATGTTGGATTTGCAAATTATGCCTCAAGTAATTTGTTGATATCTAATGAAATGTGGACTGTTTCTTTATTAAGATTGTTTGCTCATAATATTCCAGGAAATGATTTTGCAGTTTCTGAATGGAACAATTATTTAGAAGCTCCCGCTTTATATTGCGGTTTATTAACTTTAATTGTTTTTCCTCAAATATTTACTCATTTAAATTCTAGTAAAAAAATTATATATTCTGTTTTTATTTTATTTTGGATTTCAGTATTAATTTTTCCACCATTACGACGTTCAATTGTTTTATTTGCTGGAGATTATTATAGATATGGTATTGATTTTTTCTTTGCTTTTACTATGATTTTAATTTCTTCACAATCTTTATCCATTATTGAAAAAACAAATAAAATTAATATTCCTTTACTTTCTTTTTCTATAGTTTTTTGTTTTGTAGCTTTGTATGGAGCTGTAAATAGTGAAGCTGCTTTTGTATATAATATTAATAATACAATTGTTTATTTCTCTATTTTTATAATGATTGTTTATGCTTTATTATTGTTTTTCTACAAAAACTTTTCAAATAGACAAGTTGCTAAAATTTCTATAGTTTGTTTATTATTAATTGAAGTCTCTGTTTTAACATTTTCGGCATTTAACAATCGTGATAGTGTTTCAAAATTAACTTATGATTTAAATAGAAATGGTCTTCATGATGGAACCGAAAAAATTGTTGATAAAATAAAAAAATCTGACACATCATCATTTTATCGTATAGAAAAAGATTATAAATCAAATCAAATGCTTCATTCAAGTTTAAACGAGTCACAACCTTTAGGATATTTTGGAACTAAACGTTATAATTCTTTTAATCAACCATATTATGTAAAATATTTAGAAAATATTGGAAATATTGCTCCTTACATTGAGTCTGAAACTCGTTGGGTTAGTGGAGTTAGCAAAGATCCTTTTGATTTAAGTTTTGTTGGTATCAAATATTATTTAACTAAAAATGATACTATTTCATTTTCAAGTCCTTTGTTTTCAAAAATTGATAATCTTAATGGTATTTCAGTTTATAATTATAAAAATCCTTTGCCTTTAGGTTTTACTCTTGATAAATACATTGACTCTAAATCATTTAATAATTTGATTTATTTTAAATTAGACTCTTTAACTATTTCTAATTTTAAAACATCTTTGATGTCAATGAATATTTCAGTTGATGATAGATTTGAAATAAATTTAGCTATTGATAAACTTAAAGGTAAAACATTTAATAATGTTGATAGTTTATATTCAACTATTAAGCAAATAAGTAATATTCCAAATTGGTTGATTTTAGCACAAAATTTATTTCATACATCAATTTATAATTTTGATGCAAAACAAGCATTATTTTCTACATTTGTTTATGAACCTAATTCTGATATTGACACAACCAAATATTCAAAATTTGATATTAATGAAATTATTCCTTTAGAAAAATTTACATATAATGCCTTTGACACAATTTATCAACATTCTATAGCTGAAAAATTTGATATTACTGAATTTAAAAATGATAATATTTGTGGAACTATTAATGTTTCTAGAGATAAATTTTTAGTTTTAACTATTCCTTATGACAAAGGTTGGAAAGCTATTCTAGATGGCAACGAAACACAATTAAAATGTTGCAATTTTGGATTGTCTGGTTTAGAAATACCTCAAGGAAATCACAAATTAGAATTATCATTTTCTCAACCTTATAAAAACATTTCGATATTAGTTTCTTGGTTAACAATGTTAATAGTTTGCGGATTTTTAATTTTTATATTTATTTATAAAAAAAAGCATAATTTATCTTATTAAAAATTTTAATAATTAATATATTTTAAATCATTAGTATTGTAGTTTAATTTTTATTAAACTACAATATTATAATATTTTGTGTTTTGTGTATGTTTATTATTTATATTTGTTAGACAACTTATATATATGTGTTATTGAATATATAATTAATTATAAATTTTAAAACAAATAACTTAAATTTTTTTCGCAATGATTAATTATTTTGTGTCAATTTTTTTTTAATAAATATTGATTATAAACACAAGGTTAATTTATTTATTAAAACAAATAAATTTAACTTATTAATTAATTACCTATAAATTATTACTTAGATTAAAAAAAAATCATACCTTTGCACAAAGTAAAAAAGAGTCAAATTTGATAAATAATCATAATGGAATATAATCATAAAGAAATAGAGTCTTTCTGGCAAAAATATTGGGAAGATCACGAAACATTCAAGGTGTCAAATAAATCTGATAAACCTAAATTTTATGTTTTAGACATGTTTCCATATCCATCAGGAGCAGGATTACATGTTGGACATCCATTAGGATACATTGCATCAGATATTTATAGTAGATATAAAAGACTAAAGGGATTTAATGTACTTCATCCAATGGGATATGATGCATTTGGTTTACCTGCTGAGCAATATGCAATTCAAACAGGTCAACACCCTGCTGTAACAACAGAACAAAATATTTGTCGTTATCGTTCTCAATTAAAGAAAATTGGTTTTTCATACGATTGGAGTAGAGAATTAAGAACTTGTGATCCCAAATATTATAAATGGACACAATGGGCTTTTCTTCAAATGTATGGTCATTGGTATAACAATGATACTCAAAAAGCAGAACCAATTGCCACATTAATGGCTGAATTTGAAAAAAACGGTAATCAAAAAGTTAATGCTGCTCATTCTGAAGTTCCTATTTTCCCAGCTGAGGTTTGGACTGGTATGAGTCAAGCTGAAAAAAATAGTGTTATTGACTCTTATCGTTTAGCATATAAAGCTAAAACAATGGTAAATTGGTGTCCAAAATTAGGAACTGTTTTAGCTAATGATGAAGTAAAAGATGGACTTTCAGAACGTGGTGGTTATCCTGTTGTTCAAAAACCTATGGAACAATGGCTTTTGAGAGTTTCTGCTTATGCTGAACGTTTACTTGAAGGTCTTGATCGTATTGATTGGTCAGCTTCTTTAAAAGAAATGCAACGCAATTGGATTGGTAAAAGCGAAGGTTGTGAAATGTATTTTGAAATTGCTGACAGCGAAGTAAAAATGAAAATTTTTACTACTCGTGCAGATACCGTTTATGGTGTTACATTTATGGTTCTTGCTCCTGAAAGTGAATATGTTGATCAAATTACTACTGAAGAATACAAAGAAGCAGTTGCTCAATATAAAGCAGATACTGGAAAACGTACCGAATTAGAGCGTATGTCAGATACTCATACAGTTAGCGGACAATTTACTGGAGCATACGCAATTAATCCTTTTACTGGAGAAAGAATTCCAATTTGGATTAGTGATTACGTTTTAGTTGGTTATGGTACAGGTGCAATTATGGCTGTTCCTGCTCATGATAGTAGAGACTATGCTTTTGCTAAAAAATTCAATCTTCCAATTATTCCATTAATTGAAGGTGCTGACGTTTCAACAGAGTCTTATGATGCTAAAGAAGGCATCATGATGAATAGTGGTTTATTTAATGGAATGAATGTTTTAGAAGCTAAAGAAGCAGCTATTCAACAAGTAGAAAAATTAGGAATTGGAAATCGTAAAATTAATTACCGTTTGCGTGATGCAATTTTTAGTCGCCAACGTTATTGGGGTGAACCTTTCCCTGTTTATTATAAGGATGGACAAGTTCAACCTTTGGATATTACAAAACTTCCACTTGAATTACCAGAAATTGACTCATTTTTACCAACTGAAAGTGGAGAACCTCCATTGAGTCGTGCTAAAGATTGGAAAACTCCAGAAGGATATTGTTACGAAACAAGCACAATGCCTGGTTTTGCAGGTTCTTCTGCATATTATCTCCGTTATATGGACCCTGATAACAATAATGCACTTGTTTCTAAAGAAGCAAATGATTATTGGCAAGATGTTGACCTTTATGTTGGAGGTACAGAACATGCTGTTGGTCATTTAATTTATTCTCGTTTTTGGGAAAAATTCTTGTTTGACCTTGGCGTTGTTTGCAAAGATGAACCTTTCAAAAAACTTGTTAACCAAGGTATGATACAAGGTCGTAGCAATTTTGTTTACAGAATAAAAGGAACAAACCAATATGTATCTTTAGGTTTAAAAGATCAATTTGATACACAAGAAATTCATGTTGATGTTAATATTGTTAAAAATGATATTCTTGATTTAGAAGCATTTAAACAATGGCGTCCTGAATTTAATAATGCACAATTTGTATTAGAAGATGGTAAATATATTTGTGGAACAGCAATTGAAAAAATGAGTAAATCAATGTTCAATGTTGTTAATCCTGATAGCATAGTTGAAAAATACGGTGCAGATACATTACGTCTTTATGAAATGTTCCTTGGACCAATTCAACAATCAAAACCTTGGGATACAGGTGGTATTGAAGGTGTTTATCGTTTCTTAAATAAACTTTGGAGATTGTTTTTTAATGCAGAAGGAAATTTTGAAGTTTCTGATGAACAACCAACAGAAGCAGAACTCAAAGCATTGAATAAAACAGTTCAAAAAGTAGAAAAAGACATAATCGATCTTTCTTATAATACATCAGTAAGTGCATTTATGGTTTGTATCAACGAACTCACAACATTAAAATGTAATAAACGTTCAATATTAGAACCAATAATTATTGCGCTTTCGCCATTTGCGCCACACATAACAGAAGAATTGTGGCATAAATTAGGACATGAAGAGTCGATAAATGATGCTTCGTTCCCTAATGTAGACGAAAAATACACAGTAGATAACACAAAATGTTATCCTGTTGCAATAAATGGAAAAACAAAATTTACCATAGATTTACCTGCAAATGCAGCTAAAGAAGAAATAGAACAAGAAGTTTTGAAAAACGCCAAACTTCAAAGTTTATTAGCAGGAAAAACAATTGTCAAGTCGATTATCATACCTGGCAAAATGATAAATTTTGTAGTAAAATAATGAATAAAATAGGCGGAGCAAATCCGCCTTTTTAATACAATATCAAAATATCTAAAAATGGTATCAAGTTCAAACATTAAAATTTTTTCGGGAACAACTTCGCTTTATCTGTCAGAACAGATTGCCAAAGCGTATGGAACAAAACTCGGAAACGTTACAATGAACCACTACAGCGATGGAGAATATCAGCCGAGTTTGGATGAAACAGTCCGCGGTTCATATGTGTTTATTGTACAATCAACTTTCACTCCTGCCGACAATTTATTTGAGCTTTTGCTTATGATTGACGCTGCTCGTCGTGCATCTGCTTATAAAATTGCTGCTGTAATTCCTTACTTTGGATTTGCGCGTCAAGATCGTAAAGACAAACCTAGAGTTGCTATTGGTGCTAAACTTATTGCCAATCTTCTTACTAAAGCTGGTGTTGACAGAATTATTACAATGGATCTTCATGCTGATCAAATTCAGGGATTTTTTGATGTTCCTGTTGACCATCTTTATTCTTCTACCATTTTTGTTCCGTTTATTAATTCGTTAAAACTTGAAAATCTTGTGATTGCATCACCTGATATTGGCGGTAGTAAACGTGCTAATACTTATAGCAAATTTTTACAAGTTCCTATGGTTATTTGCCATAAATACAGAGAAAAAGCTAATGTTGTTAGCGAAATGACTGTTATTGGAAATGTAAAAGGCAAAAATGTTATTATAGTTGATGACATTATTGATACTGCTGGTACTTTATCGAAAGCTGCTGATCTTATGATGGAACAAGGTGCTTTAAGTGTTCGTGCTTTTATTACTCACCCTGTTCTTTCTGGCCCTGCTTATGATAGAATTTCTGAGTCGAAACTTACTGAACTTTACGTTACAGATACAATTCCATTAAAAAAACCACATCCAAAAATTAAGGTGCTTACTGTTGCGGATTTGTTCTCTGACGTAATTAAGAAAGTTTTCACTTGTCAGTCTATTAGCGATACTTCTTATTATAAATAAATTTTTTTTATGATATTTAAATAAGTCATCTCAGATTTTTGAGATGACTTTTTTTGTAATATTTTTTATAATAATTTTACTTTTCTTGATTTTTAACCGATTTTATCTCTTTATACTTCGATTGTGTTTTCAAGTAGAATTATATTTCTTGTATAGTTTTAATAAAACTAGAAGAAAAATTTTGTCTTAACCTCAAAAAGGTGCAAATTTGCATTATTCCTTAATCTCGAAAAGGTGTAAAAATAGATTTCTTTAAACCTCGAAATTGTGATTTTTTTATAATTCATGAAAATGAGGAGTAAATTTCTCAATGTATATTTTTTACTAATTATGTCTTTTTTTTAATCTTTTATTTTATTTTTTTCTTTAAAATTTTTTTTTCGTATATTTGAAAAAATAAAATTTTAATTTGTGAATTATAATTTTATTATAAATATTAAGCATTAAAGAATATTCACAATCAAAACAAAAGCGTCGCGAACTTCTGATTTTGAACTTGTTGAATATACAGAATTTTCACGAATAGCAACATTTGCAACCATTAGTTAGTAATCGTATCTTTTTTTGCTATAAATAAATCTCATAAATTTATGTATACTCAAATTTCACAATACTTAGCTTCTCAATTTCATTTAGATAAAAATTCTTTAAATCAATTTTTATCTAAAAGTTTGGTTATGAAAGAATTAAATCAAAGTAATTCTAATTTAAATAATCAATCCTTAGATTATATCTTATCTTTAATAAAAGAAGAATATTTATCATATATTTTTGATGATGATAGGTTAGAGGAATTGCCAGAAGGTCAATTTGTAAGAGGAAAATAAGTAGTTTCGGTTTTTTATAATTTTTATTAATTTATTGAGTTTCTTTTATTTATCATTTTAATTCCCTAAAATGACGAAATTTTATTCCCTATTTTGACGGATTTTTATTCCTGTTTTGACGGATTTTTATTCCCTAATTTGACGGAAATTTATAAAAAACAGCTCAAAATTTTGAGCTGTTTTTATGTTTTATTAAATTGATTATTCTCCTTTTCTCCAATTTATTTTTTGTGAGAAATACATTATAATTCCTAAAATTACAAATAATCCAACACTTCCAGCAAGTAAAGCGTATGTTTCCATTTGAATTAGAATATAAATATATCCATATAATAATGCTAAAATTCCCCCTACGTAATAAGCAGTTTTTTTGATTTTTAATATTCCAATAGTATATAATGTTAACATTATAATAGTCATTGCTGACGAAATTAAATAAGCTAAACCAAATCCTAAATGTTCTGAAAATGAAAGTAATAATGAATAAAATAGTATTAAAGCTAATCCAACTAATAAATATTGTATTGGATGTACATTTTTCTTTTGAATAATTTCTATAAAGAAAAATGTTGCAAACGTTAATATCAAAAATAACATAGCATATTTAACACATCTTGTTGTCTTTTGATAATGTTGAACTGGCATTATTAATTCTACTCCAAAAATTGACTCGTTAATCTCTTCTGTAAAACTATAATTTTTTTCCATTATTTGTGGATAATCTCTATTTATGTATAATGCGTTCCATTCACAACTAAAACCATTTTTATTAACAGTCCTTTTTGTTGGTAAAATATTACCAAAAAAGCTTGGTGTTTGATATTTTGAGTTTATTTTCACTTTTGTTGTTTTACCTATTGGTGCAAAATTTATTGATTGTGAACCTTTAATTTTTACCATTAATTTAAATGGAATTTTCTGATTTGGTGTTATTATGTCACTATTTATTTCTCCACTTAATTCATTTGTATATAATGATATACCTTTTCCCGATGGTATAAGTTTTATTTTTTTATTAGCTATTTCGATTTCAATTTCTTCTGATATTCCTTTTAAATCTGAAATTGCAAAATCTATTTTTATTTTATTTTGATTTGCATTTTTTAATTTTACATATTCTTCTTGAGGAAAAATAAAATAACCATTAATATCTAATTTAGAATTATATGTAATAATGTCATAAATACCTCTCTTAAGATTTTCGCAATTTATATCGCCTTCGATTTCTAAATTTTCAGGCAACAATTCGTAATCAACAATTATGTTTTTATAAATTTGTTTTCCTTCTTTATCTTCATTAATTATTCTGTTTTCTACAACTCCATATTTAAGAGTAGGTCCAATTATTAATTGAGATTTGCTCCATTCTTCACAAACTTTTTGAATGGCGCTATTTGCTGTTTCTTCTCTTTCATCTATCATAAATGAAATCATAGTTTTAGGTATTAATAACAATAATATTATTACACCTATCAAAACTATTTTGATAGTCAATTTACTATTAAAAGTCTTTGCTTTTTCATTTTGATTAAATTCAGGCATTGTTTGTTTTTTTAATTCAGAATTTTCCATAATGTTTTAAATTTAAAAGTACTTTGCAACACAAAGTATATGATTAAAAAAAATTATTTATTTGTTCATAGCATTTTTTAGAAAATCTTCTAAAGCGTTAAGGTGTTGAGTAAATGCTTCTTTCCCATTTTCTGTAATAGTATAAGTTGTATTAGGTTTTCTACCAATAAATTTTTTAGTAGAAACAATATATCCCATTTCTTCTAAATTTTTGGTGTGAGAAGCTAAATTACCATCAGTTAGATTTAGTAGTTGTTTCAATGTGGTAAAATCAATTTCTGAGTTTACCATCAAAGCCGACATTATACCAAGTCTAACTTTACTTTCAAAAGCTTTATTAATATTTTCTAAATTTATTTTCATTTTTATTTTTGTGATTTTCGTTCACATAATAAATAAAATAGAATACCATAAATTATATGACCAACTCCAAAACCAATTGTCCAAAATATAATAGAATAATTAATTAAAACACAATCAATTAATCCTAAAATAATTTCTGTATAACCTAAATATTTTGAATTTGAATAAGTATAACCAGATAAATTAACTAATCCTAAACCATAAAAAATTAACATCATTGAAGATGTTAAACCATAATGACCAAGATTTATAAAAATTAAGCATAAAATACCACCAATGATTAAAGGTAAGAAAAAATGCCACAACATTTTTTTTACAGTTAAGTCAAATTTGAAAGGTAAATTGTTTTTTAATGCTTTTCTTTTCGAACAAATAAAAACGGTAATTAAGCATATTATAATTAACCCAATACCACCCAAAATAAAAATTTTATTTTTAAGATTTTGAGAAATATTATCCAATAGAATAAAATAATTAGCAATCCAAGCTCCCAAAATTGCCCAAAATCCAACAATAATAGAACTAACACCGCTAAGTGACAAAACCTTAGACGATTTAGCCATCATATTTCGAATTTCAGATAAAGTATTTATGACTTCTTTATTTTCCATAATAGTTAAAGTATTAAAAGTACTTTGTAGTGCAAAGTTAAGAGTAAAAAATTATATCTCCAAATTTTTAGATAAACTTTTAACAATTTTTAAATAAAATAAAAAAGTTAACACAAAATACCCAAAAAAAACATAAAGACTAAGATAAAAATTTTTGAGAACCAAATATTTCATATACTTTTGCAAAAATTTTCCCGACAATGGGGCAATTAGTCCGTGCGATGGGAAATTGAGTTAAAAACAATATGTTAAACCACTCAATTTTGAGTAACACAATTAATTTTAAATGAAAACTTTTGAATTAAAAGGTACCAAAAGAGAAAACATCGGTACAAAGTATGCAAAAGAAATCCGTAAAGAAGGTTTAGTTCCTTGTATTGTTTACGGAAACGGTGAAAACATCAATTTCACAGTATCTAAAAAAGACGTTAATGGCGCAATTTTTACACCAAACGTTTACATCGTAAATCTTGAAATCGATGGAAAGGTAATTCCAACTGTTATTAAAGAAATGCAATTTCACCCAGTAACAGACGAAGTAATGCATATCGATTTTTATGCTTACAAAGAAGATCAAGAAATTACAGTAAAACTTCCAGTAACATTTGAAGGACATGCTCCTGGTGTTAAAGCCGGTGGTAAACTTCAAACAGCAGTTCGTAAACTTAAAGTTACAGGTAAAGCATCTAATTTACCAGAACAAATCGTAGTTAGCATTGCAGAACTTGAACTTGAACAATCTATCAAAGTTGGCGATCTTAAATTCGACAACTATTCTATTTCAGATCCAAAAGATATGCTTCTTTGTCGTATTCTTGCTACAAGAGCTACTCAAGCTGCTGCTGCAACAGAAGAATCTGGCAAAAAGAAAAAGAAATAGTTTAACAATTTAAAAACTTGAATATTGAAATATCTTATTGCAGGACTTGGCAATATTGGTGCTGAGTACGAAAATACGAGACACAATATAGGTTTTAAGGTACTCGATGCTTTTGCTAAAGCATCGAGTGCTGTTTTTAATTCCGACAGATACGCTTCGGTTGCTCAAATTAAATATCGTGGCAATCAAGTAACTCTTATTAAACCTTCTACATTTATGAATTTGAGTGGTAAGGCTGTGAGTTATTGGATGAAGCAAGAAAAAATTCCGTTGGAAAATATTATTATATGTGTTGACGACCTTGCTCTTCCTTTTGGGTCGATTAGAATTAGAGCTAACGGTAGCGAAGCTGGTCATAATGGTTTAAAAAATATTACAGAACTTCTTGGAACACAAAATTATGCAAGATTACGTTTCGGTATTGGTAATCAATTTGCAAAAGGTGCTCAAGTAAATTTTGTTTTAGGTAAATGGTCTGCTGAAGAATTAGAAGTTATAAATACTCGTACCGAACTTACAACTAATGCTCTTTTTAGTTTTATTACTGATGGCATTCAACGTACAATGAATGCTTACAATGGAAAATAGTTGTTTTTGTCATTTTTAATATAATTTTCTTTAATTTTTATCATGGCAACACAAGATCCTGAAATGCGAATAGACAAATTTTTGTTTAATGTTCGTTTATTCAAAACACGTTCGTTAGCTGCGGATGCTTGTAATAAAGGTAGAATTCTTATTAATGGAACTGCAATAAAACCTTCGCGAGTTGTTCGAGTAGACGATGTTATAAGTGTTAAAGCTAATCCTGTGTTTCGAAAATACAAAGTAATTTCATTGTTGCGTAGTAGGGTAGGAGCTGCCAAAGTTCCAGAATATATAACAGAAACAACACCTCAAGACGATTTGTTTAAATTAAAAATGATGACCGAAATGGGAAAATTTGCATTTGGCAAACGTGATCGTGGTACTGGTCGTCCAACCAAGAAAGATCGTCGCGAAATTGATGCTTTTTACGAAGGTGATGATTATGACGATTTAGAAGGTTTTAGCCCTGATTTTGATGATGAACTATAAATAAAAAAGGTTATTGAATTTTCAATAACCTTTAATAATGATTTTAAACAATTAAATTTAAACTATTAGACAATTAAAACTGTATATCTTCAGGAATATCAAAAATACCATTAGGAATTTCAGCATTTTCAATAATTTCAGTGGTTTCGGTAACAATGTTTACAATACCTGCATTAATTTCAGATTTAAGACTAAGACCTTTCCAAATCCAAACTTTTGCATTTACTTTTTGTCCATTTTGTTCTGTAATGCAAGAATAAACTTTGCATTTTCTATCTTGATATTCTTCTTCGCCAACTTCTTCGAGTTGATATTTTTCTTTTATTTCATCTGTAATGTTAATGTAGTTGATAGTTTCAGGAGTTGGTACTTTAACACCTTTTTTTGTATTTAAATCAAAAGAAATAGTTTCTTTGCCATTTAAAATACCTTTTGTAACTTGGTTAACATTGCCCATTGTGGTTGTAGCAATTGCTGCTTGTTTTTTACCATAATCATCATAATATGTTTTTGTTACTACTTTTGTTCCAAAAACTTCGATTTTTGTAGTAAGAATTGCAGATTTAAGTTCGATAACCGCTTCTTGAGCGAATGATTTTGATGTTAATACTAATAAACTTAGTAAAAATAGAATACTGATTTTTGTTTTCATATTAGTTAAATAAATTAATGTTTCAACATAATAATAGTTGAAATAATATGCAAAATATGAAAAAAAAAGTCGAAAAATTATATAATTTCAACACCAAGAACGGTGATGTCGTCGCGTTGTTCACATTCGCAACTAAATTTATTTAAATCATTAAGAATAAATTCTTTTTGATCGTTCATAGGTAAATTAACAGAATTGTGAATAGCTTCAACAAGACGTTTTATAGTATATCTTTTACGTTCAGGATTGCTTTGGTCTCCAATTCCGTCAGATGATAAATATAGTCTATCACCTTTATAAATTTCTACAGATTTATCAATAAAATCAACTGCCGACTCATGATGACGAAATTTACCACCAATACATTTTCTAGAAGTTTTGAGAGTTTCCATTTCGCCAGATTTTGAGTTGAAACGATGAACTGGAAATTTAGCACCTTCGTAAACAAGAGCAAATTTATTATCTTGACTTTTTTCAATTTTACAAAGAATAGCTTCCATACCATCGTCATTATCAGTTTCTTCTTGACGTAATGATTTACGAATATTCATATTAAGTTCGTCAAGAATTTTAGCAGGTGACAAAATTTGTTGTTGTTTAACAATTTGATCAAGGAAATTAATACCAATTAAACTCATAAAAGCACCAGGAACACCGTGTCCTGTACAGTCAACCACTGCAACAAAATTGATTTCTTTTTCTCCATCAAACATATTGTGATACCAATAAAAGTCTCCACTCACAATGTCTTTTGGATTATAAATAATAAAAGAATTGAAAACGTAATTTAAGTCTGCTAAAGTTGGTAACATTGCATTTTGAATAGTTTGAGCAGAACGAATGCTACCTAATGTATTATCAGTACTACGTTGTAATTTTATGTTTAATTGGCTTAAATAAGAAGATTGACTTTCAAGTTCTTCTTTTTGAGCAAGAATTTCAGCAGTTTGTTCGCAAAGCATAGTGTTTTGCTTTTTGTTGTTGATATACAATCTAAAAATAATAATACCAAGAACAACTGCTCCACCCAAAATTATTCCAATTAAAAGAATAATTGAACTTTGAGTAGAAATTCTAGAAATCATATTTTTTAGTTGTGCATCTTGTCTTAAAAGTCTTTCGTCTAATTCTCTAGAATTGTTTAATTGTTTATAAAGACCAACAGAATTATCTCTATCAATAGGAACTGTATTTAAATCAATATATTTTTTTACATCTTTACCATTAAGAATTTGAATTGCAGTTTGAATAGCTTCATCACTACCGTTAGGATATAAAATAGTGGCATCAATAACTCTTTTAATAACAGCATTAATACCACCTTCTTCTGAAGGAACACCATCAACACCAACGATAAAAATTTTATGACTAATATTTTTATCTTTAATAGCTTTGCTAACACCAATAGCCATATCGTCGTTGTGAGAAAAAACAACGTTGAAATTAGTGTCAATGTCTAATAATTCAGACATTTCGTTATAAGCCTCATCCGTACTCCAATTGCAATGAAGAGTATGTTTTAAATTAAATTTGTTTTTTGTAATTTTATATTCTTCAATAGCTTTGTGAAAACCAGAACTTCTATCAATAGCAGCAGATGCGTTGTCTTGACCAAACACTTCAACATAATTAATGTTTTCTTTAAAATTGTTGTCAACAATTTTAGCTGCATCTACACCAATTATACAATTGTCAGCTCCAATAAAACAAGTATAATTTGTATCTTTAGTTTTGCGGTCTATTTCAATAACAGGAATACCTTTTTTATAAACTTTTGCAATTGGTTCTGTTAAAGAGTCAACATCATTTGGCGAAACCAACAATAAATCTATACCACAATGTACAAGAGAGTCAATATCTTTGATTTGTTTTGAGCAATTGTTTTCTCCGTTTGTAACAATAAGTTCGATGTTACCTTCTTGAATAGCATTAGATTTTATTCTACGTGTCATTTCTTTACGCCATTGAGTATCATCGGCGCATTGAGATAATCCAATTTTAAATGTTTTTACCTCTTCTTCTCTATTACACATAATTGCAGTTAAGGCAATTATCATTAAAATAGAAAAAACTAATAATATGTTGATAGATTTTTTCATCTGTTTTGAGTCTATATGTTGTTTATTAGTAATCAGTTATTGTTAATTCAGTTTATAAAATAAATTATAAACAAAAATTGTGACAAATATTCATATTAGATTAGAAAAGTTGTTAATAATTTAGTCGCTAAATATCCGTAATTTTTTAAATAAAACAAAATTTTTTTGATAAAATTTTAAAAAAATATTTTGATTAAAATAAAAAAATATATAAGTTCTTGATTAAAAGTTTTGTTAGTTACAATAAAAAAACCTTCTGAACCAAATCAGAAGGTTTGTACCCCGGGCCGGGATCGAACCGGCAAGGATGTTACTCCATTGGTGTTTGAGACCAACGCGTCTACCAATTCCGCCACCGGGGCTTTGCTTTCGCGGTGCAAATGTATGTATTATTTTTTATCAAAAAAAAATTTTTTTGATATTTTTTTTATTTTTGGTATAATATAAATAGTTGTACCTATTAAACATGGTATAAAAATATTTATTATCCATAATAATGCTGATGAGGTTGCTGGTAGTGTTATGTTTTCGGTGTATGGTTGTAAAATTATTACTGATATTGAACATCTAACTCCTAATTCTGCTAGAGCTGGTCGTGGTATAAAACTCATTGTTATGTATATCAAAAATATACAACATAATCCATCGATGATTTCAATATTTATTTTAAATGCTAATAACAATAAATAGTTTTGAATGCAATATACTAAAAATCTAAGTATGCTTAATAGTATGATTTTTTTGCGATTTTGAAATGTATATTTATTAAAGAATAAAAGTTTGCTTAAATATTTATTTGATAGATTTTTGGTTTTAATAAAAGGTATTAGCCATTCTGGTTTAAAAAATATTAACAATGTTATTATTGTTGAACAGAAACATATAATAATAAAGATTATTGAGGTTAAGAATTCTGCATTAAAAAAATTAATTTGTTTGAAATAAAACCACAATGAAGCAATAAACCCCAAAAACAACATTACAGGCATTTGGCTTATTCCACAATATGCAGTTGCAATTCCTCCTTCAATTTTATTTCCTTTAGTTAATACAGAAGGTCTTCCAATTGTTTCGCCAATTCGATTAGGTGTAAATGTAGATGGTGGAATTCCTTTTAGTATTCCTTTTATAGAAGTTGAAAGTGATATTTTTTCGATTGGTGAAATTGCTTCTTGCCATTTGATAGACTCAATTAGCCAATTTGGTATCATTAATAATATTGTAATTATTATAAAAATAGAGTCTACATTGTTTCCTTCAATAAAAGGAATTAGTTTTGATAATTGATTAAAATAAGGAACTGATATTTTATACAGGTAAATATAAAATATAATTATAAGTAAATACTTGAAAATGTTTAAAATAATATTCCATATTTTATTCTTTATTTTCAATATAAACCTCCTTAGGTTGATAGTTTTTATTAATAATTGGAAGAATTAAAAGAGAAATTACACCCAAGAATAAAAATGTAATATCTTGTAACCCATGAATAACAAGAGCAAAAGCACGTCCATCTGGGTCTTTATTAATTCCAAAAAGTGATAATGTTTCAATTACTATAAAATGCCAAGTTCCCATTCCTCCTGGTGATGGAACAACAACACCAAATGTTCCTAATACAAAAACAGTTAATGCTGTCATTAGTGATAAATGTTCTGTGAATTCAAATGCTTGAAATCCTAAATATATTGTATAAAAATATACAAAATATATAAATATTGTGTAGAATATAAATAAAACTCTCTGTTTTAAATGTAAAACAGTTGTCATTCCGTTTTTAAAACTATTCCATAAACCTTTAATTTTTTCGCCTATTCCAAAAACATTTCTTTTTATCATTATTTTTATAATAAAAATTGAAAGTACTATTAATAAAATAGTTGCAACAATAATATATGGAATATAATCTTTAATAGTTTCAATTCTTGTTGCTATATCAGGATTGTTGGCAATAATTTCAGAAACTATACCCGTTTGACAAATCAAAACAGCAATTGTTATAATAAAAAGCATAACTAAATCAACAATTCTTTCAGTGACAACTGTTCCTAAACTTTCAGCAAAAGGTATTTTTTCGTATTTAGTAATCATACCGCATCTAAAAACTTCTCCAGAACGTGGTATAGCCATATTACTTAGGTACATAACTAATACAGAAATAAAAAGATTGATTTTTCGAGGTTTGTATCCTGAAGGTTCTAATAATAATTCCCATCTTAAAGCTCTACAATAATGTCCAACTAAACATAAAATAGCAATAGCAATAATCCAACCCCATTTTGTATTTTTTAATGCAAAAATCATAGAGTCAATATCTTGTCCGCGATAAGCAAGCCAAAATAATCCAATACCTATTGCAAAAAATATAATAATTTGTAGTGCCTTTTTTATTTTTGAATTCATGTTCTTTTTATTTCAATTATTAAAATCCAAAGTTACAAAAAAAAATCCACCTCAAAAACGAGATGGATTTTTATTGTTATAAAGTTAAATTCAATAACTATTCAGCTTTGATTATAAACCAATTTTTCTTTCCTTTTTTTACCAAAATATATTTTTCATCAAGCAATGATGAAGAATTAATAACTAATTCAGCATCAGTTATTTTTTCTTGGTTTATTGAAATAGCGTTTTCTTTAATACTACGACGAACTTCAGATTTTGAAGCTAAACATTTTGTTTTTTCAGCTAACAAATCTAAAATACCAATACCTTCATTTAATTCTTGTTTAGAAATATTAAATTGAGGAACACCTTGGAAAATTTCTAAGAAAGATTTTTCGTCTAATTTCATCAATTGTTCTTTAGTTCCTTTTCCAAAAAGAATTTGAGAAGCTGAAATTGCAGTATTATAAGCATCTTCGCCATGAACCATAATGGTTATGTGTTTAGCTAAAACATTTTGCAAAATACGTTTTCCTGGATCTTGTTTGTGTTCTGCTATTAATGCTTCAATTTCTTCTTTAGGTAAAAGAGTGTAAATCTTTATATATCTTTCTGCATCTTCATCAGAAGTGTTAATCCAAAATTGGAAAAATTCATATGGAGAAGTCAATTTTGGATCTAACCAAATGTTACCTTTTTCTGTTTTACCAAATTTTGTTCCGTCAGCTTTTTTGATTAATGGACAAGTTAAACCAAAAGCTTCAGCTTCTTGACCATCAATACGACGAATTAATTCAGTTCCAGTAGTGATATTTCCCCATTGGTCTGCACCACCCATTTGAAGTTTACAATTTTTATATTTTCTTAAATAATAAAAATCATAACCTTGCATCAATTGGTAAGAAAATTCTGTAAAACTCATACCTTCACGAGACTCTGAAGAAAAACGTTTTTTTACAGAGTCTTTTGCCATCATATAGTTTACTGTGATGTGTTTACCAATGTCGCGTATAAAATTAATAAAGGTGAAATTTTTCATCCAATCGTAATTGTCAACCAATTCTGCATGGTTTTCAGCGTCAGAATCAAAATCTAAGAATTTTTTTAATTGATTTTTGATACATTCTTTATTATGATTAAGAGTGGCTTCGTCTAAAAGATTACGTTCTGCAGATTTTCCTGAAGGATCACCAACCATACCAGTTGCTCCACCAACCAAAGCAATAGGTTTGTGACCTGCCATTTGAAAATGTTTCAAAATCATAATAGAAACTAAGTGACCAATATGTAAAGAGTCTGCGGTTGGGTCAATACCAACGTATGCAGTGGTCATCTCTTTTGCTAATTGCTCTTCTGTGCCTGGAATCATGTCTTGAATCATTCCACGCCATTTAAGATCATCTATAAAACTCATTTTTTATTAAAATTTAATAATTAAGAATGCTCTTAAACTTTTAATTCTTAATTTGTTTATTAGTGTTTAAATCTTGATAAAAATTTCATATCATTTTCAAAAAACATACGGATGTCGGTTACACCGTAACGAAGCATTGCTGTACGTTCTATACCCATACCAAATGCAAAACCTGAATATTCTTCTGGATTGATGCCACAGTTTTTAAGAACGTTAGGATGAACCATTCCGCATCCTAAAATTTCTAACCAACCTGTACCTTTGCAAATTGGACAACCTTTGCCTCCACAAATTGAACATGAAACGTCCATTTCTGCGCTTGGTTCGGTAAATGGGAAATATGATGGACGAAGACGAATTTCTGTTTTTTCACCGTAAAATTCTTTTGCAAAATACATTAGAGTTTGTTTAAGGTCTGCAAACGAAACGTTTTTGTCGATATAAAGACCTTCTACTTGATGGAAAATACAGTGACTACGTGCAGAAACAGCTTCGTTTCTAAAAACTCTTCCTGGAACAAGAACACGAATTGGTGGTTTTTGGTGTTCCATTACACGTACTTGTCCTCCTGAAGTGTGAGTTCTTAATAATATGTCGGGATTTGTTTCAACAAAGAAAGTATCTTGCATATCGCGAGCTGGGTGTTCTGGAGGAAAATTTAATGCTGTAAAATTATGATAATCGTCTTCAATTTCTTGACCTTCAGCCACTGTAAAACCTAAACGTCCAAAAATTTCGATAATTTCGTTTTTCACCATAGTGATAGGATGGTGAGAACCTAAATTAATGTTTGGACCAGGTAAACTTGTGTCTAAATCATTAGGTTTTGACGAAAGCTCTTCAGTTTTTTCTTTAACTTCAGCAATTTTCTTTTCAACTAATTGCTTTAAAAGATTAATTTTTTGACCGTATTCTTTTTTTTGTTCAGGAGCTACGGCTTTAAATTCTGCAAAAATTTCGTTTAAAATACCTTTTTTTGCCAAAAATCTCAGACGTAATTCTTCAGCTTTTTCAGCTGTTTCTGCCTTGAACTCTTCAACTTCTTGAATAAAGTCTTTAATTTTTTCTATCATTTTGATTTGTATATTTAGTCAACAATAGATGCTTTAATAATAACAACGTCTTTTACAGGACGGTCTGAACGGTCTTTTTCAACTTTAGCTATTTTGTCGATAACTTCTAGACCTTCAACAACTTCACCAAAAACTGTGTATTGAGCATCAAGAGAAGGAGTTCCTCCAATAGTTTCATAATCAAGTTTGGCTTCTTGAGAAAATTCAAAACCATAGTTTTCAAGTTGTTTTAATTGACCATCAGTTAAAACTGTACCTTGAACAATATAGAATTGAGAACCACTTGAACGACGCATTGGATTTCCTTGGTCACCAGTTCTTGCAGCTGCGAGAGCTCCTTTTTTGTGATAATATTGTGGTAATAATTCAGCTGGAATTGTATAACCTGGACCTCCAGAACCTAAACGTTGTCCAGCAGGTGCATTTTTAGACTCAGGATCTCCACCTTGGATCATAAATCCGTCAATTACACGGTGAAACAATAGTCCATCATAATAATGTTCTTTTACTAATTTAATAAAATTGTCGCGGTGACAAGGTGTTCCATCATAAAGTTTAATCTTCATGTTACCTTCTGTGGTTTCTATCAAAATCATCGTTTCGTGTGTTTTTTTTTGTGCGTAACTATTATAACTTGTGGCTATTAAACACAAAGTTAAAACAATATTGGTTAGTAATTTCATATTATAATAAGTTTATATTCAATGCCAAATTTGGGCAAATTTACACACTTTATTATTAATAATAAAAAAAATATTTTAGTCTTGTTTTGATAGTGACGATATAAGAAGTTTTTTTTCAAATGTTTTTATGTGTTACCATTTCCAAATCGATGAAATTTTTATCGATTTGGAAGTAGTATCTCGATAATAATAAATATAAATTGTTGATTTTTAATAGTTAATAATTTTATGTTAAAAATATAAAAATCGTATCAAGAAATATTTTTTGCTTTATAAAACAAATACATTTCTTAGGTCTTAAATAAAAAAATTATGTGTTTGAAAATTTTGTTTTTTTAATTGATAAATCATATTATTGATTTTTTCAATAATCTAATCAAAAAAATCTTGCCTCGTTTAAAATAAGTTTTTTAACTTTGCAACTTGAATTTTAAAAAAAAATCTAATCAATAAGTAAATCATAAATCATGGAAAAGAGTAAATTAATAAAACTCGGCATTTCAGCGATACTCTTTCTAATCATTTGGCTGTTACCAACAACAGCATTTGGAGTACCCGGCTTAACGGTTATAGAACAAAGAGTAATTGCAATTTTTGTATTGGCAGCAATTTTATGGATTTTAGAACCTATTCCTATTTGGGGAACTTCAGTTGTGGTGATGGTTCTAATGTTGTTAACCACAAGTGACAGTATGTTGAGTTTCTTTGGAGGTACAGAAGAAGAAATTGGAGCAACATTAAAATACAAAGCAATTATGGCGGCTTTTGCCGACCCAACAGTTATGCTTTTTATGGGAGGTTTTGTATTAGCTATTGCAGCAACAAAATATAAATTTGACGCAACTCTTGCAAGAACAATTCTTAAACCTTTTGGAACAAAACCTAAATTTGTTATGTTAGGTTTCTTAGCTGTAACAGCTTTATTATCAATGTTTATGAGTAATACTGCTACTGCAGCAATGATGATTGCAATTTTAACTCCTGTTTTGGCAACAATGCCAGAGACAGACAATAAAGGTCGTGTTGGTTTAGCATTATCAATTCCTGTTGCAGCAAATATTGGTGGCATTGGTTCACCTATTGGAACACCTCCAAACGTTGTTGCTGTTGGATGGTTAGAAAAAATGGAAATAAACGTAAGTTTTGGAACTTGGATGTTGTTAATGGTTCCTGTTGCAATGTTGATTTTGTTTTTAGCATGGATTTTCTTAAACAAAATGTTCCCATGTAAACAAGAAAAAATTGAAGTTAAAATTGAAGGTGAAGTTGACAAAAGCCCAAAAGCAATGGTTGTTTATTTCACTTTTGCAATCACAATTTTCTTATGGGTATTCGGTAAAGACTTATTTGGCGTAAACGCCAATGTTGTTGCACTCATTCCTTTTGCAGTATTCTGCCTTACTGGTGTATTTGAGAAAAAAGACCTTGCAAAAATCGATTGGGATGTTCTTTGGCTCGTAGCTGGTGGATTTGCACTTGGCGTTGGTCTCGAAGGTGAAATCTCTGGTATAGAAGATCCTGACAAAGCAGGTCACATGATGACAATGTCGAAACACATTGTTAGTGCAATTCCATTTAACTCATGGCCAACTTTATTAATTATTATTGGTTCAGGAGTTTTATGCTTAGTGATGTCAACATTTATGAGCAACTCAGCAACTGCAGCATTGTTAATTCCAATTTTTGCAGCAATGGCAAAAGGTATGGGAGATCAATTAGCACCATACGGAGGAGGAATAACATTAATTGTAGGTCTTGCATTATCAGCAAGTTTTGCAATGTCATTGCCAATTTCAACACCTCCAAACGCAATAGCTTATTCAAAAGGTTTTATCAAACAAAAAGAAATGGTTATTGTAGGTATTTTTGTAGGTATTATTAGTTTGATAATCGGCTACACTGTGCTATTTACACTTGGCGGTGTTTTAAACTAAGATAATATTGTTAATCATATAAAAAAGCGTCTTTCATTTGAAAGACGCTTTTTTTATATCATCACATTTTCAACAGCTTCAATTAATTTTTTACCTGTAAAAGGTTTTTTGATTATTGAAGTGATTTTTAATTGGTTGCATTGTGTTTGTATTTCATTATCAATTTTGATACTTAACAATATTATTGGAGTATTTTCTAAATCTGATATATTTCTAATTTTAGAAACAAATTCAATTCCGTCTATATCTGGCATATAATAATCTGAAATTATTAAATCAGGTTTAATTTCAGAAATATTTTTTATTGCTTCTTGTGCAGAACTATACGAAACTACATCATATCCTTGATTTTGAAGAGTATATTCTAAAATAAATCTTGTACCGTCAACATCGTCAACAATCAAAATTTTCTTTTTGACACTTTCTTTCTTTGCATAATCTGGAGCAATTTCTTCTGAGTAAAAAATTTCAGAAGTAGGATATTTTAAAATTGTGTCTATCAATGAATAATTATCACTCAATTTTAATAAATAACCTTTAGCTCCAACTTCAATAAGTTTATCAATATAAGTTGGTTCGTCATATAACGAAAGTCCAATAATAAGTAAATTAGGACGTTTTTTTAAAGCCCTTTTTGTGGTTTCAATGCCATTAATTCCTGGCATTTCAATATCCATAAATATAATATCGGCTTCAATATTATCAATATCTGCTAAAAAATCTTCTCCACAAGAATATTCTGCAACAACTTTATTGTTACCGATTTTGCGTAATAATAATTTTGTTGTATTTCGGAATGAAGGTTTATCATCAACCAATATTATATTTCTTATGTCCATTTATAAATTATTTTTATTCTACCTCGCAATCTTTTAGTGTATTATCTATTAAAATGTCGATTTTTACACCATTGTTAGGAGATGTATTAATTTTCATTTCTCCATTTAAACTTGAAATACGACCTTGCAAATTGTTTAAACCGCTACATGTTTTTAGTTTAATTTGTTCTTGAACTTGATTAAGGTCAAATCCAATTCCATCATCTGAATATTTTATACTGATAAATTTGCCTTCTGTTGCAAAAAGCATCACTATTTTTTTTGCATTAGAATGTTTAACCGCATTGTTTAATAATTCGTTAACAATTCTAAATATTGCAGTTTTACATTTTTGACTTTCTGGTTCAACAAAATTTTGAGTTTCAAAAATAATTTTTGGAGTATTTCCTGGAATTAAACGTTTACACAATGTTTTTATAGAAGCCACTAATCCAAAATTAGCTAAAATATCTGGCATCAAATTGTTAGAAATGCTTTTTGACTCAGCAACAGCTTCGGCAATTAATTCTTTCATTTCTAAATATACAGCAGGTAATTCGTCTTGAGCAATTTTATCGTGAGAAAGTAAATTTACATAAGTATTTAAACTAGATAAAAAAGCTCCTAATCCATCATGAACATCTTTTGCAAAGCGTGTGCGTTCACGTTCTTCTGTTTCAACAATTGTGTTTAATATCTGTTTGTCAATGTTTTTTCGTTCTGAAATATCACGTGCAACACTCATTATAGAAAATTTGTTGGCACGATTAAATTTGCCTGCATGAATTTCTACAGGAACTAAATTTCCGTTTTTAGATGTTAAATAAGTTTCAAAAGTTTGAGGGCCATCTGTAGCTACTAGTCGTAATTTGTCTACCATTGTAGACGAAAAAACAGGTTCTACAAAATTTCCTGGTTTTGCTTTTAAAATTTCATCGCGACTATAACCTAACATATTGATTGCTGTATTGTTAACTTCACTAAAATGTAGGTTTCCATTTTCATCAAAATCATAAACAAAAACAGCATCATTGTTTTGATTAAATAATGTACGATATTTTTCTTCGCTTTCTTGTAATAATAATTCTGCTTTTCTTCGTGCAATATTATATTTGTGTGACGACAATCTACTATGAAAAATTGGTGATAAATAATCTGCAATACGTTCTAATTTTCCATTATTTGTATCTCCACAATCACCTGAAGCAGAAATAAATCCAATAACTTCTTCTCTATAAATGATAGGAACTGTAATCATATATGAAACCATCATTTGAGTATAGAAAGGTTTTTGGTTAATTTGATTTTCAATAATTGTTGTTTTTTGAGAAATTACTTTTGCTATTGTTCCTATATCAGAAATTTTATATTCAATATTTTCATTAATAGTTTTTGTTTCAGAAATTTGAGCTGGACACATAATAAGATTTTCTTCGTTGATATATGCTATAGCTCCGTATTTGCATGAAATGTATTTTAAAATTTCTTCTAATAGAGAAATATAAATTTCGTTTTGTTGATGTGTTAGAAAAATTGATGCTATAGTATTTCTGATACCAAGATCATTTTGAGATACTTGTAAACTTTGTTGAGTAAGAAAATGTTGATATAATTCGTTTTTAAGTCTTTCGTTTGATTTACGTAATTGAAGATGAGTTTTTACTCTTGCAATCAATTCTGAAATCAAAAATGGTTTTTTGATATAGTCTACGCCTCCTAAATCAAAACCTTTAAGTAAGCTATTTTCGTCAACTTTGGCTGTTAAGAAAATAATTGGAATTTCTTTAATTTGCGGTTCTGCTTTAACTCTACGACAAACTTCAAATCCGTCAACATTGGGCATCATTATATCAAGCAAAATAAGGTCAACTTTATTGTTTTTTAAAACGTCAACTACTTTTGCACCATCGTTTTCTATTATAACATTATATTGATAACCTGATAATATGTCTTTAAGTAAAAGCAAGTTAGACATACTATCATCTACTACTAATATGTTTGAGTTTTCCATAATTTGATTGAATACTAACAATAATTCAGATTATAAAGTTACGGAATAAATTGATATGAAAAGTCAAAATAAAAATTTTTTTTGAGTAAAAATAATAAAAAAGGAAATGCTAAAATGCACTTCCTTAAAGTTGCCCGACCAGGGTTCGAACCTGGACTTTACTGATCCAGAGTCAGTCGTGTTGCCAATTACACCATCGGGCAATTATTTATGACGCAAAATTAGAAATACTTTGTGAAATTGAAAAATAATTTTTTATTATCAATTAATATTCTAATTAAAAAAATGATTTTTTTCTCCTTTTTTATGGTAAAAAAGTGATTTTTTAAACTTTTTTTGAAATTTAATGCTTCTAAAATATCATTATCATTAAAATGTAGTCTTAGAACAACGCAACGATATTAGCAAAAACTATCCAAAGATGGTAAAATTCAATTTAAAGGTGTTGCTAAATAGGTGGATATTTTGTGATTTGTTTTTTTATACTAAATATTTTAGAAAATATTGTTTTATTTATGAGTATTTGTAAAATATTTACAAATATTCATAAAAACGTTGTGTATTTTTAAAAAAACTTATGTATTTTTGTAAAAAAATTACAAATCTTAATTAAATTTATAAAATCATGATAGTAGAATTTTCAGTAGAGAATTTTCTCTCAATAAGAGAAAAGCAAACACTTTCTTTTGAACCTACAGTTCATAACAAATTAGATCAATATTATATAACGCAAATTGAAGATAAGGTAAAAGGAAAGAAACCTTTATCTTTATTGAAAATTGCTATTATGTATGGTGCAAATGCTTCTGGAAAAACTAATTTTTTAAAGGCTCTTACTTGTTTTAAGTTTCTTGTTATAAAAAGTAAATCAAATAAAAATGAGAAATTACCAATTAGACCATTTATTTTTGATAGAGATAAGTCAACTAAAATGGAAATGATATTTATTGCAAACCAAACTAAATATTGTTATCAATTTGAGTTTAATGTTAATTGTATAATTAGGGAAGAATTATCTGAATATAAGTATTTAACTTCAGAAAGAAAGGAAACTATTTATTTGCGAACAACTGATACTGATAAACAAATACAAACAATAAATTTTAATGATAAATTGAATATTGATGAAACAACTATTGTCGATTTAAAAAGGAAAACATTATGGAATGAATCTGTTATTGTTGGTTTTTCTAAAATAAGTGCTGATATTTCACAATTGAAAGATATATCAGATTGGTTTGAAATTCATTTTCCATGTTCAATTACACCTGAAATGGATTTAATAAACTTTGCTTCTGAATCCATTAATAATGGTTCTGTTGATAAAAATAGTGTTGTCGAATTCTTGAAAAATGCAGATTTTAATATTTCTGATATTATTGTAGATAATTCTTTATATACTATTTTTCAGCATGTTGTTGATGATAAATCATTTTCACTTTCAATTAACGAAGAATCATTAGGAACTAAAAGATTTTATGGACTTTCTGTTGTTTTATTAAATCAATCTAAAGAATCATTATTTATTTGCATTGACGAATTAGATAGTTCTTTGCATCCTGATTTGTATAACGCTTTTATTCTTACATTTTTACAAAATGCTTCTAACTCTCAATTATTTATTACTACTCATAACAGAGATTTTTTACGAAATAAAGATATTTTAAGAAAAGATGCGTTATGGATTGCTAATAAAAACGATGACGCTTCAACTGAAATATATTCTTTTGCTGATTTTGATAGTTCTGTTTTTAGAAATGATACTTCTAGTTTTTATAATGTATATTCCATTGGTAAGTTAGGAGGCACTCCAAATGTAATAAATGATTTAATGTTATTTTAGGAGGAATATTATGGCAAGAAAAAAAAATTCACCAATTATTAATAAAGGTATTGCATTTATTGCTGATGGAGAAAGTGAGCAATGGTATATTTCTCAAATTAAGAAGTATTACAACAAAACAATGTCTTTAAATCAATTGCCTAAAACAAAAAATATTCAAGAACAATACGATTTAGTTAATAATCTTTTTCGAGAAGGAGTATATGACAAAATAATATGGATTATTGATTTTGATCAAGTTATTAAAGAAAATAACGATGTTAAAAATACAAAGAGTCAAGGTCAACCTTTAACTAAATTCTTAAATATTTATAAAGCTATTAATAATTCTGAATGGAATAAAGATGAAAAAGTTACAATCATAATTAATAATCCTTGTTTAGAATTTTGGTATTTACTTCATAAAAAATTATCTTATAAGTATTATCGTAATTATGTTGAACTTATTCCTGATTTAAAAAAATTTAAAGTTGATAATCAACTTTTTGAAAAATATAAAAAAAATAAAGATGATTATAAAAATCTATTTGAAAAACTTCTTCCATATCTCAAAAAAATGGATTTTTCTAAACTAAAAGCTTTTGATATAAATAAATGTGAGTCAGAAAGTTGTTCTGAAATGTATAAATTGTTTGAAGTTTTAGATATTAACATAAATAATGACAATATATAATCAAAAAAAAGGAAACTCAACAGAGTTTCCTTTTTTAATATACTAAAATAATTTAGAATTATTTCTTTAATTCTTTAGCCCAAGTATCTTTTAAAGTTACAGTGCGGTTAAAGATTAAGTGATCTGGAGTACTTTCAGTGTCAATGTTGAAATAGCCCATACGAATAAATTGCAAATAATGAAGAGGTTTTAATGTTGCAAGGTATTTTTCAACATAACAATTTGTCAAAACGTGTAAACAATCAGGATTTATCATTTGACGCATTGCCTCAACAGCATCACAATTTTGTTCTTTTTTGATGCGTTCCATTTCGTCACGTGGATTTTCAACCTTCCACAAACGATCATAAAGACGAACTTCTGCTTTTAAAGAATGTGCGCAACTTACCCAATGTAAAGTTTTACCTTTGATTTTACGATCTGCACCTACAGAACCACTCTTACTTTCAGGGTCGTATTCTGCGTAAATTTCTATTATTTTGCCGTTTTCATCTTTTTTGCAACAATTTTCATCTGGACACTTTATTATATACGCATTTTTTAATCGAACTTCTTTACCAGGACCAAGACGGAAAAATTTCTTTGGTGCATCTTCCATAAAATCATCACGTTCTATCCATAATTCACGGCTAAATTCTATTGTGTGAGTTCCATCAGCTTCGTTTTCTGGATTGTTGATAGCTGTTAACTCTTCAACTTTACCTTCTGGATAGTTGGTGATAATCAATTTTACTGGGTCAAGAACCGCAGAAACTCGTGTTGCGCGAGAGTTTAAATCTTCACGAACCGAACTTTCCATTAATTCAAATTCGTTTAGGGCATCGTATGTTGTATAACCTATCTTATTGATAAAGTTAAGAATAGATTGCGGACTATAACCACGACGACGAAATCCGCAAATGGTAGGCATGCGTGGATCGTCCCAACCTGCAACCATTCCTTCTTTAACTAATGCTAATAGGTTTCGTTTACTCATTAAAGTATAGCTGAGGTTTAGTTTGTTAAACTCAGTTTGACGAGGACGATTATCATCTAAATTGTCAGCTTCGCCACGAACTTCTTTCAACCAATCAACAAATAAATCATATAATGGACGGTGAACAACAAATTCTAATGTACATAATGAATGTGTAACACCTTCAAAATAATCACTTTCGCCATGAGCAAAATCATACATAGGATAAGCATTCCATTTGTTACCTGTGCGAATATGAGGAATGTTTAAAACACGATAAATAATAGGATCGCGAAAATGCATGTTTGGATTAGCCATGTCGATTTTTGCACGAAGAACCAAAGTTCCAGGTTCAACAGTTCCGCTATTCATTTTTTCAAACAAAGCAAGCGACTCTTCAACAGGACGATTTCTATATGGACTTTCAACACCAGGTTGAGTTGGAGTTCCTTTTTGTTCAGCAATAATTTCTGCGCTTTGTTCGTCAACGTATGCTTTTCCGCGTTTAATTAATTCAACAGCAAAATCCCAAAGTTGTTGAAAATAATCGGAAGCATAATAAATATTTCCCCATTTAAAGCCCAACCATTCAATATCATATTTGATGGCATCCATATATTCGGTGTCTTCTTTAATAGGGTTTGTGTCGTCGAAACGCAAATTACAAACTCCGTTATATTTTTTAGCAATTCCAAAATCAAGGGCTATTGCCTTTGCATGTCCTATATGCAAATAACCATTAGGTTCAGGTGGGAAACGAGTTTGTACACGTTTTCCATTCTTACCTTCTTCAAGGTTTTTTTCTACTAATTGTTCAATAAAGTTGAGCGATGGTTTTTCAACGCTTTCAACATTTTTTTCGTTATTCTCTTCCATTAAATTATGATAGAATAAATATTTATATTTCCTTTTAAAATTGCAAAGTAATCAAAAAAAAAGATTTTTATAAAATTTATTTTCTTATATCTCTAAATCAATCAAAAAAATTTAAGATTTTTTATCAGTCTTAAATTCAAAAAAAATATTATATTTGGGATATCAATTAAATACATAATAATTATGAAACAAGTATTCTTATTAATTTTATTATCATTTACTTTGTTTAATCTAAACGCACAAACAAAAGTATTATATGACGACACATTTGAATTTACGGAAGGTATTTATCTAAATAAAGAAGCATTCCAACATAATAATCCTATTGAAAAATCAAATATAATAACCTATATTGATCAAGATGATTTAGCATTTTTTGATAAATTGGTAGAAGAAAATACAATTTCAGTTTTAGATAATATTGGAAATAAAATAGAAATTAAAACAAATTCTATTTGGGGATATTGTTCAGGAGGAACAATATTTATAAATTATAATGGATTTTTTAATAGAGTTGGAATAATAGGTTCAATTTGTCATTTTTTAGGAACCAAAACTTACATAAATTCAGCACGTTATCCATATAATGTTGGCTATTATCATTCATACGGATATTATGGCCCAACATATTCACAAACAACTGAAAGTCAACAATATTTTTTAAATTTTAATACAGGTGAAATTACAGAATATACAGTTTCAAATTTATTGTCATTGTTAATGTCAGATCCTGAATTACATGATGAATATTCAGAACTGCCCAAAAAGAAAAAACAATCAAAATTGTTTTATTATATGCGAAAATTTAACGAACGTCATCCTTTGTATATTACATTAAATCAATAAAAAAGGGTGCAATTATTTAATCTATAAAATTACCAAACTATGATTAAAAAGTTTTTATTAATGTCGATGTTGTTAGTAGCATCATCAATTGGCATTGCGCAAGAAAAAGTGGCTGGCGCCGACGTAATCAAAAAGTTTTTTGAAACCAAAACTTGTGTTGTTCTAGACAACAATATTTTTAATAGCTATAATTCGGGAATAAAAAAAGCTGTTGAAAGTAGCTGGAAACTTACAGAATTTGAATACATTACACAAGATGAATTCAAAGCAAGACGTAAAAATCCTAAATATTCATTCTTATTAATGACAAAAGATTTTTATAAAGACGACTCTGATAGAATGACTTACGCATTTTTATCTTTGTTGTTAGGTGGAAATTTTGACTCTGTTGACAAAATGCCAACTCTTGCTTCTTTTCCATTATCTTATTGGGAAAATCAAGATTACGAAAAATATGTATACAAATTAACACCAATTGTAAAATTTATGCAAAATCATGTTAATTTAACAAAAGAACATCCTGAATTAACTGAAAAAAATATTATTCTTTATTATAATAAAAATGTTGAAAAATTAGGTGATAAAAAATTGTATATCATTAAAGAAGATTTACCTAAAGACTTAAAAACACCTGCAAAAGTAAAGGAATGTTATTCAAAACCATTTGAAATTCTTGAAGAACCAGACGAATTAGAAACTATAATTAAAAATCAAGACGAAAAAACAGTTTTTGTTCATAAAGTTGGTCCTCCAAAAGGAAGTCCCAAAGTTGCACGTTGTATATGTTTAGTATTAGGAGTTGATGGATCTGTTTATTATACTGATTATCATAAAATAAACGCAAAAAATCCAGACGGTTTCTTAAAAACAGATTTTAAGAAACTTTCAAAACAATAAAATCAATTATAAAAAATAGCCCGAAAAAACTTTCGGGCTATTTTTTACAATTGATTAATCTTTCCTGCAAAAATTATTTCATATTTCAACCTATCATGAATAAAAAAGAAGAAAGGTTTATTAATAATTATATTTTCTGACTTATTAAAACTAACAGATCTGTAAATTACAATCGAAGAAACAGATTGAGCTTTTGTTCCAATTTCATTAATTGAAAGTTTTATATTTTGAACAGATTTTGTGGTTTGAGTATTAATTTCAAGACCAAAATTCTTAGCTATTTCATTTAGATTACATTTAGAGTTAATTTCAAATTTTGGAAATAATAAGTCAACAGAATAATCCTCTAAATTATGATACAATTTTTTAGCATCTTCAAAACAAATATTAGAGTTACCATTTTTAGGCATAATCACAACCATTTCAAATTTAGAAACCTTGTATGGTAAAACAATCATAATGTTGCTATCATCTTCAGAAAAAAGAAAATTTCCTTTACAAGTCATAAAATCAACATCGTCATTATTAGAAATTTTACCATAAAAAGTATTTGGTTTAGTTAAATGTTTTACAAAACCATTTAGCCAATTATCCTCAAAAATTAAAGTATTCACAAAAACTTTTTCAGTAGATTTATTAATTAAAGATTTATCAAATTCGATTTCTAACTCATTGTTCATAGCAGAATTAATATTTTCTGAAATTAGATTAGCACAATTTTCAGGTTCTTTCATAAAATCAACAAAATAGAAATCAACATTTAATTCTTTAGCAATGTTCAAATAATCAATCTTTATATTTTTTTTATTTTCTTGAAACCAAGCTCCGTTATATTCTTGCAAACATTCGTTATTAATGTTACAAGATATTTTTTCTTTACCATTTTCAAGATTATAAATATCAAAAACTTTTTTGATACTATAAGGCGAAAACATAATATTTTGCTCATAAATTTCATTGTTCAAAATATTAATGTAAGAATTAAAACTTACGTCGTTTTGTCCAAAAACAGGATAATATCCTAATAACATCGTCATAATCAGTAATTTTTTCATAAAATCAAATTTAATAACAAATAATAAATTAATAAAATTTACTATATAGATGAAAAAACACCCAAAATTCCATAAATATTTTGTGCAAAAATAGTATATTTGTGAAAAATTTTTTTTCAACACAATATTCGAGACAAAATGAACGAAGAAGCTAGTATGTACATAGAAGACGCGGAAGACAAAATGAAATCTGCAGTTCTCCATTTTGAAGGAGAATTAGCAAAAATCCGCGCAGGCAAAGCTACACCCGCTATACTATCTGGTATATCAGTAGATTATTACGGAAATTCAACACCATTAAATCAAGTAGCAAATGTTGGAACAACAGATGCAAGAACAATTGTTGTTCAACCTTGGGAAAAAACAATGTTACCTAAAATAGAAAAAGAAATACTAAAAGCTAATTTAGGACTAACACCTGTAAATAATGGTGAAATATTACGTATTGTAATACCAGCATTAACCGAAGAACGTCGTAAAGCTTTAGTAAAACAAGTAAAATCTGAAGCAGAAAATGCTCGTGTTGCAGTTCGTGGTGTTCGTAAAGATACAAATAATTCACTTAAATCTCTTGAAAAAGATGGTTTAACCGAAGATGAGTCAAAAACTGCACAAGAAGAAGTTCAAAAACTTACAGACCGTTTTGTTGCTGATATTGACAAAATTTCTCAAGCTAAAGAAGCTGAAATTATGAAAGTTTAATTTTTAGCAAAAATATTTATCAAAAAAGCCTGATTATTCAGGCTTTTTTTGTTTATTTGTATTTAAATTGAATTTTGAAAATAATTATTTGTGAGAACATATTCTTACATATCATATTGGGCGTATTTATTTTTTATAATGGTATTATTTTTACCATTATATACGTTTGCTCAAAGCAGTGATAAGTTTAGAGAAACTTCGTATATTCAGAATTTTTACCTTGACGACAAAGGTATAATTCAAAAATATTATCAATTTTCAGAAGACTCTAATGGAAATATTATTGTTGTGTCTTCTGATGGAGTTAAATATTATAATGGTTTTGAATGGAAAACTTTAAAAACTGAAATACAAACTGGATTAACTTCTGTTTGTTTTTCTAAAGATAACAATCTTTATGTAGCTGGTCCTATCGAAGTTGGCTATTTTAATATCAATAAAAACGGTTCTGCTAATTATGAGTCTTTAGCTGATATTATTAGTGTTGAACAAGAAAAAGTTGCTAATATTTATTCAATAAATGACACTTCTACATTATTTGTAAAAGAGACAAGTGTCTGTTCGTATTCACAAACTAATCGTTTACAATTTTCTTCTACAAGTAAAATTATATCATCTATAAAATTTAAAGATTTTGTTTTAGCATATAGAGAAGACGGTTTTTTATGGAAATATACTTGCAATAATAATTATTCTTTAATTGATTTAAAAGAATATGGTTTTATACCAAATTCTACAAAATTGTTGAATATTGATGATAGTAGAATTTTATTTTTAAATTCAGATTTGAGTTATTATGTTGTTGATTGTCAAAATATTATTAATGGAGAAAAAATTAATCCAAATAAAGATATTCAAAAAGGAGTTTTGCCACTCAGCGGTGATATTTTTCAAATAAATGATTTAATTTATAATTCAAATTTAAAAAAGATTGCAATAGCCACTAATTATGGCGTTTATATCTTTTCAGATAAGTTAGAATATGTTCAAGTATTAAAATCAAGATTAAATTTACCTGCCACATCTATTCAAAATTTATATTTTGATAGCAGAGACAATTTGTGGTGTTCTTATTCTGGTGGAATTTCCAAAATAGAATTAAATTCACCATTTGTTTATTATGGTGAACATAATGGAATAATATCAAATGTATTATCTTGTTTTGCTGATAGTAAATATTATTATGTAGGAACTACAAATTGTATTTATGTAGCACCTCGAGAACAATATTCTAAAAGAAATATAATATTTTCAAGAATAAATTATGACAAATCTTTTCAAGAAAACTTTTGTTGGAATTTACAAAATGTAGAAGATGTAATATTAGCTTGTACATCAGAAGGGTTGTTTCAAGTATTTCCTAATAGAGCAGAAAAAATATTAGATTGTGGACGTTGTTTTAATTTGGCAACTTCACAACTTTATCCAAATAAAATTTTGATTGCAAGTTATTATGGTTTATGGATTGTAGATTATACAATTAAAAATGGCAAAATAATTTTATCAAATGCAAAAGTACATTCTGATATTCATGAAAATATTTATAGAGTTAAAGTTATTTCAGATGGTTCAATTTGGATATCTACATTATTAAATGGACTAATTCATTTTACACCAAGTGGAAATGATTTTCAAATAAAAAATATAGAAAGAATAGATACTATTGGACAACTTAACACATTAAGACAATTAGTTTTACAACAATATGGGAAATATGTTTATGTAAATGATGGTCAAATAAAAAAAATTGTAACAGATCAAGAGACATTTACTTCAACTATTGAATATGATTCTCTATTAAATAATTCTCAAATAAACGAGCCAATAGAAAAGTTCTCATTTTCAAATTCAACAGGAGATTTTTTTATAAAGACCCAATCATCATTTTACCAAATAAATGTAAAAGATTCAAAACAATATAAAGTATTGAATTTTCGAAAACCAATAAAAAGTGTTTATAGTATAAATATTTGTGATTCATTATTATTGTTAGGAACTGATATAGGATTAATAAAACGAAATATTAACGATCAAACAATATCAGACCCAGCAACAAAAGATTTTAATGTTATAATCAACACCATAACAGCTTCCGATTCGATAATATTTGATGGATGGAAATATTTTGATAAAAAATTACCAGTTAGAGATTATTCAGAAAATCAAGTTGTTAATATAGATTATTCAAACCGAAACATTAAATTTAATTTTTCAACATCAGCTTTCGAAAATATATCTTTTATCAAATATAGATATAAATTAGAAGGCTTAAATTCAGAATGGTCAAGTTGGGAAAAAAACAACCTTAAAGAGTTTGTAAACTTATCACCTGGATTATACACTTTTAAAGTCGAAGCATTAAATTGTGAAAACGTTGTAACAAAAACAGCAATATTTAAATTTAAAATAAAACATCCATTTTATTCAAGTTTTTGGGCAATATTAATATATATATGTTTGTTTATTTTATTGATTTTTATAATTATAAAATATTTTACATCAGCATTAAAGAAGGAAAATACCAAATTAGAAAACATTGTTCAAAGACGTAATCAACAATTAAATATACAACGAGAAAAGCTAAAACAAATGTCACTTGTAGCCACAAAATCGACAAATGCAGTAGCTATTTTAGATGTAGATGGCAATATTGAATGGATAAATGAGTCGTTTAAAGATATATATGAATGTGAAATAGATACATTCCCTCAATTATATGGCTGTGAAAATTTCTTTGATTCAAAATTAGCAAGCGAAACTTTAAATCAAGAATTGATAAAATGTTCACGATTTAGTAATCAAAATATATCTTTTGAGTCGTGTCATTTAAAAAGTAATAATACAAAAACATGGTTACAATCTACACTTGACGCATTATTTGATGACCAAGGTAAAATAACAAATTGGATTTTAACACAAACAGATATCACCCTATTAAAATTTTCACAAGAAGAAGGAGCACGACAAGCACAAGAGTTGTCTGAAGCATATATTCGTTTACAAGAAAGTCAAGTTGAGATGTCAGTTCAACAAGAACAACTATTAATCAACAATTCGAAATTAGAAAAAGGATACAAACAAATAGAAATTCAAAATAATACCATAAAAAATAGTTTGAGATATGCTCAAAAAATTCAGGATTCAATTTTACCATTAAAAGAAACGATTAATGATGATTTTGATAATTTTATATTATATAAGCCAAAAGATTTTGTATCAGGTGATTTTTATTGGTATGAAAAAATTTCAGAAAATACAATAATATTAGCAGTAGCCGATTGTACAGGACACGGAGTTCCTGGAGCTTTTATGAGTTTGATTGGTTATAATTTGTTGAATGAAATTATTTTAATCAAAGGTATTACTGAGCCTAAATCTATTTTTGAACAATTGAGTTCTCGTTTAATTTCATTATTAAAACAAGAAAAAACTCAAAATTATGATGGAATGGAAATGCGACTTTGTAAACTAGTTAAATGTGATGAGGGATATTTTGTAACATTCTGTGGTTCTGGTTCTTCAATTTTCTATTATGATAGTTTTGCTGATATCGTAATTAGAGTAAGAGGCGGGCGTAAACAATTAGGTTTAAGTCAAACTCCTTGTATAGATTATGTTTATGAACAGCATAATTTTATATTAAAACCAGATGACAAATTGTTTATGATAACAGACGGTATAATTGATCAAAACAATTCACAACGTAAGCGTTTTGGCTCTGAACGTTTTCAAAAATTTTTAGAAGATTGTCGCCATTATACAATGAATGAAATGGGTGAAATTTTAAATCAGTCTTTAATAGATTTTATGGAAGGTCAACCTTATCGTGATGATATTACTGTTATAGGTATCAAAATAAAAAAATAAATGGAACTTTTATCTCCTGCAAAAAATATTCAAACTGCCATTGTTGCAATCAATTGTGGTGCTGATGCTGTTTATATTGGAGCATCTGATTTTGGTGCAAGAAAGATGGCGGCTAATAATTTGAATGATATTGAAAAACTTGTTGAATATGCACATTTTTATCGTGCTAAAGTTTATGTCACTTTAAATACCATTCTTTATGATAATGAATTAGAAAATGCTAGAAATCTTATATATAGCCTTTATAATATTGGAGTAGACGCTTTAATTATTCAAGATTTGGGTATATTAGAGATGGATATTCCACCAATAGAACTTCACGCAAGTACTCAAACAAATAATTATGATATAAATCGTATTAAATTTCTTGATCAATTAGGATTTAAGCGAATAGTTTTAGCACGCGAGTCTTCTTTAGAACATATTAAAGAAGTAAGAAAATCAATAAACGCAGAAATTGAATGTTTTATACATGGAGCATTGTGCGTAAGTTTTAGTGGACAATGTTATATGAGTGCTAGAATAGGAGGTCGTAGTGCAAATAGAGGTGAATGTGCACAAGCTTGTAGACTTAAATATTCACTTTTAAATAATGAACAAAATGTTTTAATAAAAGATTCATATTTGTTATCACTCAAGGATTTGAATATGACTTCAAAAATTCAATCTATGATTGATTTAGGTGTTAATTCTTTAAAAATAGAGGGTAGATTAAAAGATATTCCTTATGTGGCAAATGTCACTGCACATTATCGTAAATTATTAGATAATATTTTAGAAAAACGTGTAAAATTATCTTCTGGAAAATGCTATTATGATTTTACACCTGATACTTCAAAAGCTTTTAATAGAGGTTTTACTCAATATTTTGCAGAAAATAATAATGACAAACTAGCTAATTTTATAAGCCCAAAATTTTGTGGAAATCTTATAGGAAAACTTTCAATGAAGCGTGGTAATCAATTAAAAATAAATACAAACTCTATTATATCAAATGGTGATGGAATGTGTTATATTTTTAATAATCAACTTTATGGTTTTCGCGTTGATAAAATAGAGAATGACATAATATATGCTACTACTGAAAATAATTTATCGGTAGGAATGGATATTTATAGAAATTTTGATACTGTTTTTCAAAAACAACTAGAAAATACTAAAACTCTGCGTAAAATTTCTGTCGATTTAAAAATTTATCCTTCAAAAGGAGGTTTTAAAATTTATGCTATTGATGAAGATAATATTGAAACAGAACATTTTACACAAAATGAACTTCAAAAGGCCAATAATATTGATCGTGCAATTCAAAACATAGATTCATCATTACGTAAAGGTGGAGATTTGTTTAATATTCAAAATGTTGATATTAATTTTGATGAAATTCCATTTTTACCAAATTCTGTAATTAATGAGAGTAGGAGAGAAGTGTTATCTCAATTAAAGTCTATTCGTGAAAAAAAATTCTATCCAAAACCAAGTTCTAAACCATCAGAAAACGTAAATTATTTCGAAAAATCAGGAGATTATAAATTAAATGTTTCCAATAAATTATCAAGAAAATTTTATAAAAATCATGGTTGTGAAATAACTCAAGAAGCATTTGAATTGTTGAAAAACACTAATGGATTAGAAGTTATGACTACAAAATATTGTATTCGTCGTGAATGTGGATTTTGTCCTAAAGAATGTAAAAATGTTCCTAAAGAATGGAAAAGCGAAAGTTTTAATTTGGTAGGACCATATCAAACTTTCGCTTTAAGTTTTGATTGTAAAAATTGTGTAATGAGGATTTTCGCTAAGCGATAAATTATTTTACAGCATTTTCAAAATCTTTACTAATATTAATAAATTCATTATACACATTTTGCATCATCGGAATACCTGAATTTAAACGTTCAATTTTTCTACGTTTTTCAGGGTCACCAGGCACCATAACTTCTTGACCTTCTAAAGGACGCATATTTCTAATAAATTTCACCATTTCGCCCATTCTTTTAATAAAGTTATTGGCGTTAGTAAATTTTGATATATCAATAGCTTGGAAAAAATGAGAAATTCCTCTTTTTTTCGTCATATCACTATGAAACATCGGCATTAAATCTTTACCCATTTCACTACCAGATAAAACACTACAAAGAATTTCAACCATCATTCCTAACCCAAACCCTTTATAATCACCAATAGGTCTCACGCATTTAGCTTTGTTGGGATTTGTTGTGAATTTTCCATTTTCGTCATAAGCACATCCATCTTTAAGTTCGATACCAGCTTCTTTACAGTTTCTCACTTGATTCCAACTAATAACGCTAGTTGCCATATCTAAACTAAGCGGTTCTTCACCTTCAATAGGACAAGCAAAACAAATAGGATTTGTTCCAAAAATAGGATCAACAGCATTATAAGCTTTTACCAAAGAATTAGTATTAGTAAAAGCAAACCCTAACATATTATGTTTAGCAGCATAAATTGTAAAATATTCAGCAGCACCGAAATGCGAAGAATTTTTAACAGCACAACAACCTGTACCGCTTTTAGCTGCCATATCAATACAAAAATCCATTGCAAATCTTCCAGCATGATGACCAATAGCACCATCTGCATCAATTAATTTAGCTGAGCCATTATTTTTCACGATTTTAAACTGAGGTTTTTTATTAATTCTGCCTAGTTGAAATCCTTCTAAATAATGTGGAAATAATGCAAGGCCATGAGTGTCAATTCCTTTTAACGAAGCATCTATAATACTATCAGTTACATGAGTTATTGATTCTGCGTTAACGCCATTTTCTTTTAGAATACGGCACATTATTTCCCTAGTTTTTTCAGGGTCAAAATATATCATTTTTTTGTAAGTAAATGTGTATTTTATTTTTCTGCAATTACTTTACCAAAGTACCAATTTTTTCGCCATTTGTTATTTTTTTAAGGTTACCTTTTTGTGTCATATCAAAAACCATAATAGGTAATTTGTTTTCACTGCATAAAGCAAATGCAGTAAGATCCATTACCTTAAGTTTCTTTTGAATAGTTTCGTCAAAAGTTATTTCGTCAAATTTAGTAGCATTTTTATCTTTTTCAGGATCAGCAGTATAAATTCCATCAACACGAGTTCCTTTTAATAAAATATCAGCTTTAATTTCAATTCCACGTAAAGCAGCAGCACTATCAGTTGTAAAGAATGGATTTCCAGTTCCACCAGAGAATATCACGATATAACCTTTTTCTAAAGCATTTATAGCTCTATTTTGCGAAAAACGTTCAGCAAATGGTTCCATTAAAGTAGCAGTTAAAACTTTGGCTTTACCACCTAAAGATTCAATGCAACTTTGTATAGCAATAGCGTTAATAGTAGTAGCTAACATACCCATGCTATCACCTTTTACACGTTCAACGCCTTTTTTAGTACCAGTCATACCACGAAAAATATTTCCACCACCAACAACAATTCCAATTTGAACTCCCATTGAAGATAATTCAAGAATTTCTTGGCAAAATTCTTCTAAAACATTGCCATTTATTCCGTATTTGTCGCAACCTGCAAGAGCTTCTCCGCTGAGTTTCAATAATATTCTTTTGTATTTTACCATTTTTTAAAAATTATTTTTTCTTGTGAATAATTTCTTTATTTTTGAATATCAAATATACGAATTCTGTTTTTATTATGTATTTTAACAACATATTTTTTTAATTATAATTAGTATGAATTTAAATATTAGTCAAATACTTGAAGAAGAATTAGTTATGGCAAAAGCAACGTCTCGTCCTGAAGATAGTGTTTTTTTAATAAACGAAAAGGGACAATTTTGTAATGCTAATTCAGATGTTTATATTAATTTTTGTGATACAAATTTTTTGGGAATAAACACACAAAAATATGATGAAATATATTCAACTAAAAAAGTTTTTAATACTTTTTCTTCAGGTGTTTTAGCGCAACAGAAGTTTTTTGAAAAACAACTTATAGATTTTCTTCATGTTAAAGATACTGCAATATTTCCTTCTTATAATGGAATTTCAGCAGATATTTTAGAAAATATCTTAAATACCGAAGATGCAATAATTTATGATGAAAATATAAATCCTGCTTTAATTCGAGGTGTACGCATTTGTAAAGCCGACAAAATCCGTTATCATCATAATGATATGGATAAATTAGAAGAAGCCCTAAAAATGACTCAAATGCGACGTTTACGAATAATTGTTACTGATGGTATATTCTATGATTTAGGCGATTGTGCAAATTTGTCTGCAATAAAAAAATTAGCAGAACATTATAATGCTTTAGTTTTATTAGACGATAGTTTTGGATTTTTAACATGTGGAAAAAATGGTCACGGCAGTGACGAATTATGTGGTGTAAAGAATTTTGCTGATATTAAATTAATTAACATGCAAAATTCATTATGTTTATCAAATGGAGCAATTGTATGTGGAGATTCTATTATTATTGAATTATTAAAACGTCGTTCAAAAGTCTTGAAATTTTCAAATTCTTTATCAGAGCGAGATTTTGCGTTAGCTTCAGATATAATTAGTCAAATTTCTATAAATAATTTACCAATAGAAATATTACACCAAAAAACAAATCGATTGTGTGAAATTTTAAAACAAATGAATTTTGAACCCAAAACTCCTTGCGCAGGTATAGTTTCATTTACTTCAGAAAAGAGTATTGACTCCTTAAAAAGAGTTTTTAAAGAAAAAAAATGGATTTGTGAATATATAAAACGTGGAAATTTAACTCTTGTATCTTTAAAAGTATCAGCTATTTCAACTTTTTAAAGAAATTATTTTACATTTAAATTGAATTTTTCTTGCATAAAATATACCAAAATATCAAAATTTCCTTTATTTTTGTATTATGCAAACTTAAAACGCACTATTATGCAAAATTTAAAGTTACAGCAAAAACTTCTTCAAAAGTTATCTCCACAACAAATTCAATTAATCAAGTTGTTGGAAATACCAACTATGCAATTAGAACAGCGAATAAAACGCGAAATCGAAGAAAATCCTGTTCTAGAAGAAGGAAGTGACGATGATAATAACATAACAACAGATGATTATAGTTCAAATTCTTCAGATTCACAGAGTGAAGATTCTAATACATCAGATTCTTTAGATGATGATCAAGATTATGATGAAGTAGAGCGTGATATCAATGATGATTATAACGACGATGAATTCAAAAAAACTCAAAGTGATGAAGAATTTACCATGGAAGATTATTTAGACGAAGACGAAACTCCTGGTTATCGTTTATCATCAAATAATTATTCTGACGAAGACGAAAAACATTCAGATATTCCTTATACACAAGGAAATTCGCTTCATGAATATCTTTTATCACAAATTGGACTTGGCGTTTTAAACGAAGAAGAACAACTTTTGGCTGAGTATATAATAGGAAATATTGATGAAGACGGATATTTACGTCGAGATCTTGAAAATATAGTTGATGATGTAGCTTTTTCTGCTAATATTACAACAGATGAAAAATATTTAAAAAAGATTTTAACCATAATTCAAGATTTTGATCCAGCAGGAGTTGGTGCAAGAGACATTCGTGAATGTTTAATGCTTCAATTATTAAGACGTTATCGTAATAATCAAGCAGACAGAAAGATACTAAAATTTGCATACGAAATAATCAAAGATTATTTTGAAGAATTTACTAAAAAACATTACGATAAAATTATTTCAAAAGTAGCGCTTACTGAAGAAGAACTAAAGTTGGCAATTGATGAAATAACTCATTTAAATCCAAAACCAGGCAGTATTTTTTCACCTCAATTGTCTAAAACATCACAACATATTATTCCTGATTTTATTTTGGAAGACAACGAAGGTGATATGATTTTACATTTAAATTCTAAAAATGTACCAGAATTACGTGTAAATCGCACTTATGCCGATATGATTGATAGTGCCAATAAATCAAAAGCTTCTAAAAAAGATAAAGATACACTCATGTTTGTTAAACAGAAACTTGATAGTGCAAAATGGTTTATTGAAGCAATTAAACAACGTCAAAATACATTGATGATAACGATGCAAGCAATCATAGATTATCAACGCGAGTATTTTGAAGATGGAGATGAAACCAAACTAAAACCAATGATCCTCAAAACTATAGCCGACGCAACAAATTTTGATATATCAACAATTTCTCGTGTAGCAAATAGTAAATATATTCAAACTCATTTTGGAATATTTCCATTGAAATTTTTCTTTTCTGAAGGAATGCAAACTGATACAGGAGAAGAAGTTTCAACACGTGAAATTAAAAAAATACTTAAAGAATGTATTGATGCAGAAAGTAAAAAGCATCCATTAACCGATGAACGACTTGCCAAAATATTACAAGATAGAGGTTATCAAATTGCTCGTCGTACAGTTGCAAAATATAGAGAGCAAATGAATATTCTTGTTGCTCGATTACGTAAAGAGTTGTAAATGAGTAAAATTATTAAGCTGATTAGTTATCTTTCGCATCCCTTTTTAATGCCGTTTTATTCTTTTTCGGTATTTTTTGGGATGGAAAGAAAGGCTTATTATCATTCTACATTATTTTCTGTATTGTGTTATTTGTCAGCATTTTCTATATTTGTAGTTTTGCCTTATGCTTTTTCAAAAATTTTAAACATTTCAAATTCTCATTTGAATTTGTCGAGTGAAAATATAAAAAATAGACTTACGATTTTTAGCGTAATGTTGATAACTTATATTTTTGCTTTTTTTATTTTTAGACCCGAACAATTTTCATCGTCGGGTATTTACTTAATTTTTATTTTATTTTGTATTTTAACTATTTTTGAACTCCTTTTAATAAAAACCGAATTTTTAAATGATTTTTCTTTTTTTTGTGGTGGACTTTCTGGATTTATTATAATTTTAGGAAAAACTTCGGGAGCTGAAATTTTTTGGTCTTTTATTTTTTCTTTCTTTATTTTTACACTTTCATCATTTGCTCAAATGTATTCAAAAAAAATAGGCTTTTCTAAACTTATTCTTTCATATTTAATTGCTTTATTTATAGCTCATTGCTTCCTTTTATTTTGTTAAAATTGTTGTTGATATCTCAATTTCCTTTTGATATTTTCTTCTATTCTTTATATCTATTCACACTGATGCAAGGATTTTGACTTGTTTTTAAAATTTAGTGATGGTTTTTATTTAAACTCGAAAAAATTTATTTTTTTTTATTTTTAATATTTTTGAACATAGGCATTGATTTTGCTTGCTGTACTATGTGAAGAAATGTTACTAATAGTTTGTTGTGTTGAGAATTTTTTTAATTTAAGATTTTTTATTTGATATTAATATTTGTTTTTAAACTTATAAAATTTTAATTTTATTAATTGTTTTTATCATTGGTTTTATTTTTTTTATTATTTTATTTATAAATTATTATATTCTAATTCCTATATTTTACATATTTACTTTACTTTTGATGCTTATTTTTTTGATTTTAGCTTTTTGCTAAATAGAGTCTTTGCTTTTTTGATTTTGTCTAAAAAAATTATAAATAGAAAGAAACTATATTTTTCAGCATAACACATCAATTTTTTATTAAAAATTACCCAAATTTATATTTTATTATAACATGTAAATTCCTAATTTTAATTTTGTAAACAAACATATAGCATTGTAATTATATTAACTATTAATGATTAGTGTGGTGGTGTTATTTAGTTTTTTTTAGTTTATAATATTGTTTAAATTGTGTTATTGCTTTTATATTCTATTAATTAGTATTTAATTAAATTTATATAGTATTATAAATAATCAAAAAAAACGGTGAACGTTCAGTTCACCGTTAATATTATTAGTTCTTAAAATTCAAATATTTATACTTAAAATTTATCTTATTCGTCACAAGTGATTTTAGACGAACCAAAATCCCAAGTATTCATATTTTCTGACGACCATTGACGGCAATTTTTAGGGAAATTAGCTTCAAATTCGCCTCTGAAAGTTTTATCGCAAACATCTTTTATACGAGACTCATTTTTCCATTTAACATTATTAATTAAAGCAGGACCTTTAACATCAAGTAAAACTTTACCTTGATAATTTGGTTTGCTATAGATAGTTAAATGAGTTCCTTTATCCACAGCAATTGCATCAAATGTGTATTTAACAGCATTAGGAAATGCCGCAGCATTGCTAGGATAATTTCCGTCACCTACATATTCTCCATATTTATCTGGTTCGTAAATCTTTGATATATGGCCTTTTATTTCAGTGTCAGATAATAAAGTTCCAGAGAAATGTACTCCACAATTTTTACGAGGTTTTGTGTGCATTTCTTTAATTGCATTTAATGGAATGTCTCTTTTTGCCTGATTATCAAGAGATGAAGTTTTTTTATTAACTATTGTAAAGTCGTTTTGTACATATCCAGCTTTTGATGCAATAATTGTAATTTTATCTTCTGGTTTTGCATTGCTAACAGTGAAACATCCTTGATTATTAGAATATTCTGTTGCAACGGTTTTTCCATTGATAGAAATTATATTTTTAGCACCTACTATAATTTTACCTGTTTCGGCATCAATATCACGAAATACTAAATTTTCTGTTTTTTGACGCATATATATAGTGCGTTGTTCTTCGTTAAATTTTAGGAATTTCATAACTTGATATTCAGCAGTGGCAGTATCATAGTAATAGATTTTTGTGACCTCTATCTTAAAGTTTTTGTTTAAGCTAATACTATCAAAACAGCCCTTGCCGACTCCATTGGTATTTGTGGTCATTTCTAATGTGTTACCATTTGTTGTATGAAGTATTGCTTTAGCTCCAGGAATTGTAAGTTTTGATTTTAAATCTTTTACAACAAATTCAATCATTCCTTTTTCAGGTTTTAATTTGAGAGTTCTACCAAATTCACCTTTCAAAAGACTTTCAACATCGCCTTTAAGCGTGTCAGGTTTATATCCTTCTTTATTAGCAATAACTTCAATATTACCACAAACAGGTATACCATCAAAAGTAGCATACCCGCCCGGATCACTAGTTTGATTATCTTCACGATTTTCTTTACCAGTTATAATAGCTTTTACACTTGCATCAGGAATAGGTTCATTGTCTTCTTCGTCAACAATTTTAAAATTTAAGTCAAAACCTTTAAAACCAATATAAATTTTCTCAGGGAAAAAAGAATTTAAAGGTTTAAAAGCAGGAGTAATAGTGTCGCCTATTAAGCATCCTCCCATAGCTGTTACTAATGTAGCTTCATTACCGTAGAAAAGTGACTGAAATAGAGTGTATTTTACTTTTGTAAACAGAGCCTCTCCTTTTTCATCAGTTTCATTTTCTAATGGAATAGTATCAGCAGTAAAAAAGCTAAAAGGACTTAACGTAAAAAATTTATGTTGAACATATTTAAAATTTACGTTTATTTGAGGAATTGTTTCTTCAGTTTTTTTATTGATAGCTTTAAACGTCACATCTTTTTCAAAAGGTAAAAGTAAAATAAGTGGCAAAAGCAATAATAATAACAAAAGCCACCAAGGTTTTCTACCTTTTATTTTTACTACATATTCAGCATCAGTGTCGTTATACGTATATTTCCCTGTTCCTTCCATATATATATATTATTTAGTTTGAAATGGTTATTTATTTATAAATGAAAAAGGAAAATTAAAAAAAATTCTCCTTTTTCCACTTATTTATTTTTTAGCTTTAACTTCTACTTGAGTTCCTAAAGGAACGTCTTGAAGTTCAGCATATCCATTTTCGTCAGTCATAAGAGTTTTTGTAATACCGTTGTATTTTACAGTTACAGCAGCGCTTTTAACAATATTATTTTTTTCGTCCACAACTTTAAATCTCATGTTTCTAGTTTCAGGAGGTGGAGGAGGCGTTTCTACAACTTCTTCTATAACAATAACAATTGGATATTTTTCAACTTTTCGGTCGCTAATAAAAGTGTTGATATTTTCTTGAGCACCATCTTTTTCTTGATATGCTTTAACTGTAACTCCGTTTTTAACTTTGTTAATTGTAATGTGACCTTCAGCGTCAGAAACACCTTTGACTTTTTCTGTATTATATTCAAAAATAAATTCTTGACCACTTAAAACATTGTGATTTTGGTCAGTAACTTCAAAAAGCATATTACCTTTAGGAGTTACCTTAATTTGATATTGACCTTCTTCGTAACAAGTGAACCCTTGCATATTAATTTTTTGGTCGCCATCAGGTTCAAAAGCTTTTATATAAGAGTCTTCTTTTATTTTTTCAAGAACAATAACACCGTTTTCGTCAGATTTAGCCGACATATTTTTGCCTTCGTATTCAAAAATAATATCTTCAAAAGGAGCAGGAGTCATGTCATCGTTATAAACAACTTGAAATCTCATAGGAATTTTTCTAGTGTTGATAAGTTTGTTTAATAAACCTTTTTCAGCACCAGGCGTATCCAAAACAAATCCCCATTCAGTTAAAACAACGTGCGTATCTCCATTTTTTCGTAGCATGTAAACGCTATTCATTCCTGGAATTTCGATACATTTATACATAAAATCTGTGATCGTATCGTCGTTAAATAGTTTAACCTTATCTATAAGTTTTTTTATACTTTCTGATAAAATATTACGAGCAATACTCTGATCTTCTTCGGTTAAGCGATCGTAGCAAACTCCTTTGCCTTCGTATTCGGCACTCCATGCTATTTTTAAACCGCCTTCCATAATGATAGGTTCTGCAAATATTTTGTATTCGTCGCTACTCGGGAATGTTGCTTTTATTTGATTATAAAAGCCTTTTGCAGTTTCTGCGCTACCTAACATGTAGCGTACATTATTAAGGTCTTTATTTGCTATAACATTCATATTTTTTTTGGTTTTATATGTTTGTATTTAGTATTTAATTTGTTATTTTTCAATTATCAAGGGCAAAATACTTTAAAATACCATTGAGTTTTATTTTCGTCTCCACCATTTATTTTTACGGTAATTAACCCGTCATCGGTTTGGAAATTGAATGAAACTTTCTTTGAAAATTTAACAAATCCTTTTGTGTCAAATATTATTTTACTATTATCAATTTCTGACGCACGACCTTTATATACTATCATCTGATCAGGAACATCATTCATTTGATAATAAATATAAACTTTTCCTTTTTTCTTTTTCAAATCGAATGTTTTAACTGTTGAATGGAAACCTTTAGAACTAATTTCTGTTCCACAAGGAAGAATTTCTTCAGAAAATTCAATTGATTTTTTAGGAATAATAATAGTTTTTTCGTTTGCAAAAGCAAAAGAACCAAGATATTCGTCGTGATTTTTAGCTTTGATATTAACTGTAATTAAACTAGTTGTATCTGTAATATCAGCAAAATTTAATTTTCCATTAGCATCAGTTTTTCCGTTAACTTTATTGTTTCCATAAGTTAAATTAACTTCTGCGTCAGGAATAATATTTCCAGTTTCTTCGTCAACAACAGTTAGTGTAATACCTTTGGGAGTTTCTACAACAGGCTGAGGTTCAGGTTGAACAGCTTGTGTTGTATCTTCAACTGGTATTACAACAGGTTCTGGTTGATTTTCTGTAGTGTCAACAACTACAGCAGGTGTTGGATTGTCGTTTACAATAATTGGAACTAAATATTTATAAATCAAGAAACCAACTAAAGCTAATAATGGAATTAACCATAACAAAAACAACCATGGACTACGACCTACAAAAACATTAACAAGTTCTTTTTCTTTAGTACATTCATATTCAAGTTTTGTAGTTTTGTTTTTGTATTCAGTAGAAATATATAGTTTTTTGTTTCGAGGCATTTCGTTAACAATAACTCTACCTTCTGCATTAGTAATACGGTTAATATCTTTATGTCCATCCGAAATAGTAACTCTTAAATTCGGAATATCTTGTTTCTTTTTGTTTTGAACATGAATTTCAAGATCACTAATAACAGATTTTTCAGGAATTTTAATACCTTTTAATATATATTGATTGTCGTCTTGAGTAAAAGTAAATTTATGACGACGCATTCCTAATCCATCAATAATTTGAGTGCATGTAACCTCTGAAAAATACGCAACTTTAGGTAAAAATATTTCTCCATTTTCGTCAGTAACAAGATCAGTTTTATAATCATCAAATTCGCTACGAACTAAACTTCCTACAATTGGATGACCTTGTTCGTCAACAACTTTGATTTTCATTTCGCCAGACGAAGTATTTTTTCTGATTTGAAGTTCTACAGAGTTTAACCCTTCTTTAGTGTTTAGTGTAGATGAAACAGAATTAAAATCTTTGCCTTTACAAACAATTTCTACGAGAGAATTTATTTCAATTTCGTCGATAAAAACCTTTCCTTTTTCATTTGATTTTAACACTTGATTTTCACCAGCAATAGTAATATCTACATTAGCATTTTCGATAGGTTCTCCACTTTCTGTTATAACAATTACTTCTAATTCTGAAGAAGGACGATTTCCATGAAAAACATAAATTTTTTGTTCTGAATTACAGATATATTGTTCAGACATTTCTTTTTGTTTGCAAACAACTTCTGTGTTTTCTGGAATATCTCTTAAAATTATTTTACCTTGAGAATTAGCAGTTTCAAAATATGTTTTACCTTCATAAGTAAACGAAACTTCTGCATTAGCGTAAGGATTACCTTTTTTATCAACAATGTTGAAAATCATATCAGCACTTTTAACACCAACGTTTAAATGATATTCATCGCTACCATCACAAACATATTCTGTTAAAGTATCTTTTTGATCGGTTTCAGCAGTAAAACTATCACCCAATGGAACATCTTCTAACGAAACATAACCTAAACTATCAGTGACAAAATTATATATTTTCCCTAAGTGTTTTAAAGTTACTTTTTGATTAGAAACAGCTTTTCCATTATTTAAAACCTTAATTTTAATAGTATCAACTTTGATAGGAATAAGTTTTTTAACCAATCCAGACCCTGAATTAAAATCGTCGCCAATAAAACCCCATTTGATTAAAACATAATTAGTTTTACCAGAAGCATTAGTTACTCTAAAAATATTGTCGTAGTCAGGAATTTCGATGCAAGAGTCTAAAATCTCAAAAATTTCGTTAACATCTTGTTTAGAACCGTGATAAAGTTGATGAAAAGCAGCCTTATACATTCTGTTAACTTGATATTTAATACGTCCTTTAGCTTTTTGACGATCATCTTCTGTAAGTTTATTAAAAGACTCAGGAGTTCCATCAAATTCAGTATGCCAAGTAATTTTATCTTTACCAGCTGGTATAGGTTCTGCAAGAACTGCATATTCTTTACCCTCCGAAAACATCTTTTTAAGCTGATTATAGCGTTTGATATTTTCGCTTGTTCCTGCTGAAAATACAGGTCTTACAGCTGATATATCTGTTGTAATTATGGGTTGACTCATTTTTTTATTCTTTATGTTCGATTTTTTGTAGTTTAAATTCAACTAAAAAAATATGTTTTATAATTATTCGCAAATTTAATCAATTTTTTTCATATTAAAATCTACTAAATTTTTGCCATCTGCTTCTGCTTTGCATTTTGCACATCCTTCTTGTTTATCTTGTTGACATGTAAATACGTATGGCATAAATCCTTCGTCGGGATATTTTTCGTTTAAAGCATCTTCGGTTTGTTTCATTATTAATTTGCCATCCGAAAAAGTAATATTTAAATCAGCAAAAAAGTTATGACCAGTAGATTTAGCATAAGTGATTTCACCGTTGCCATCGGTTTTTATTTCAAATATCAATTGAATATCTACAGAGTCGCTTTCGCTATATAAATCAGTTGTACTTTTCCATTTGCCTTGAGCAAAACTTAAATCTTTTGCATCGTCAGGAATTTCTAATAAATCACCTTTATAATTTAATGCGTCGAATATTTGCAACAAAGGACCTATTTTAGGATTATTATTTAAAGGTTTTGCTGTATTTTTAATAGCCGAAACAATTTCTTCTGCTTTCATTTCAGGATGTGCCGAACGCATTAACGCACAAGCTCCTGTAACTATTGGACTTGCCATACTAGTTCCTTGAAGCATTTCGAATTTATTACCAGGAACACAGCTATAAATTTCAACACCTGGAGCACTTATGTTTGTAAATTCACCATGATTACTAAAATCAGCTTTAGGAGTGCGTGCACTTTCGTATGCAGAAACAACCATCACTTTGTTTGAACGTGAAAATGGGTCGATACCAGCCATTATGTTTTGATTTCCAGCTGCAAGTACTAGTATAACATCTTCTTCTAAGCCAAATTGAAATAATTCGTTCCAAAAATCAGCTTCTTCAGTATAATAATTATGTGCGAGTTCACTTTGTTCTGAATTTGGTAAACTTGTTACCTCTTCGCCGAAATATGTTCCTAATGATAAATTTACAACTTTAGCATTATGATGAATTGCATATAAAATACCTGCAACAATAGAAATAGTTTGCATATTACCATAATCGTCACCAATTTTTATAGGCATAAGTTTACAATTAGGAGCAATACCACATAATCCTTGACCATTGTTACTTCCGCCAACGGCAGTTCCAGCTACGTGAGTTCCATGTTCGTTGCCTTCGCCACCACAAGGTGTTACATGCGAACTGCCTTTTGTTATATCGTATGGCATAACAACTTTGTCTTTTATTTCAGGATGTGATATATCAAATCCATTGTCAACAATAGCAACTATAACACTTGAGTCACCTTGAGTTACATCCCAGGCTTTATATGCTTGAATAACATCAAAATACCAAGCCTTTTTTGCATCATTAAAAGCTGGGTCGCTCATCTTTTTTTCGCTAGAAAATATTGTATTGCTAAAAGCTAAACGAACATCAGGCATATTTTTAAGAGTATCGCGCCATTGTTTCCATTCTCCTTCGGGCGTTTCTACTTGCATTAATAATATTGCAGTATCGTAATATACAATTTGCAGTTTATTTTCATATTGTTGATGAAGAATATTTGCAAAATTATTAATATCAGAACCTTTTTTGAGAGCAATATTTACTTTATCAGAAAAAATTAAACGTTGACCAGGATCGTCTGGGTCAACAATCACCCTTGTAGTATCTATTGGCGGAACAATACCAGGATTGTCGGGTAAATATTCTGATTTATTACCATCATTATTATTAGCATTGTTGTTATTATTGTTGTTGTCGTCTTTACCTAATAAAAACCACAATAACAAAACTATAATAACAGTGATTAAAACACCAAGTAAAAACCATAACCAACCAGGTAATCCTTTTTTATTATTATTGTTGGTAGGAGGTGGGGGAGTAGGAGGTGTTGTAGATTGAGTTTTTGGACCTTCTGGTTGAGGAGGTGGAGGAGTTGTAGATTGTGTGTTAACGTTGTTAGTAGTTGTAGAAGTTGTTGGCGGTACAGAAACATTTTCTGTAGACGTTGTTGGTACTGATAAAGTTGTACCTATGGCAACATCAGCCATTCCAACAGGTTTATCTATTTTAGTATCAAGTTTAAAGTTAATCTTTTTAGACTCTTCGTTGCTAAAACCCCAAGCCACAAGAATAATTCTATTACCATCTACATAAACACAATCAAGAGATGGAACTTCAATAGATAATAATAAAAGTTCGCCTAATTCTTTTTGATGAGGATCTTCGTTTTGTTGAAGTTCGTTAGCAAGGTTTTTAATTTTGTTTAAGATAACTTGAAGATTTACTCTCGCATTTTCTTGTTTTTGAGCGTCTAACTTAGGAAATGGAACAGCGTTGGTGGCAACAGCACTCATCCAACGAGCATTCCCATTAATAACAATAGGTTCGGTTAGCAATTCGGCGTATGTAGCACCCAACCCATTGTTTAATATATTTTCTAATTGTGTATATCTTGCATAAACAGGTTCACCGTACCAAATTAGAGGTCGATATTCTTGTAAATCAGCTGAATAAATTAATTTCTTTGTGGCCATTGAAAATTGGTATTAAAATTATCGTTTAAAATTAATATATTTCTTTGAGATAACGATATAATTTTAAATATTTTTTTAAAGAAAATTAAATTGACTAAATAGAAGTGATTTTTAAAGTTAATAGAATTGCACAAAAGTTGTTTTACTATTTAAAAATAACAAAACGATTTTATTTGATATATTACAATCATCTAGTTTTTTATCATAAAACAACTCTAACTCCAATTTTAAACGGTATAGCTCGGATAATGGAGTGCGTAATGTAAATCTAAAATCTCAAATTTATTTCTCCATAATCCATTTATCGATGGTTCGTTTTTTTGATGAAATGTTAATTCCAAATTTAACAATTTCACGTCCATCATTTTTGAATTTTACTTCATAATTGCGTTCGTGAATTTGTTTCATGGCTTCTTCGGCAGATTTGTTTACTTTAAATTCAAAGATATATATGTTGGTTTTGGTATATATCACCATGTCCATACGTCCAATAGCTGTACTAACTTCTACTTGGGTATAAAATCCTAACCATGTGAATAATACATAAAGAATGGTTTGATAGTCTTTTTCCTTTTTGTTGTTTAATTCATTAGGTATTGATGCCAAGAATGTTTTGAGATAGTCAAAGCCTTTTTCGTATTCGCCTTTTTTAATTGAGAAATAAAAGTTGACCATTGAACTTTTACATTGTAAAGAACTACAGCCTACGTATGATGGCATCAATATTTGCATCATTGAAACTCTTACTTCATTGTTAGGATAACCTATTATATAAGTCTTTGCTTCATCATCATACCCTTTTATTGTTAAATATCCTGCTTGATAAAGTAATGGATATATACTCTTAAAATCTTCTTGCGATACGTAAAAATCAGAGTCAAATAATTCTATACCTTCAAATTCAAGAATATTGGCTTCAAAATGTTGTAAATGATTTATAACGTATGATGATGTTGCTGTTTCGAACCAATAATTTTTTATTTTTTTACTATCTAAACAACATAAAACACTTAATGGATTAAATATATCTTTAAGTTCTTCGTTAAAATGATAGCCATCGTAATGAAATTTTAGTTTTTCTATCATTTCATCATAACTACATTTATTTTCATCTGCCATTAATTGAATATCTTCTCTGAAATTATCTGTTAACTCTTTTTTTGTAATTCCACATATATCAGAGAAATTTGTATCCATTGATATATTCTGCAAATTGTTTAATGTTGAGAATATACTTACTTGTGAAAATCTTGATATTCCTGTTATAAATACAAATTGTTCGTATTGTTCACAGGTTTTAAGTTGTTGATAAATATTTTGTAATATTTGTTTATATTCATTTAAATGTCCATCATGAAGATGTGCTAATAGTGGTGAGTCGTATTCATCAACAATTATTACTACTTTGCGTTTAGATTGTGAAAATGCTTCTTGAATTATTCTTTGAAAACGTGCGCCACAACTATCTT